>WFXP01000080.1 GCA_015490535.1 Gammaproteobacteria bacterium
CGACGGATGTGACGGGTGCTGTGGACCTTCCGGAGGGCACGGAGATGGTGATGCCTGGAGACAACGTGAACATGACGGTATCGCTGATTGCGCCGATTGCCATGGAGGAGGGTTTGCGTTTTGCCATTCGCGAGGGTGGCCGCACTGTTGGTGCGGGCGTCGTGTCGAAGATTATCGAGTAACCGGATATGGCTACCACCAACCAGAGAATTCGCATCCGTCTCAAGGCGTTCGATCACCGGCTGATCGATCAGTCGGCCAGCGAGATCGTGGAGACCGCGAAGCGCACCGGGGCGCAGGTATTGGGTCCGATTCCGCTGCCCACCAAGATCGAGCGCTTTACGGTGCTGATCTCGCCGCACGTAAACAAGGACGCCCGGGACCAGTATGAACTGCGCACCCACAAACGGCTGATGGACATAGTGGATCCCACGGACAAGACGGTGGATGCCCTGATGAAGCTGGATCTGGCCACCGGCGTGGATGTGCAGATCAAGCTGAACTGAGGCGGGCCGGGTAACCAGAGGTTAGAGAGAGATGAGTATTGGGGTAGTTGGACGCAAGGCCGGGATGACCCGCATATTTACCGAGGATGGCGTCTCCGTCCCGGTAACCGTGATCGAGGTGCAGCCCAACCGCATCACCCAGGTGAAGAGTGACGAGGTGGATGGCTACCGCGCGGTGCAGGTGACCACCGGCACGCGGCGCGCCTCGCGGGTCACCAAGCCGGCTGCGGGGCATTTCGCCAAGGCCGGGGTGACCGCCGGTCGCGGGTTGTGGGAGTTCCGCCTGGCGGATGGCGAGGGTGAAGAGCTGGCCCCGGGGGGCGAGATCAAGGTGGACATCTTCTCCGACGGGCAGAAGGTGGATGTCACCGGAACCTCCATCGGCAAGGGGTTTGCGGGCACCATCAAGCGCCACAACTTCCGTGGCAAGGATGCCACCCATGGCAACTCGCTCTCCCACCGTACCCCTGGCTCCATCGGGCAGAACCAGAGCCCCGGCAAGGTGTTCAAGGGCAAGAAGATGGCCGGTCACATGGGCAACTGCCGGGTCACCGTCCAGAACCTGGAGGTAGTGCGGGTGGACGCCGAGCGCAACCTGCTGCTGGTCAAGGGCGCCGTGCCGGGCGCGCGCGGGGGAGACCTGCTGGTGTGCCCGGCGGTGAAGGCTTCCCGAGGAGAGTGAGAGAGATGGAGTTGAAACTGGCTACGACTACCGGCACCGGGAGCGCCATCGAGCTCTCCGACGCGGTGTTCGCGCGTGACTTCAATGAGCCGCTGGTTCACCAGGTGGTGACAGCCTACCTGGCGGGCGCCCGTGCCGGCACCAAGGCGCAGAAAAACCGTTCGGCGGTGAGGGGCGGCGGCGCCAAGCCGTGGCGCCAGAAGGGAACCGGCCGGGCGCGCGCCGGCACCATCCGCAGCCCGTTGTGGCGCGGGGGTGGCAAGGTGTTCGCCGCCACGCCACGGGATTTCACCCAGAAGGTGAACCGCAAGGCCTACCGCGCGGCGCTGCGCTCCATCCTCTCCGAGCTGGTGCGCCAGGAGCGGCTGCTGGTGGTGGACAGGCTGGAGGTGGCGGAGCCCCGCACCAAGCGGCTGGTGGAGCTGCTGGACGGTTTCGGGGTGGAGGATGTGCTGCTGGTGGTGGACGAGCTGGATGAGAACACCTACCTCGCCTCCCGCAACCTGCACCGGGTCGGGGTGTGCGATGTGGAAGCGCTCGACCCGGTGAGCCTGATTGGCTACGAAAAGGTGCTCATGACCGAAGGCGCGCTGCGCAAAATCGAGGAGAGGCTGTCATGAATCAGGAGCGGCTGTTCAAGGTGCTGCTGGCGCCGCTGGTATCGGAGAAGGCCACTCTCGCTACGGAGAAGAACAACCAGGTGGTGTTCAAGGTGGCCGCCGACGCCACCAAGCCGGAGGTGAAGCAGGCGGTGGAGCAGCTGTTTGAGGTAGAGGTTCAGTCGGTGAACATCTGCAATATCAAGGGCAAGAAAAAGCGTTTCGGAATGCGTTCCGGGCGGCGGCGCGCCACCCGCAAGGCGTACGTGACGCTCAGGCCGGGCCAGGATATCGGCTTCATGGCCGAAGAGTTGGGTTAGAGGAGAGCCACCATGGCAGTCGTCAAGGCAAAACCGACCTCGGCAGGGCGCCGTTTCGTGGTGCGGGTGACCACCCCCGGCCTGCACCGGGGTAGACCCCACGAGCCTCTGCTGGAGAAGAAGAGCAAGACCGGTGGGCGCAACAACAAGGGGCGCATCACCTGCCGTCACCGGGGCGGCGGTCACAAACAGAAGTACCGCATCATCGACTTCAAGCGCAACAAGGATGGAGTGCCGGGCCAGGTGGAGCGGATCGAGTACGATCCCAACCGCAGCGCCCATATCGCCCTGGTGCGTTATGCCGATGGCGAGCGGCGCTACATCATCGCCCCCAAGGGGGTGAGCGCCGGCAGCCAGATCATCTCCGGCCAGGGAGCTCCCATCAAGCCCGGCAACACCCTGACCCTGCAGGACATACCGGTGGGCACCACGGTTCACTGCGTGGAGCTGCGGCCGGGCAAGGGCGCCCAGCTGGCGCGCAGCGCCGGCGCCGCGGTACAGCTGGTGGCGCGGGAAGGGCGTCATGCCACATTGCGGCTGCGCTCCGGAGAGATGCGCAAGGTACTGTCCGAGTGCCGCGCCACCATCGGCGAGGTTAGCAACCCGGAGCATGCCCTGCGCAAGCTGGGCAAGGCCGGCGCCAAACGCTGGAGGGGCGTGCGCCCGACGGTGCGGGGCGTGGCCATGAATCCGGTGGACCATCCCCACGGAGGTGGAGAGGGCCGCACCTCCGGTGGCCGCCACCCGGTTTCCCCCTGGGGCACCCCCACCAAGGGGTACAGGACCCGGAGCAACAAGCGCACCGATTCGATGATCGTTCGTCGCCGTCATGGCAAGTAACTGACTTTAGACTTACAGAAGAGTAACAGCCGGTATGCCGCGTTCAGTAAAAAAGGGGCCATTTGTGGATCTGCATCTGGCCAAGAAGGTGGAGGAGGCACGCGCCTCCAACAGCAAGAAACCCATCAAGACCTGGTCACGCCGCTCCATGATCCTGCCGGACATGATCGGTCTGACCATCGCTATCCACAATGGCAGGGCGCATGTTCCGGTGCTGATCACCGAGAACATGGTGGGCCACAAGCTGGGGGAGTTTGCTCCCACCCGCACCTACCGCGGCCACATGGCTGACAAGAAGTCCAGATAGGGTAAGGTCCATGGAAGCAGTAGCAAAACTACGGTTTGCCCGGGTCTCTCCGCAGAAGACCCGCCTGGTGGCCGACATGATCCGCGGTAAGTCGCTGGAGAGCGCCCTGCAGATCCTGTCGTTCAGCAGCAAGAAGGCTGCGGCGATAGTGAAGAAGGTGCTCGAGTCCGCCATCGCCAATGCGGAGCACAACGAGGGGGCCGACATCGACGAGCTCCGGGTGGCAAGGATCTATGTGGACGAGGGCCCGACCTACAAGCGCATGCGCGCCCGGGCCAAGGGGCGAGGAAATCGCATTTTGAAACGTACCAGCCACATCACCGTGGTTGTGTCCGATCGATAACAGAGAGTCAGCCATGGGGCAGAAAGTACATCCAACCGGGATACGTCTGGGAATCGTCAAGGACTGGACGTCAAAATGGTACGCGGATTCCAGGGACTATGCGGATCTGCTCAACAACGATCTGCAGGTGCGCGATTTTCTGCAGAAGAGGCTTGCCGGGGCATCGGTGAGCCGCATCCAGATCGAGCGCCCGGCGCGCAACGTGCGGGTCACCATCCACACCGCGCGCCCCGGCATCGTGATCGGCAAGAAGGGAGAGGATATCGAGAAGCTTCGCCAGGAGGTCAGCCGCATGGTGGGCGCCCCGGTGCATATCAACATCGAGGAGATCCGCAAGCCGGAGCTGGACGCCACCCTGGTGGCGCAGGGGATCGCCCAGCAGCTGGAGAAGCGGATCATGTTCCGGCGCGCCATGAAGCGGGCGGTGGGCAACTCCATGCGTCTCGGTGCCCAGGGAGTGAGAATCAACGTCGCGGGGCGGCTCAACGGCGCCGAGATCGCGCGCAGTGAGTGGTACCGCGAGGGACGGGTTCCGCTGCATACCCTGCGTGCGGATATCGACTACGGGGTGGCGCAGGCCCATACCACCTATGGCGTGATCGGTATCAAGGTATGGATCTTCAAGGGAGAGGTGCTGGACAGCGAGCAGGCGTCGGGGACCGCTCCCGAGAAGCCCAGGGCCGCCGCCAGATAAGGGGAACCACTCATGCTGCAGCCAAAACGGACCAAGTTTCGCAAACAGCAGAAGGGGCGCAACCGCGGGTTGGCCACCAACGGCAACAGGGTCAGCTTCGGCCAGTACGGTTTGAAGGCCACCACCCGTGGCAGGATCACCGCGCGCCAGATCGAGGCGGCGCGCCGCGCCATGACCCGCCACATCAAGCGTGGCGGCAAGATCTGGATCCGGATCTTTCCCGACAAGCCCATTACCAAGAAGCCCCTCGAGGTGCGCATGGGCAAGGGCAAGGGCTCGGTAGAGTACTGGGTCTCCCTGGTCCAGCCGGGCAAGATGTTGTATGAGATGGAAGGCGTCTCCGAGGATGTGGCGCGCGAGGCG
Organism: Gammaproteobacteria bacterium; assembly: GCA_015490535.1. Lineage (GTDB taxonomy): Bacteria > Pseudomonadota > Gammaproteobacteria > Thiohalospirales > Thiohalospiraceae > DRMK01. The sequence continues at coordinate 4,655 of WFXP01000080.1, forward strand.
TTCCGCCTGGCGGCGGCCAAGCTTCCGGTCAAGACCACCTTCGTAACGCGTACGGTACTGTAATGATGAAAGCGTCAGAGCTGAGAGAGAAGACAGCGGCCGAGTTGCAGGAGGAGCTGCTCGGGTTGCTCAAGGAGCAGTTCAACCTGCGTATGCAGCGCGCCGCCGGCCAGATGGCCAAGCCCCATCTGATGAGGCAGAACCGCAGGGACATTGCACGGATCAAGACCATCATGAAGCAGCAGGGTGAGGCCAGATGAGTGAGCAGCAGACCAAGGTGACCCGCACCGTTACCGGGCGCGTGGTGAGCAACAGGATGGACAAGACCATTACCGTCCTGGTGGAGCGCAAGGTGGCCCATCCGCTATATGGAAAGTATGTAAAGCGCTCCACCAAGCTGCATGCCCACGACGAGGAGAACGTGTGCCGGGAGGGCGATACCGTGGTGATCGCGGAGTGCCGTCCCTTGTCGCGCACCAAGAGCTGGCGGCTGGTCGAGGTGATCGGCAGCACGGATTGATATGTCGGGTCTTCCCCAAATCGTGTGGGTAAAATGGTGAATCACCGCGTAGCGGCTTCGTCCTTGACCGGCGGAATGCACGCCGGAAGATGGTCGGCAGAAGGGGATTGGGGACACTTTGGGATTGCCGGACCACTTGCCATTCGCGCAGGTAATGGATATCCGTCGGTCTCCAGCCAGACAGCCCCAATCCCCTTCTGGCTACCGAGTATGTGGCGTGTATTCCGCCGGTCAAGGATGATTCACCATTTTACCCACACGATTTGGGGAAGACCCGATATTCCGCCCGATCCCGCGCCGCCGCGCTGATCGGGCATCTCCGGAGCACCGCCTTCCGGCGGTGCTTCGTCAGCGTGAATTCCACCGAGATCTGCTCCACCCTTTTGCGGCAGGATCGTGAAAAAAGAGGTTGGGGGAGATGTTTTTTTATGCTAACATGCTCCGTCTTTTAACGGGGCATTTGTCCTTTGGGCGACTCATTGTTTTTCGAGGGTTTGGAGACGGGCCGATGATACAGATGCAGACCAACCTGGAGGTGGCCGACAACAGCGGGGCGCGCCGCGTGCAGTGCATAAAGGTGCTGGGTGGTTCCAAGCGCCGCTATGCCGGGGTGGGTGACATTATCAAGGTCAGCGTCAAGGAGGCCATTCCCCGCAGCAAGGTGAAGAAGGGCGAGGTTTACAACGCGGTGGTGGTGCGCACCAGGAAGGGGGTGCGGCGCAAGGATGGATCGCTCATCCGCTTCGACAGCAACGCGGCGGTGCTGCTGAACAACCAGAACCAGCCCATCGGCACCCGCATTTTCGGCCCCGTAACCCGTGAGCTGCGTACCGAGAACTTCATGAAGATAGTCTCTCTGGCGCCGGAAGTGCTGTAGCGAGGTAGGCCACCATGAGGAAGATCAGAAAGGGTGACGAGGTGATCGTGATTGCCGGCAAGGATCGGGGCAAGCGTGGCCAGGTGTTGCGGGTGCTGGACGACCAGCGTATCTACGTGGAGAACGTGAACGTGGTCAAGAAGCACCAGAAGCCCAACCCCAACACCGGCACCCCGGGGGGGATCATCGACAAGGAGATGCCGCTGCATGTCTCCAACGTGGCGCTGTACAACGAGGCCACTGGCAAGGGGGACCGGGTCGGTTTCCGGATCCTGGAGGACGGGCGCAAGATTCGTGTTTTCCGATCCAGCGGCGCCGCCGTGGACAAGTGATTTGGTGTGGTCATGGCTAGATTGAAGCAGTTTTACAGAGATACCGTTGTCGGGCAGCTGACCGAGCAGTTCGGCTACAAGAGCCCGATGCAGGTGCCGCGCATCAGCAAGATCACCCTCAACATGGGTCTGGGCGAGGCGGTGGCGGACAAGAAGGTGATCGAAAACGCGCTGGCCGACATGGCCACCATCTCCGGCCAGAAGCCGGTGGTTACCAGATCACGCAAGTCCATAGCCGGCTTCAAGATCCGGGACGGCTGGCCCATCGGCTGCAAGGTCACGCTGCGGCGCGAGCGCATGTACGAGTTTCTGGACCGGCTGATAAGTATCGCCATCCCGCGCATCCGCGACTTCCGCGGCCTCAGCCCGCGCTCCTTCGACGGGCGGGGCAACTACAGCATGGGGATCAGCGAGCAGATCATCTTTCCGGAGATCGACTACGACAAGATTGATGCGCTGCGCGGTATGGATATCACCATCACCACCACCGCCCGCAACGACGAGGAGGCGAGAGCCCTGCTCAAGGCATTCAATTTCCCGCTCAAGGGGTGAAGGACACGTTATGGCCAAGGCAAGCATGATCAACCGCGAGCTGAAGCGGGCGCGCACCGTCCGCAAGTATGCCGCGAAGCGCGCCGCGCTGAAGGCGAGGATTCGGGACATGAGTCTCAGTTACGAGGAGCGCCTGGAGGCGCAGCACCAGTTGCAGAAGCTGCCGCGCGATGCCAGTCCGGTGCGCCAGCAGAATCGCTGCCGGCTTACCGGGAGGCCGCACGGCTACTACCGCAAGTTCGGCCTGGGGCGCAACAAGCTGCGCGAGGCGGTGATGCGGGGTGACGTGCCTGGCGTGCGCAAGGCCAGCTGGTAGTTTTTGCAGGAGTAGACCGCATGAGCATGACCGATCCCATCGCAGACATGTTGACCCGGATCCGCAACGGCCTGGCTGCGGCCAAGAGGGAGGTGGCGATGCCCTCCTCCAGCATCAAGGTGGCCATCTGCCGGGTGTTGAAGGAGGAGGGTTACATCTCGGACTTCGCGGTGCGGGATGAGGGTGGCAAGCCGGTGCTGACCGTCGTTCTCAAGTATTTCGAGGGCAGGCCCGCCATCGAGTCCCTGCAGCGGGTGAGCCGTCCCGGTCTGCGGCGCTACCGGAAGCGTGACGAGCTGCCGCGCGTGAGGGGCGGGCTCGGGGTGGCGATCGTCTCCACCTCGGCCGGAGTGATGACGGATCGGGCCGCCCGCAAGGCGGGCCACGGCGGCGAAGTGCTCTGCTCGGTGTTCTAGGAGGCGCAGATGGCTAAGGCGTGGAAGAATCCGGTTGCCGTTCCGGCCGGGGTGGAGGTCACCATCGACGGGCAGGGGGTCACCGTGAAGGGGAGCAAGGGGGTCCTGGAGCGGGAGCTGCACCCCGCGGTGCAGGTCACCCAGGAGGATGGGCAACTGCTGTTCGCCCCGCGCAGCGAGGAGCGCAGCTCCGTGGCCATGACCGGCACCATGCGCGCGCTGGTCAGGAACATGCTGCAGGGTGTCAGCCAGGGGTTCGAGCGCAGGCTGCAGCTGGTGGGGGTCGGCTACCGTGCCCAGCTGCAGGGCCAGAAGCTGAACCTCAATCTCGGTTTCTCCCACCCCATCGACTTCGCGGTGCCGGACGGGATCGCCATCGAGACCCCCAGCCAGACCGAGGTGGTGGTAAAGGGGATCGACAAGCAGAAGGTGGGCCAGGTGGCCGCCGAGATCCGCGCCTTCCGGCCGCCCGAGCCCTACAAGGGCAAGGGGGTGCGCTACGCGGACGAGCATGTGGTTCGCAAAGAGGCCAAGAAGAAGTAGTTACGGGTATACACGATGGACAAGAGATCATCCCGCCTGCGCCGTTCCCGCAAGGCACGCGCCAGGATCAAGCGTCTGGGGGTTCACCGCCTCTCCGTGCACCGCAGCGGACGGCACATCTATGCACAGCTGTTCGCGCCGGGTGGAGCCGAGGTGGTGGCCGCGGCATCGACCCTTCAGGGCGAGATCCGCAGCAGCGTAAGGTATACCGGCAACCGCGAGGCGGCCGCCGCGGTGGGGAAGGCCATTGCGGAGAAGGCCAGAAGTGCCGGCATCAGCAAGGTGGCCTTCGACCGCTCCGGTTTCAAGTACCACGGGCGGGTAAAGGCGCTGGCCGAGGCGGCGCGCGAGAACGGCCTGGAGTTTTAGGAGTCTAGTTATGGCGGCATTCGAAAAAGCTGAGGCGGGTGATGGCCTGCAGGAGCGCCTGGTGAGCGTCAACCGGGTGGCCAAGGTGGTGAAGGGGGGACGCATCTTCAGTTTCAGCGCCCTCACCGTGGTGGGCGATGGCGAGGGCAGGGTCGGCTTCGGTTACGGCAAGGCGCGTGAGGTTCCGGCCGCCATAGCCAAGGCGATGGAGGCGGCGCGCAAGAACATGCACACCATCGAATTGACGGATGGAACCCTGCAGTATCCCATCACCGCCACCCACGGGGCGGCCAAGGTGTTCATGCAGCCGGCCTCGGAGGGTACCGGGGTCATCGCCGGCGGCGCCATGCGCGCGGTGTTCGACGTGGTGGGAGTGCGCAACGTATTGGCCAAGTGTATCGGCAGCAACAATCCGGTCAATGTGGTGCGCGCCACCATGAACGGGTTGATCGCCATGCAGTCGCCGGAGCAGATCGCCGCCCGGCGGGGCAAGTCGGTTCAGGAGATTCTGGAGTAGAGAGATGGCGGCGAGCAAAAAGAGCATCCGGGTGACGCTGGTGCGCAGCCCGATTCACCGCATCGCGTCCCACAAGGCGTGCGTCGCCGGCCTTGGCCTGCGCCGCATGCACCACACCGTGGAGGTGGAGGACACACCGGCGGTGCGTGGCATGATCGACAAGGTGTCCTACCTGCTCAGGGTGGAGGAGGGCTGACATGCGTCTGAATGGTCTGAAACCGGCCCCCGGCGCAAGGCGGGCCGCCAAGCGGGTGGGGCGGGGCATAGGCTCCACCCTGGGCAAAACCTGCGGGCGTGGTCACAAGGGCCTCAAGTCGCGCTCCGGCGGCAGGGTCAAGGCGGGATTCGAGGGTGGCCAGATGCCGCTGCAGAGACGCCTGCCAAAGGTGGGGTTCAGCTCGCGCAAGGGCCGGGTCACCGCCGAGGTGAGGCTTGCCGAGCTGGCCAGGGTGGAGGGCGACGCCGTTGACCTGGACACCCTGAAAGGGGCCGGAGTGCTGGGGCAGAACATTCGCTACGCCAAGATCATTTTGTCGGGTACCATCGACCGCGCCGTGACCGTGCGCGGTGTTGGCGTGACCAGAGGTGCCAGGGCCGCGATCGAGGCGGCCGGTGGCAAGGTCGAAGAGTAGGCCCGGAGCAGCCGGCGGTGGCGAAGAGCACAGCGGCCATGGCCAGCGCCCTCGGGGGCGGCAAGCTGGTGGAGCTCAAGCAGCGCCTGCTGTTCGTGCTGGGGGCGATCATCGTTTATCGCATCGGGGCCCATATCCCGGTGCCGGGCATCGATCCGGTGGCGCTGGCGGCCATGTTCGAGCAGCAGCGCGGCACCATCCTGGACATGTTCAACATGTTCTCCGGAGGTGCGCTGGAGAGATTGACGGTGTTCGCCCTGGGGATCATGCCCTACATATCGGCCTCTATCATAGTGCAGCTGCTGACCAAGGTATCACCCAAGCTGGAGCAGCTGAGCAAGGAGGGGGCGGCCGGCAAGCGCAAGATAACCCAATATACCCGCTACTTTACGCTGGTGCTGGCCACCTTCCAGTCCATAGGGGTTGCCATCGCGCTGGAGGCACAGAGTGCAGGCGGGATTCCGGTGGTGATCGAGCCTGGCCTGGCGTTCCGCATGATAGCGGCGCTGACCCTGGTCTGCGGTACCATGTTCCTGATGTGGCTGGGGGAGCAGATCACCGAGCGCGGGATTGGCAACGGCATCTCGCTGATCATCTTTGCCGGTATCGTGTCGGGGCTCCCTTCCGCCATCGGGGGCACACTGGAGCTGGGCCGGACCGGGGAGCTGAGCACCTTCTTCATCATCCTGCTGTTTGTCCTGGCGCTGGCGGTGACCGCCTTCGTGGTGTTCGTGGAGCGCGGGCAGCGGCGTATCACGGTCAACTACGCCAAGCGGCAGCAAGGGCGCAGGATGCTGGCGGCGCAGAGTACCCATCTGCCGCTGAAAGTGAACATGTCCGGTGTTATTCCGCCCATATTCGCCTCCAGCATCATCCTGTTTCCAGCCACACTCGGGGGATGGTTCGGGAGCAGTGAGGGGATGCGGTGGCTGCAGGATCTTTCCACCACCCTGTCACCGGGGCAGCCGCTCTATGTGCTGCTCTATGCGCTGGCGATACTGTTTTTCACCTTTTTCTACACCGCCCTGATGTTCAACCCTGCGGAGACCGCGGACAACCTGAAGCGCTCCGGGGCGTTTGTGCCGGGGATCCGGCCCGGCGAGCAGACCGCGAAGTATATCGACAAGGTGCTGTCGCGTCTGACCATGGCCGGGGCCATCTATCTTACCGCGGTCTGTCTGCTTCCCGAGTTTCTGATTGTTTACTGGAACGTACCGTTCTATTTCGGCGGCACCTCCCTGTTGATTATCGTGGTGGTGGTGATGGATTTCATGGCCCAGGTGCAGGCGCATCTCATGTCGCACCAGTATGAAGGGCTGATGAAAAAGAGCAACCTGAGGGGCCGCGGACGCGGCGGTTCGGGAAGGAGATAAGCTGGAGAGTACCATGAAGGTTCGAGCTTCGGTCAAGAAGATGTGCCGCAACTGCAAGATTGTGCGCCGCAAAGGGGTGGTGAGGGTGATCTGTCCCGATGCACGGCACAAGCAGCGCCAGGGTTGAGAAGGACGCTGCGCCATTTGTTTTCCGTGATTCGGGTCGGTATAATTGGCCGTTTTCGCGGTACGTTCGTGAGAGTTGAGGTTTAGAGTGTAGGAGCGCCTGTATGGCCCGTATTGCTGGTGTCAACATCCCGGTTCAGAAACATGTGGTGATCGCCCTGACTGCCATATATGGCATCGGTCCCACCCGTGCGCGGCGGATCTGCGAGGCGGCGGATGTGAAGCCTGACAGCAAGGTGAGGGATCTTACCGAGGACCAGCTGGACAAGCTGCGCAGCGCGGTGGGCAAGTTCACCGTGGAGGGGGATCTGCGGCGTGAGGTTTCGATGAACATCAAGCGGCTCATGGATCTGGGCGTTTATCGCGGGCTGCGGCACCGCCGCGGGCTGCCGGTGCATGGCCAGCGCACCCGCACCAACGCGCGTACCCGCAAGGGGCCGCGCAAGCCGATTCGTAAGTAGGATGTAAACATGGCAAAAGCAAGGTCCGGTTCACGTTCCCGTAAACGTATTCAAAAGAACGTCTCTGACGGGGTGGCGCATGTGCATGCCTCGTTCAACAACACCATCATAACCATTACTGACCGGCAGGGTAACACCCTGTGCTGGGCCACGGCCGGAGGATCCGGGTTTCGCGGCTCGCGCAAGAGTACCCCGTTCGCCGCGCAGGTGGCGGCCGAAAATGCCGGCAAGCAGGCGCAGGAGTATGGCATGAAGAACATCGAGGTGCTGGTAAGGGGGCCGGGTCCGGGGCGCGAGTCTGCGGTGCGCGCGCTTCACGCCGTGGGTCTCAAGGTTACCAACATCGAGGATGTCACCCCCATCCCCCACAACGGATGCCGCCCGCCCAAGCGGCGCCGCGTCTAGTTCCGGAGTCGTTTCATGGCCAAGTACACAGGACCCAAATGCCGCCAGTGCCGCCGGGAGGGCGGGAAGCTGTTTCTCAAGGGAGAGAAGTGTTTCTCTGATCGCTGTCCCATGGAGAAGCGCGCATTTGCGCCCGGACAGCACGGCCAGCGCCGTGCCAGGCTGAGTGACTATGCGCTGCAGCTGCGTGAAAAACAGAAGATCCGGCGTATCTACGGGGTGCTGGAGAAACAGTTCCGTATCTACTACAAGAGGGCGGACAGACTCAAGGGCTCCACCGGTGACAACCTGCTGCAGCTGCTGGAGTCGCGCCTGGACAATGTGGTGTACCGCATGGGCTTTGCGGCTTCCCGGGCGGAGGCGCGCCAGCTGGTGCGCCACAATGGCATCACCTTGAACGGGCGCAAGATGAACATCCCCTCTCATCTGGTCAGGCCGGGAGACGTGGTGGCGGTTGCGGAGCGGGCGAGGAATCAGCTGCGTGTGCAGGCGGCGCTGGACATGCAGGAGCAGCGTGGCTTCGACGAGTGGCTGGAGGTGGACACCAAGAAGAAGGAGGGGATCTTCAAGGCTCTTCCGGAGCGCAGTGAACTGCCGGCCGATCTCAAGGAGCATCTGGTGGTGGAGCTCTACTCGAAGTAACCAGCCACCACGCCAGGGCGGATTTCAATCCCAGCACGAGCGAATTGGAAAGAGGTTTTCATGCAGGATTCAGTTACCGAGTTTCTCAAACCGCAGTCGGTCAAGGTGCGCCAGATAAGTGAGCGGCACGCCCAGATTACCCTGGAGCCCCTCGAGCGGGGGTTCGGTCATACGTTGGGCAACGCCTTGCGTCGGATTCTGCTCTCCTCCATGAGCGGGGCCGCTATCGTGGAGGCCGAGATCGAGGGGGTCCTTCACGAATACACCACGGCGCCCGGCGTGCAGGAGGATGTGATCGACATCCTGCTGAACCTGAAGGGTGTCGCCTTGCGCATGAACAACCGGGACAAGGCCGAGCTCACCATCAGCAAGAAGGGTCCCGGCGTGGTGACGGCGGGGGACATCCAGCTCGATCACGATATCGAGGTGATAAATCCGGAGCATGTCATCGCCAATCTGAGCAAGGATGGCGAGTTGAACATGACCCTCTGGGTGGAGACCGGGCGCGGTTACCGCCCCGCCAATCAGCGCTTGCTGGACCAGGAGGGTGACCAGCCCATCGGGCGGCTCAAGCTGGATGCCAGCTTCAGCCCCATCAGGAAGGTCTCCTACACCGTTGACAGCGCGCGTGTCGAGCAGCGCACCGATCTGGACAAGCTGATAATCGAGCTCTCTACCAACGGGGCCATAGATCCGGAGGATGCCATCCGTTCGGCCGCCACCATCCTGCAGGATCAGCTCTCCTCTTTCGTCAAGCTTGAGCCCGCCGACGGGCAGTCGGACAAGGCGGAGGAGCCGCCCATAGAGCCCATTCTGTTACGGCCTGTGGATGATCTGGAGCTCACGGTGCGCTCCGCCAACTGTCTCAAGGCGGAGCAGATCTACTATATCGGGGATCTGATCCAGCGCACCGAGGTGGAGCTGATGAAGACCCCCAATCTGGGCAAGAAGTCCCTTACCGAAATAAAGGATGTGCTGGCTTCGCACGGCTTGTCGTTGGGCATGAAGCTGGAAAACTGGCCCCCTTCCAGCCTGAAGGAGAAGGGTAAGGAGCAGTCCGCAGGATAGTTGTTCGACCGAGGGTATTTGCAATGCGTCATCGTAAGAGCGGGCGGCATCTCAACCGCACCAGCAGTCATCGGCAGGCCATGTTGCGCAACATGGCAGCGTCACTGTTTCGCCACGAGATCATCCGTACCACGCTGCCAAAGGCAAAGGAGCTGCGCCGGGTTGCCGAGCCGCTTGTCACCCTGGCCAAGAGCGATACGGTCGCCAACCGCAGGCTTGCCTTCGCCCGCATTCGCGATCGGGAGATGGTTGGCAAGCTGTTCAACGAGCTTGGTCCCCGCTACAGGTCCCGTCCGGGGGGGTACCTGCGCATCCTGAAATGCGGATTCCGGGCCGGGGATAACGCTCCCATGGCCTATGTGGAGCTGGTGGATCGGCCGGTCCCGGAAGGGAACGACGAAGAGGCGGAAAACGGTACCGAACAATCGGCCGATTGAGGTACGGGAGCCGCCCTCCGATCCGTTTGTTACTGGTACTCTTTCAAGGTAATAAATCAGGATTCAGGCGGACGCTGAATCCTGATTGGAAGACCCAATACCGCAAACGGGTGGTGTGGCGTACATGGAGGCGGGCCGGCGGTACACGGCGGCGCTTTGCGGCTTGCTCCTGCTCCGGGCGGTATGCCTTGCTGCACGGTGTCACAGCGGGGGTTCGCCGGCCGTGTGGAGCACCCGGGCGCGAGGGGAGGCCTTTTACAAAAAGTTTTCCTTGCGGGGTAAGGCGCGCTTAAAGGTCACGGGAAAAATCCCCGAAATTTCAGTTTATAAGAGGTCGGCCGGAGCCCTTGGTCCCAGGGCCGGTTTCTCTTGCAAAAACGGTACGGAGCAACGATACTTGTCACGTACCGATTGTGGGATAAAGATTGCCTCCCGGGGATGGTTTGTTCGCCCCGGCATATATCCAGGGGATGGGTGTGTGGCGGGCAGCATAGCGGCTGCCTCAACTATTAGGTTTCCATTGGTTACAGGCACAGAAGCGCGGGATGGGCGGCGTATCCTTGCGCGTAGAAATATAAGAATAAGAAGAAATAGTAATTTGATGCCCCGGAAGTCCTGTCCGGTTGTCGGGGATCGGATGGCTGCGACGCCGGCCCGGGGTGTTGGAGGTCGCCTGAGCAGGCTGAGAAAGTTACTGTTTGATAATAATATTGGGTTATAAATCCAAGCGAATGTTTCCGAAGAGACGCGTGTTGTGGTGTTTGGCGGCAAGGCGTAGCGCAAGAGCACTGGTTGTTCCCTTGTCAGGCGCTGCAACGCCGCTGCGGAGCATCACGGGGACGCTGAATCCTGATTTACCGTTAGCCTGGCGACATGATATGTTGCCGGGTTAATACCTTGAAAGAGTACCAGATAATGGCGGCGAGACCGGAAGGAGTTGTTGTGCCAGATATTAAAGCATCTGTAAGAGAGTACATATCAGATAATTTCCTGATGGGCCAGAGCGATGTCCAGCTGGGTGATAGCACCTCGTTTCTGGAGATTGGATTGCTGGACTCCACCGGTGTAATCGAGCTGGTTTCGTTCCTGGAAGAGGAGTTCGGGATCCAGGTGGAGGATGATGAGATATCGCCGGAGAACCTCGACTCTCTGGACTGTATTACCAGGTATGTAGAGAGTAAACTATAGTTACCGGAAGGGGTGGTCATATGGACTCTGGTGCACTAGGTCCTGCGGTATTCGATATCGACTATGATCAGGAGATAGAGAGGATCTGTCACGGCTTGCTGGAGACCAGCAAGGAGTTCCGGCGGCGGGGCGCCGTCGTGGCCATCTCGGGAGGGATAGACAGCTCCGTTACCGCCGCCCTCTGCGCCAGGGCATTTGGTACCGGGAAGGTTCTCGCGCTGCTTCTGCCAGAGCAGGACTCCTCCAGCTGCAGCTCCTCTCTGGGACAGCTGCTGGCTGATCATCTGGGACTGCAGTGTCTTACGGTGGATATATCTCCGACCCTGGAAGCGATTGGCTGCTACAGGATGCGGGATGAGGCGATCCGGACCGTATTTCCGGACTATACCCCCGAATGGAAGAGCAAGATAGTGATCTCCGGCGGGGCCAAGGGGGGATTCCACTACTTCCGCCTGGTGGTGCAGCGCCCGGACGGAGAGCTGCTGGAGAGACGCCTGCCTCACAAGGCCTATCTGCAGATCGTGGCTGCCACCAATTTCAAGCAGCGAATAAGGAAGACCATAGAGTATTTTCATGCGGATCGGCTCAACTACTGTGTCATCGGAACCCCCAATCGGGTAGAGTACGATCAGGGCTTCTTCGTAAAGAACGGAGACGGTTCGGCAGACATAAAACCCATCGCCCATCTCTACAAGACCCAGATCTACGCCCTCGCCAGGCACATGGGGCTTCCCGAGGAGATCTGCAGCACCACTCCCACTACCGACACCTACAGCCTGGATCAGGGCCAGGACGAGTTCTACTACTCTCTTCCCTATGCCGAGATGGACCTGGCATTGTGGGCGCACAATCACGGGATTCCAGCGGCCCAACTGGCAGAGGCCATTGGAATCGATGTCGAGCAGGCCGGGATGGTCTATGCCGACATCGAGGCAAAGCGACGTGCCACCACCTATATGCATTCAGGTCCGCGCTTGCTGGAGACGGTGAGCGAAATTCTTACAGAAAGGCAGGAGGGATCTCCATGATAGCTGCGTTAGCCAAACAGCGGGGCAAAAGCCTGCTTTGGAGCGTGGCCCCGGGAGTGATGCGCTTCAGGGGCAGCCGCCGCACCCACTGGAAATGGTCCATCGGCATGATGACTGGAGATTCCCCGCTGGGACTCCATACCCCCCGGGAGGTGATTAATCCGGTTCTGACCTGCGACGATATAACCGATCTCCATGCCGGCTTCGTTGCCGATCCCTTCATGCTGCGCAAGGACGGGGAGTGGTACATGTTCTTTGAGGTGCTGAACCTGCAGACGGAGCTGGGGGAAATAGGGCTGGCAACCAGCCAGGACGGGCTTGAGTGGGAGTATCAAGGGGTGGTTTTGAGGGGGCCGCAACACCTCTCATACCCGCATGTGTTTGGGTTTCAGGGGGAGTGGTACATGGTCCCCGAGAGCTGGAAAAGCGGGGCCGCCACCCTGTACCGCGCCGACCCGTTCCCATGGTACTGGCGCCGGGTTACCAACCTGCTGGAGGGGTATCGGTTCGCGGATAGCAGCATATTTTCCCACCAGGGGCGGTGGTGGCTGTTCAGTGAGGCGAGCACCCCCGGCAACCACGGTGTTCTGAGGCTGTTTGGCTCGGAGCGGCCGGAGGGTCCATGGGTGGAGCATCCGGCGAGCCCTGTGGTGAATGGGGACATCTGTGCCTCGCGGCCGGCGGGCAGGGTTATCGAGATGGACGGTCGCCTCGTCCGTTTCAGCCAGAATCCGGTTCCCCGCTACGGAACCGCGGTTAATGCCTTCGAGATTCTGGAGCTCACACCCGGGGAGTACCGGGAGCGCCCGTTGGGCGGATCCCATATATTGGGGCCTGGTGCCGAGTCCTGGAACCGGGACGGCATGCACCACCTCGATGCCCATATGCTGGATGATGGAAGCTGGCTTGCCTGCGTGGATGGATTCATCTGGACCGGAAGCTGAGCTCTGTTCCCGATGGGTTACCGGGACAGGATCAGGCAACATATCCGGCGTCTGAGAGAGGAGGATCTTCCCGCCCTGCGCGATTTCTTGCGCCGTGAGTACCGGCCCGGGGCCATCCATGGTGACGAGCGGCATCACCGCTGGCTATTCGATGGAAATCCGGACAACAATGGGGAGGGGCCCCAGTACTGGATCTATCAGAAGGACGGCGTCATCCACGGCCAGCAGGCGGGGATCCCCTTTGCGCTGTTTGTCGATGGCCAGGCGCGGCGCGCCTCCTGGGCCATCAATCTGAAGGTGAGTCCAGCCTATCAGATGCGGGGAGTGGGGGCCGTACTCAACGATGTTTATGTTCGAAGCAACCATGTTACAGCGGCCATAAATCTGACAGATGCGGCCAGGAGCGCGTTTCTCAGATCTGGATGGAGATCTCTGGGTACGGTTCCGAAATATGTGCGCCCCCTGAGTCCGGCCGGCATACGGGCCGGGTTGCCCGACGCGCTGCAGGGTTTCGCTCCGGCGCTCTATCCGTTTCTTGTGGCTCTGGAGGGGGCGTGGCGGGGCTACGCACGCTTGCGCCGTTTCCGGTTCGAGCCGGTTGCAGCGTTTGACTCGCGTATCGACAGGATCTGGGAGGATGTGAGTGCCGTCTTCCCCGTTATGGGACGACGGGACCATGTTCGTTTGCGCTGGAGATTCGATGAGGCGCCCGATCCGGGGCGCTACCACAGGTTCTATCTGTATCGGGGCAGCCGCCTGACCGGGTATACCGTACTGCGTTTCGGTGAGCGCAACGGGCGCAGGGTGGCGGTTGTGGTGGATCTGCTGTGTCCGCCGAGTCAGCTGCGGATACTGTTTGCGTTCTGTCTCCGGGAGGCCAGGCACGCCGGAGCGGATGATCTGCAGACCGTTATATGTCCCTGTCCAAAGCGTACCGGATCCCTGCTGTGGCTGGGGTTCCTGCAGCGGGACTCTTCGGAGTACAGATTCATGGTGCATGAAGGGGAGGAGGATGCGGCTACCCGCAGTTTGCTGGGAGACCGCGACAACTGGTTTGTCACCATGGCGGATTGTGATCTGGAGTGGATGTTCCTGCGGGAAGAGGTCCGGCCGGAGCAGCAGACGGGCGGTCGGGAAAGCGGCGGTCAAGAGTCGTCCGGTGAGGCGGCTACCGCCCCGCCTCTTCACGCTCCCTGAAGCACAGCCGGTGCCCGGTGGAGGCGAAGGGGACCTGCCCCGAATCCGGGGCACAGTAAGGGTAAGCGGCTCTTCTTTCCCCAACCGTATGGGCAAACCAGCAGATCACCGCTCTGCCGGCTGGAGAGAGTCCTCATTGGAGAGGAGCTTTGCCCGGCGGTTGCGCTACCGGTACCAGCGGGTGATCTCCTCCATGGTTTGTCTGGTCTTCTCCCTCCCCTCCCGGATTCTGAAACCGAAGGTGACCATGCAGGAGATCCCGAAGCGGTCGGTATCGATACCGAAATCGCGCGCCAGAACCTCTTCCACCCTGTCGCGCTCGAATCCCTCGATGGGGCAGGAGTCTATGCCCAGCATGGCGGCGGTGGTCATCATGTTGCCGAGGGCGATATAGGTCTGCTTGCAGGCCCAGTCAAACAGGGACCGTTCGCTCTCCAGCAGCTTGAAGTCGCTCTCCTGAAACTTTCTGTAGACGGCGATCTTCTTTTCTATCGCGGCATCCGGCAGCTTCTGCACGTTGCGCATCAGCCCTTCCACATAATCGCTGTCATACCTCATGCAGAACTCCCTGCGCGCCAGGATCACCACCAGATGGCTCGCGGTGGGGATCTGCTTCTGTCCTCCCCAGCTGAATTCACGCAGCTTTTCCCGCAGCCCCCCGTCCTGAACCAGGAGAAAGTACCAGGGCTCAAATCCGAACGAGCTGGGCGATAGTCTTGCGCTCTCCATAATGGTTTCAAAATCCTCATCGGATACCTTCCTGCTGCTGTCGAACTCCTTGCAGGCATGGCGGAAGCGATATGCCTCCAGAATATCGTCGCGTGAAATGGTCATGAAACTCTCCCGTGAAATTGTCTGCTTGCCTCTGAGGTCCGCGGCTGCTTCCGCGCGCCGGGATGCGGCCGTCCATCCGCCGTAAGCCGCTGCGCCATCAGCCTTGAACGTAGCGCGGATGGGTACAGTGGCCCATCCGGGCGGTTATCCCTATGCCCCTTGCCCGGCCTCCTGGGGTGGGTAAGGGGCAGACCCTCCTTGCCAGGCGGAAGTTTGGCGGCAGGAGATTGGGACATGCTGGAGTTTCTGCATGTCGTCAGACTATCCCCTCTCTCCGCAAGGCGGTCAGAATATGGGATGGGCACCTCCTCTGTTGCTGCAGCAATCGATGGTAATGCGGCCTTTGGAACGCCCCGGCTGTTCCGGTTCGGGGCGCGGACCACGCCTTGAATGGCAATATTATACCAAGACAATCGATAGTAAAGCGCTCTTCAGGGCGGCCCGGGGGGGGCGGCTCAGGGCACGGCCCGCTGGCAGCGGCCTCCATGCCGGGGGGCGGAACGGCTGGGCTGCTCCCAGCGGGCGGGGGTTGGGCGGCCTTCATGGTGTTGCGCCGGCTGGTCACGGGAGTGCCGGGACGGCGCCACCGCGCCTCGTGACTGACCGCCCGACCAGCCGCCGCAGGGTTGGTTACCGTGGGGATCTATGTGGAGGAGACCGAGTGTGCGGTGTGGTACCCCGTTGCATCGGACTCTGGATTTCCGAACGAGGAGTTTAGCCAGGCACTAATCTGGGTGAGGGCTTCCGAGCGATGCTCCTGGTCATGGAGATCGTGGGTCGCTCCCCGGATGAGCCTGATCTCGCCGCAGGGGGAGCTGTATCTGGACTGGAGCAGCAGGGAGAGAAAGGTGTCCTGGAATTTGTGCCAGCTGCTGGAGTTTTCGGAAAACAGCAACAGATGGCTCACTCCGCCGCTCCCGATACTCCGGAAGGCGGATATGAGGTGGTGGTTGATGTTTCGGTACTCCTCCAGCCTCCTGTTCTCCTTGCGGAGGCCTTGCAGGAGGAATTTGCCGGTGGTGCGTACAATGCCTTTAACGTCGCTTTCCAGAAGCAGCAGCCTGGACCATGCCTCCCGCGAGAGCAGTTTGGTGGCATATCTTTTCATCACCATATCCACCTCCGTGGCGGTCGCCGGCATCGAGGGCGGAGATTCCGCGCTGGAGAGAAAAACCTCGGTGTTGATGGAGACTATGCCGTCAACCAGCTTCCTGTGCCTGCCGGCAAGAAGCGCAGCGGTTACGGCGCCGCCGCACAGTCCGCACAGCACAACTCTTCTGCGGGGCCAGTTTGCCCTGAGGAGGCCGATAAAATGGGCCAGATCTTCCACGAAGCACCCGGTCTCTATTCTGTTCCACAGCTGGTGGATGGGGCCGCTCTGGAACCGTCCCTCACTAATCCCGATCCCCCGCGGGTCGAAACGGTAGCAGCGGAAACCGTCTCCCGCCAGCTGCCTGGCGTAGTTGACGAAGATCCGGTAGGGTCCCGCCGAGTACTTCACGCCGGATGGCAGAAACACCACAACGGGCCTGGTGCCACACTCCCCCTCTGCATAGCTCTCTATGGCGCGCATGTCGAGCCCCTGCAGCTCAACAGAAATCACCCTCTCAGCGATCCGCACTGTCTCCATCGGCTCCTGAATTACGCCGTTCGAGAAACCATTTCGTTTTCCGGAACAGGTCGATACGGTACGGATCATAGTATACGTTCTCTTGGCAGAGCGGTTTGGCCATCACCTCCAGGATTCGAAACCCGAGCTCCCTGGCGTGCTCCAGCTCTCTCCTCGAGCGCAGAAAAAGGGAGGTGCTCTCCCCGCCTCCCCTTTCCGCGGCAGTAATATGGAAGCGCCGTACCGAGTCGGCAAACTCCAGATCGATATCGTACCCGGACAGGTTTATCCTGCCTCCCGATCTGAGTCTCTCCATAAGGGTTTTCCGATCCTCCACCACCTTCCCGTGGATAGACAACTGGGTCACCAGGTTGGAGCGGAGCAGATTGTTCCAGTATCTCTTCATGTCCATTACCGGCTCCACCCCGATCACGCCGGAAACACCGATGTTCGGGGCGCTTCTGAGGGCTATGTTCGCGCCGAACCGGATCCCGAGCAGGAAGAGTTTCCCTACCTGTTGCCTGTTTCGGAACCACTCTACCGCATCCGCCACATCCTCCATCATGGTATCGGGAGTGGATGTATATATCCCCCAGCTGTTGCCGGTCCCCGTATAGTCGAACGCGAGGGCGTTGAAACGGTGTTGGGCCAGATATCTGAGCCAGCTCGCCACAAGGGGCTGGCAGGTTATCTGCTCCTCCAGCAGAGGATTGCAGAACACCACCAGGGGAGCCCCTTCCGTCACGGGGGAGAGATGGTAGAAAAGCCGCTTGTTGCGGCGGTTTGTGAAAAACCCGCAACTTTCGCCTTCCCCCTTTTCCAGCACATCTGGTGTCATCCGCATAAAGGGCCATGGTACATCAACCCGGCGACAATATATATCGGCTCAGGTTTCAGGAACGGGCTGGTCCGGCAAGGGAAGGCCGGGGAAGAATGTAACAAAAGTATGAATTTTGTGCCTGAAGGGGCTGGTTTTTGCCGTTATGCCGACCAGGTCCGGGATCGGTTGTCCAATGTCTGCTATATACCGGTAACAGGGTATCTTGCAAGGGTGGAGGTAGTATGTTCTGGATCCGGTTTTCCGTATGGATGTCGGTGGTCGCCGTTACGGCCGTTTTGCTGCCGGCATGTAACGATGCGCCGCTCCCCTGGGTGGGGGAGCAGGGCAGGATCGATGACCCGGATGCGCTATCCGAGTTTCGCTCCGCGAGAGATCTGGAGGGGTATCTGAAGCGGGCGATAGATGAGCAGTACGGCGCCATGGCCAACGGCAGAGATGGTGAGGTGGCGATCCCCAT
Organism: Gammaproteobacteria bacterium; assembly: GCA_015490535.1. GTDB lineage: Bacteria > Pseudomonadota > Gammaproteobacteria > Thiohalospirales > Thiohalospiraceae > DRMK01. The sequence goes on from WFXP01000080.1 coordinate 22,339, forward strand.
CTCCGTGGAGACGGGTGGGGAGGAGATCGCCTCGCGGAGCGGTGATTTCTCCCGTACCAACGTTCAGGAGAGCGGGGTAGATGAGGCGGATCGCCTGAAGAGCGACGGGCGCTATCTCTATGTAGTGACCCGGCAGGAGCCTTTGACCGCCCCTGGAGGTGGGGTGGTGGAGCTGATGACATCACCCCGGCCGGAGAGATCCAGGGTGCGCGTTATGGAGCTGGGGGAGGAGCCTGCGGCGGCCCGGGAGGTGGCTGACCTGGAGCTTTCCGAAGCCATGCGCGCCACCGGCAGCTATCTGCTCACCGACCGTGAATCGGGAGGGCCCGACCTGCTGTTGGTGCTGGGCAGGGGGAAGCGGACGGCCTCTCCTGCAGGGTGGTTCGCTCCCTGGAGCTGGCGCTCCGGAGAGAGCTTCGTGACCCTGGTGGATGTGGATGATCCGGTGATGCCGCGGGTGATTGCCCGGCTGCTGTTCGATGGCCATCTGGTGGCGAGCCGGCGTATCGATGAGACTCTCTATCTGGTTACCCGCCACTACCCGTGGGTGGAGGGGTATCGGCCATACCCCGAAACCAGGCTCCAGCGGAGGCTCAACCAGGAGCTGCTCGATGCCGCGCCCCTCTCCGCGCTGCTGCCCGGATGGCGGGTGGATGACGGGCCGCGCAAGGGGTATCTCGCCTCCGCCAGGAACTGTTACCTGCCCCCTGTGGGGGATGACTACCGGAGTGCTGATATTATCAGCGTCATAGCTATAGATCTGCGCAATCCGACAGGCGCTCCCCGGGCGCGCTGCATCATCGGGCCCACCGAGGCGGTCTATGTGAGCCGGGAGTCGCTCTATCTCGCCACTACCAGGCAGCGCTATGTGATTCAGACCGATGCCCGTCTGGCGCGGGAGATGGTGATCTATCCGCCCGAGGAGCGCACCTGGATACACAAGTTCGCCCTGACCGGGAGCGGCCCCCGCTTCCGTGGGTCCGGCTCGGTGGGAGGCCATCTTGGATGGGAGCAGGACAAGAAGTCGTTCCGCATGGGTGAGCGGGATGGAGTGCTGTTCATCGCCACCTCGCTGGGGCGCTCCTGGAGCATGGACGCCACCACCAGGCTGACGGTGCTGGCCGAGGAGCGGGGCGGCGAGTTTCCGCGCCTGAAGGAGCTTGCGCGCCTGCCCAACGAAAAGCGGCCGGAACCCATCGGGCTGCCGGGCGAGCGGCTCTATGCGGCCCGCTTCGTCGGTGAACGCGGGTACCTGGTCACCTTTCGGGTAACCGATCCGCTCTACGTTCTGGATCTCTCCGATCCCGCCGATCCCTTCATCGCCGGCAGTCTCAAGGTCCCGGGATACTCCGACTATCTCCATCCGGTGAGTGACACGGTGCTGCTGGGGATTGGCAAGTCGGCCGTAGCGGCCGACGGCGCGTGGGGTGACGGGCGTGGCGCATGGTACCAGGGGCTCAGGCTGGCGCTGTTCGACGTCAGTGATCCCGGGCGTCCGCGGGAGATGGACAGTATCGAGATCGGCGGTCGCGGGACCGACTCCAACGCCTTGCGTGACCACCTTGCGGTGACCTGGCTGCCGGCCGACCGGGAGAGGGGAAGGCCGGCGCGTCTGGCGCTTCCGGTGAAACTGCACGCCGTGGTGCCCACCACGGCTCCGATGAGGCCGTGGGAGCAGTATCCCTGGACCCACACCGGACTCCACATGTTCGATATCTACGACGGCGGCGGACCGGAGAAACGGATGCCGGGCATAGTGGAGCGGGGGCGGATGGTGGTTGAATCGGCGGAGTACGGTGACAACACCAGCTGGCTGGCCGGGGATCGCGCGCTTATCGGGGAGAGGGGCGTACACTACCTGCACGGCAACAGCGTCTGGTCGGCAAGCTGGGGTGAACCGGATACCATGGTGGGGCCGCAATAGCGCCGGTTGGCCCGGGGCCATAATATCCCAGGAGTGAGACGCAAGCGGGTGGAGTGAGTTACCATACCGGTTGGACATTCCTGGCGGGAGGCGCAAGGGCGCGGTAGCGGGTGGCTAACCAGGTTCCTGAAGAGAGAGGACGCGACGGGAAGCGGCCAACCCTGGTCCGGCCAGTACCGAAGTGGGACGATCCGGCCGTCCTGGATCAGAAGCGGCTGGATGGGGAGCTGGAGCGGGTGTTTGACATCTGCCACGGTTGCCGGCGCTGCGCCGGCCTGTGCCCCGCCTTCGATACCCTGTTCGAGCTTATCGACGGCTCCAGCACCATGGGGCCGGATGGCCTGGAGCGGGGTGACTACCGGCGTATCGTCGATCTGTGCCATCTCTGCGGCCGGTGCTACACCGAGAGATGCCCCTTCGTTCCACCCCATCGGCGCAATGTGGATTTTCCCCTGCTGATGCTGCGCGCCAAGGTGGTTCGGTTCAGGAGGGGGGGGATTGCCCTGCGTGACCGGCTGCTGGCCTCCCCCGACCGCCTCGGCAGGTTGGCGACCGTTCCGCTGCTGGGGGGGATGGCGCGGATGGCCGCCAACAGCCGTACCCTGCGCAGGGTGGTACGGCTCTCTCCGGATGAGCGGTTTCCTGCCCCGTGGAGGGGGGATGGTTGTGGGCGATGGACCCACCAGGAGGTCGGCAAACCGGGTGTGGTGCTGTTTGCCACCTGTGGCGGCAGCCACGGCAGCTCTGATCCACGCAGTGATCTGTGCGCTATTCTGGAGCACAACTCCGTAGCGGTTACCGTGCTGCGCGGGGAGCGGTGCTGCGGCATGGCCCGGCTGCAGCTGGGGGATCTGGAGCGGCTGGATCGGGCGCGCAGGAACAATGTTCCATTGCTGGCGCAATGGCTGGAGCGCGGCTGGAGTATCGTGACCACGGAGCCCGCCTGCCTGCAGCTGTTCCGGCACTGGCTGCCGCTGCTGTTCCCTGCGGACCGGCAGCTGCAGCGGGTGGCGGATGCCATGCTCGATCCCTTCGAGTATCTGTTGTCGCTGCACCGCACGGGAGGCCTGAACACCACCTTTGTCAACCGCCTGGGGGTGGTGAGCTGCCATATTTCCTGCCGCACGGTGGTACGGAACGGCCGGCATCCGGTCGAGGGGATCCTTGGCCTGGTGCCGGGCACCCATGTGGAGCTGCTCGCGGGGTGTTGCGCCTGCGCCGGGGGTTTTTCTCTGAAGGAGGAGCTGCACCGGGTGGCGGGGGAGATGGCCGGCCCGATGGTGCGCCATATCCGGCAGGTGCTGCCGGATCACTACGGCAGCGTCTGTCCCTCCGCCGGCCGCCAGATGGAGCATCTGCTGGCGGATGGCAGCAACGCCGAGCACCCGCTCTCCCTGCTGCGGATGGCATACGGCATATGACGGGCGGTCATGGGGCCAATCAACGGCAAAGGCACGTTCAGCGGGCGTCTGGACCACATCCGCGGTGGTGCGTCGAGCTTCACGCCGCTGCCGCGCCTTTGCCGCAGGTAGGCTGGGTTCCGCTTCGGTATACTTAGGGGGGTAACTGTTCAGGTCGCCCCTGAAATTGGTCAGTTCAAGGCGAAAAACGGGAGTTTGCGAGGGCAAACGACCATTTTGCAACACAGCAATGGCGGATTTCAGGGGCGAGCTGAATAGTTACGGAAAGAATCGGGTTTGCAAAGACAACGGAGCAGGAGGAGTCCACCATGGTCAAGGAGTCGTCCATTCAGGATCGCCGGTCCGCCGGCCGGGAGCTGGCCAAATTGCTGCAGCGCTACGGCGGGCGTGACGACCTGCTGGTGCTGGCCCTGCCACGGGGAGGGGTGCCGGTGGCCAGCGAGGTGGCCCGGGCGCTGGAGGCGCCTCTGGATCTGTTGGTGGTTCGCAAACTGGGTCTTCCGAAATATCCCGAGCTGGCCATGGGGGCCATTGCCGGCGGAGGGGTGCAGGTCATGAACGAGCAGCTGGTGAACTACGCCGGTGTCAGCGAGGAGGAGGTTGCCGCCGTGGTGGAGAGGGAGCGGCGCGAACTGGAGCGCCGCGAGCGTGCCTACCGCGGGGATCGGCCCCGCCCGGATATAAAAGGGCGCTGCGTTATTTTGGTGGATGACGGGCTGGCTACCGGTGCCACCATGAGTGCGGCGATTGAGGCGGTCAGGCGCCAGGGGGCGAAACGAATCGTGGTGGCGGTGCCGGTGGCTCCGCCGGAGTTTCTGGCTGATCTGGAGCCGCAGGTGGATGATGTGGTCTGCCCCCTGCAGCCGCAACCCTTTATGTCCGTCGGGCAGTGGTATCGCGATTTTCACCAGGTTTCCGATGCCGAAGTCCGCGGGGCGCTGGAGCGCTCGGACCACAGTTCCCGCGGTGAACCGTGACGGTACGCACCGGGAACCGGCGGATTTCACGGGCGATCTGAACAGTCACCGGCCTGTTTCAGACCATGCTAAACGGTTGCCGTGGGTGTTTCGCCTACATGTTGTGGCAGTTCTGGCAGATCTCCAGGGCCCCGCGCCGAAGTCGCTTGAAGCCGTCCGCCCCCTTGTCTGCTTCCGGGCGGTACTGAATCCCCCGCTCATGGGGGTTGTGACAGGTGGCGCAGAAGATACGTCCGGTCTTCGGCTCAAGAGGGAGAATGATTCCCTGCTGTCTTGCGACCCGTTCCATGCGCCGTTTTATCTTCTCGGGAGGCAGCACCAGATGGTCGGGACCCTCTCCCGCCTTGGGGCCGGCCCACACCCCTCCGGGGTGGGGACGCCAGGGGTGACACCCGGTACACAGTTTCTCCAGATCCTCCGCCAGATTGAAGTTTACATCGTCTATGCTGCGCGCCTGGCTCCGGTCCGGATAGGTATTGTGGCAGTAAAAGCACTGCTTGCTGCGCAGCTCCCCCTCATCGGTGATCTGATCATGGGGATTGTAGCGCTCGTACATCTTGGGATCGTGGCAGTTATAGCAGAGTCTGGTGCGGGTTAGATAGGGTCCCCCGCGAAAGAAGAAGGGGTTTATCTTGCGCTCCGCAAAGCGCTCCTCATCGCACTGAATGGACAGGTCGTGGCAGGTGGTACAGGCCACATTGCCATCCTGCAGCGAGCTTCGGAACTGATCCGGCATGCGCTGCAGGAAATCGTCCGGGGGTGCCATGCCAGTGGGGTGGATAAACGCCTCCACCAGCTCCTGTTCGTGGCAGTTGAGGCAGAGGTGGTTGGGATCGGCCTCACGCAGCGTGACCGGTTTGACCACCTTCCGCTGCGGATGACAAGCTATGCACCCCTGGTTTCGCCAGTGGGGATTGGGGATCTCCTCCTCCGTTATGGCCCCTTCATCCAGCAGTCCGATGATGCGTTCAGGGTTTTCCAGCAGCTCCAGCTGCCTGGATGTCAACGGCAGCAGTTTTTTCGGGCCGTCCCGGGATATCTCCCGCGCATGTTGATCACCCGGCTTGGGTACGGAGGTGCAGGAGACCAGCAGCAGGAAAGCAATCAGTATCTGTAACCAGGATCTTGACATCTCCTCTCCCCCTGCCACGGGCGGTTCAGCGCAGCAGCATGACTGTGCCATCCTCGGTGGCTGCGACGATACCGTATCTGGAGAGGGCCAGAGGGGCCTTCACCGCGCCTGGCAAGGTGCTCTGCCAGATGCGGCGCCTGTTGCGCAGATCCAGGGCAAACAGTTCGCCATCGATGGTGGAGATGATTCCGGTATCGTGGATCCCCACGAGAAAACCGTGTTGCACACCCACCCCCAGATCGTCACGCCACTCGATATCTCCGCTGCTGCTGTTGATGCCGTAGAGCCTGCCGCTGCGGCTCGCCACGTAGAGGGTGTTGTCCACCAGTACCGGTGTTCCCATGGGCCAGTCATCCAGCAGCTGGCTGCGCCATACCACCGTCCCGTCGCTGCGCTCCAGGGCGTAGATGTGCCGGTCGTAGCTGCTCACATAAAGATGCTCTCCGGAGAGCAGGGCGGAGCGGTACACGGAGGAGCCCACGTCACGACTCCACGCCAGGTCGCCGCTGTCACGAAAAACGGCGTAGAACACGCCGTCCTTGGTGCCCACGTATACTCTCTCGTCGTCGGCTGTCGGGGAGCAGAATATCCCGCTGTATCGGTAACCCTTGGTAAGGTAGCGCCAGCGCACCTCCCCGCTGGACAGGGCCACCGCATAGAGATGCAGATCATTGGAGCCGAAGAATACGGTATCGCCATCGATGATGGGGGAGGAGACAATCTTTCCCTCGGTTTTCCTCTGCCACCTCGTCTCTCCCGTCCGGGCATCCAGCGCCGTGAGGATGCCGTCCTTGGCGCCCACCACCACGATGCCACGCATCACTGCCGGTGTGGTGGATATCACATCTCCCAGCTCCCGTCGCCAGCGTTCGGCGCCGCTGGCAATATCCAGAGCCCTTATCTGCCGGTCGTGTCCCGCGATGTAAAGGGTGTCTCCAGAGATGGCCGGACCGGCATATATGGGGCCATCCGTCCGGATTTGCCATACTATATCCGGCTTGACAGGCACTGCAGCGCTGCCATGCATGGTGTGGCGGGGAGAGGCCCCCTCCATGGGCCAGTCTGCTGCGAGCGGTGTGCCATGCAGGATGGCTCCCAGTGCCAGAAAGAGGGCGTAGAGAAGGCGGGTGCCCCTGATGTTCACATAAGCCGTTGTCACGGTATCAGATCTCCATGAACTGACCATTATAGTCCCAGCCCGCCCGGTTGAACAGGTGCGGTCTCCCGGCTGCGCGGCGCGGGACGTTTGTTGGCAGGCAGGCGCTGGTATAGAATGCCCACAGCAATAACGGGAGAATGTCCAGTGTCTGACGATGTCGCAAATCCTGCACGGGGGAGCGGATTGGGGGAGCGGGCCGCTCCACGCAATCCCCTCGTCGCCCTGTTGCTCTCCGTCTGTCCCGGTCTGGGACAACAGTATGCGGGCCACCTGGCAAGGGGAATAGCCTGCTATGTGCTGCTGGTGGTACTCTCCTGGCTGGCCGCCGTGGCGTTTATGTTCGTGGACAGCAGAATCGGCATGGTGTTTCTGGCGGTCCCGTTCGTTGGTGCTGCGTTAATCGCGGTTGATGCATGGCTCTGCGCCAGCAGACAGCCGCAGGATTACCGCCCCAAGTGGTTCAATCGTCCACTCATCTACGCAGCGGTGTTCCTGTTGCTGCTGGTTACCGTCAACCCTCTGATGGATCTGCTGATCGGGAGCCATGTGGTGAGGGCCTTCCCGGTCACCTCCTCGAGCATGGCGCCGACCCTGCTGAAAAATGATCTGCTGGTGATCAACAAGCTGGCCAAGCCCGGCCGCGGGGACGTGGTACTGCTGGATTACCGTGGAGAGGGTGTGAATTCGCGCCTTTCGGACGTGATTGACGTGGAGCTGTTCAAGAGGGTGATCAGCTCCCTGTTTGGTGGAGAGGAGAGCTCCTACAGGGATGGGCAGCTGGTCAGGAGAGTGGTCGCGGTTGCCGGTGACAGCATCGAGATACGCGACAACGTGGTAATACTGAACGGGGAACCGCTGGAGGAGCCCTATATCCTGCCCTATTTACCGGCAGCGCCCGGCAACGGCGGGGAGGAGGCCCCGGTGGGTGGTTCATACGGGCCGGAGACGGTTCCTGAAGGACATCTCTTCGTCCTGGGTGACAACCGCAACTACAGTATTGACAGCCGTATCCTAGGACCCATACCGGCAGCCCGGGTGGCCGGGAAAGTGACGAAGGTGTTCTGGTCGTGGAATTTTGACGACAATCAGATCCATTGGGAACGGACCGCCATGCCGGTAAGGTAGGTCTCGGGTAACTATTCAGCTCACCCCTGAAATCCGCCATTTCGGCGTTGAAAAATGGTCATTTACCCTCGTAAACTCCGCCTTGAACTGACCGATTTCAGGGGCGAACTGAACAGTTACCGGCCTGTTTCAATACCATGCTGAATAGTTACGGTCTCGGACGGCTCAACAGGCGTATGATTCATGGAACAGTCTCCGCCCGTCGAAGCACAACAGCCCCCCCTTCTCTCCGCTCCACTCCGGCAGGACGAACCGGGTGGCGGGCTGTTCATCCAGGGTAAAGCGGTGCTCCGCCGGGCGGTGGGTATGCCCATGGATCAGCTGCCGGGCGCCGTGGCTGCGCATGGTGTTCTCCACCGTCGACTGGTTTACATCCATGATCTCCGCTCGCTTTGTTCCGCCTGCGGAGCGGCTCTGTTGGCGTAGCCGGCGGGCCAGCTCCAGTCTCTGCTGCGGAGATTTGGACAGTTGCTCTCTCTGCCATGCGGGGCTGCGCACCATGGCGCGAAACTTCTGGTAGTCGGTGTCATCGGTACAGAGCAGGTCACCGTGCATCAGCAGGGTGGGAGTGCCGTTTAGCTGGATGAGCGCCGGATCCTCCAGAAGCCTGGCTCCGGTCAGGGTGCAGAACCCTTCGCCCAGCAGGAAGTCGCGGTTGCCATGCATGACATGAAGCTCGACACCCTCATCGGCCAAGCGGCCCAGGGCGTTCAGTATCGGCTTGCTGGCCGGCAGGATGGCGTCGTCTCCCAGCCAGATCTCGAACAGATCACCCAGGATATACAGGGCAGAAGCGCCGCGCGCCCGTCGTTGCAGGAAATCGAGGAACAGGCGCTCCCCCGTGGGCCGCTCGGGGTCAAGGTGCAGATCCGAGATAAACAGGATCTCCCTACCCATCACTCATCGACGGTGACTTTCTCTATTATCACATCCTCCACCGGTACATCCTGATGTAATCCGTTGCTGGTGGTTTCCACCTCTTTTATTCTGTTTACCACCTCCATGCCGTCGACGACCCGTCCGAAGACGCAGTATCCCCACTCCTGGCCGCTTTTGCCGGTGTGATCCAGAAAGCCGTTGTCCGCCACGTTGAGGAAGAACTGGGCGGTCGCCGAGTGGGGATCAGAGGTGCGCGCCATGGCGATGGTGCCGGCCAGGTTGCTCAGGCCGTTGTCCGCCTCGTTCGGGATGGGCGGGCGCGTGGCCTTCTGAACCAGGCCGGGCTCCATCCCTCCTCCCTGGATCATGAAGCCGTTTATGACACGGTGAAAGAGGGTGCCGTCATAGAATCCATCCCTGGCGTACTGGAGGAAGTTCTCCACCGTCAGGGGGGCCCTTTCCGGATCCAGCTCCAGGGAGATGGTGCCGTAGTTGGTGTGTATTCTGACCATTGTCGGATATCCTTTCAGGGGTGTCGGGGTAGCGGGTCGGCGCAGGTGCAGTGCTGCAGCGGCGCCCTGTCGAGGTCAATCGCTCTGCTGCAGGACCATCTTCCGGATCACTATCTCGCTCCTAGGCACATCCCTGGGGAACGGACCGCCGGCACCGGTAGGGGTCTTGCGGATTCTGTCCACCACATCCATCCCTTCCACCACCTTGCCGAACACGGCGTATCCCCAGCCGTTCGGTGTCGGCCTGGTGTGATCCAGAAAGCTGTTGTCCGCCACATTGATGAAGAACTGGGCCGTCGCCGAGTGGGGATTGGAGGTGCGCGCCATGGCGATGGTGCCGCGCCGGTTCCTGAGACCGTTGTCCGCCTCGTTGCGGATGGGCGGGTGGGTCTCCTTGCGCTGGAAATCCCGGGTGAAGCCACCCCCCTGGATCATGAATCCGTCGATCACCCGGTGGAAGATGGTGCCGTCGTAAAACCCCTCCTTGACGTAGCGTAGGAAGTTCTCCACGGTGGCGGGGGCGCGCTCCCGATCCAGCGCCACCACGATGTCCCCCAGGTTGGTCTGGATGGTGACCCGCGGGCCGGATTCCGAGCCCAGCGCGGCGCCGCCGGGCAGCGCCAGGAGCAGCAGCGGCAGAAACAGTCGTCTCAGATGGTTCACAGTGATCCTCCCGGTTGCGAGATGTATCTATGGTATCAGGTTGCCCTCCCATTGGGATACCTGATTCCGGAGCGTCTTATGGGTTATACTAGCCGTCAAGGTGAAAAATCAGGAAGCTCTTCCTCAAATCGTGTGGGTAAAATGGTAAATCATCCTTGACAGGCGGAATACACGCCGGAAGATGGTCGGCAGAAGGGGATTGGGGAGACTTTGGGATAGCCGCACCGGTTGTAATTGGCGCAGCTGGTGGATATCCGCCGCTCCCCGGCCAGCCGGCCCCAATCCCCTTCTGGTTACCGAGTATGTGGCGTGCATTCCGCCTGTCAAGGACGGAACCGCTACGCGGTGATTTACCATTTTACCCACACGATTCGAGGAAGACCCAATCAGGATTCAGCATCCTTCCAACCGAATCCTGATTTATTACCTTGAAAGAGTACTGACCTTTTTTGTAACCAATCCGTGAGGTAACCATGCGTCTGTTGCTGGCAACACTCCTGACCACTTTTACTCTGACCGCCCTGGCCGACACCGTAATCGAGAGCCGGGAGCCCGGCGGCAAGACCGGCCGGATATCCATTTCCGGTGACTGGGTGCGCTTCGATGATGCCGGGGGTGGCGGGGAGGGCTACATGCTGATGAACGCGAAGCAGCGCAGGTTCTATGTGGTGGTGCCGGGGGAGCGCACCATCATCGAGTTCGGCTCGAAGCCGTACAAGAAGGGGGAACAGCCCGATGTGGAGTTCCGGGATGGCGGCAACGGGCCGCACATCGCCGGATATGCCACCCGCAAGTACGAGCTGCTGGTGGATGGTGGGAGCTGCGGCCAGCGCTTCTACTCCACGCAGGTGGCGGAGATAGCCGATCTCAGAAACCTGCTCTCCGCCATAGGGGGCTTCAATCCCGAGGCGTTCATGCCGGAGGAGATGGTGCAGGGGTTCCGCGACCGGACGAACCCCTGTGACATGGCCGAGCTGCGGCTGGACGAGAAGCAGCGGGCCAAGCTGGGCTTTCCCATGAAAAGGCTGGATCCCGAGGGTAATACCGAGAGCGAGGTGGTCTCGGTCACCGAAAATGCCAACCTGGAGGAGGGGCTGTTCGACCTGCCGCAGGGGTATGCAAGGACCTCGGTCAAGGAGATGATGGAGGGGATGCGCCGCGAGATGGAGAGCAACCGGGAGCAGATAGAGCGGATGCTGCAGGAGATGTCTCCGGAGGAGCGCGCCCGCCTGGAGCAGATGATGAAACAGTTTGGTGGGGCAAAGCAGTAGCAGCGAACCAGCCGGACAGCCTGCGCCGATGAGCCACCATGTGGTCAAGACCCGTTTCGCCCCCAGCCCCACCGGCCACATCCACCTGGGGAACGCCCGCACCGCGCTGTTCAGCCTGCTGCTGGCCCGTCACCATGACGGCACCTTCCTGCTGCGCATGGAGGATACCGACAGCGCGCGCAGCAGGGAGGAGTTCATCCGTTCCATCCAGGCCGATCTGCGCTGGCTGGGGCTGGAGTGGCAGGAGGGTGAAGGGGTGGGGGGCGTCCACGCCCCCTACCGGCAGTCGCAGCGCGGAGAGATCTACCGGGAGTATCTCGGCCGGCTGGAGCGGGCCGGCAGGGCTTACCCCTGTTTCTGCACCCCGCAGGAGCTGGCCGTCTCGCGCCGGGTCCGGCTCGACGCCGGCAAGCCTCCCCGCTACAGCGGCAGGTGTGCGCGGCTGCCCGCCGAAGAGCGGGAGCGGCTGCTTGAAGAGGGGGTGGAGCACACCCTGCGCTTTCGGGTTCCTCCCGGGCGCAGCGTCCAGTTCCATGATCTGGTGCGCGGTCCACAGAGTTTCCGCAGTGACGAGATGGGTGATTTCGTCATCCGGCGCGCGGATGGCACTCCGGCATTCCTTTTCAGCAACGCGCTGGATGACGCCCTGATGGAGGTCAGCCATGTGGTGCGCGGCGAGGACCACCTGACCAACACCCCCCGCCAGCTGCTGCTGCTGGAGGCGCTGGATCTTCCGCCCCCGCGCTACGCCCACATATCCCTGATCACCGGCAGTAACAGCAGCCCGCTCTCCAAGCGCCACGGCAGCCTGCGAGTGGCGGCGCTGCGCGAGGCGGGGTTCCTGCCAGGCGCCGTGGTCAACCATCTGGCGCGCCTGGGGCACTATTACGGCCACGATCGGTTGCTCTCGCTGCGCCAGCTGGCGGAGCAGTTTGATCCCGGGAGACTCTCCCGCTCTCCCGCCTCCCATGACGATGCGCGGCTGCTCTACTGGCAGGGGGAGGCGGTGCGCCACGCGGACAGCGACGAGCTGTGGGGCTGGGCTGCCCCCCCGGTGCATGCCCTGGTTCCCCCGGAGGAGGCGCGGCGGTTCGTGGCCGCGGTGCGCGACAATGTCCGGACGCCCCAGGAGATGCTGGAGTGGGCGCGCATCATCTACCTGGGGCCGCCGGAGCTGGGGCGCGAGGAGCTGGAGATCGTACAGGGGGCCGACGGAGAGTTCTTCCGTCACGCCCTGGAGGCCCTGGTGCTGCACGGGACCGATTTCAGGGCGCTGGCGGATGAGGTAAGCCGCCGCAGCGGGGTGAAGGGCAAGGCGCTGTTTCTGCCGCTGCGGGTCGCCCTGACCGGGCGGCGGTTCGGCCCCGGCATGGGGGGGCTGCTGCCGCTGATCGGCTGCGAGCGGGCCCGCCGCCGTCTCGAGAAGTGGGTCAGCACCGACTGAGGGAGGGTGCCACCATGCTGCGCATCTACAACAGCCTGAGCCGGAAAAAGGAGCCCTTCGAGCCCATCGACCCCGCCAACGTGCGCATGTATGTGTGCGGCATGACGGTCTATGACTATTGCCACATAGGCCATGCCCGGGTGCTGGTGGTGTTCGACATGGTGAGCCGCTACCTGCGCCATCTCTACGGCCGGCGGCATGTCACCTACGTGCGCAACATCACCGACATCGACGACAAGATCATAAAGCGGGCGCGGGAGCAGGGGCGGCCCATCGAGAGCCTGACCGGAAGTTTCATCCAGGCCATGCACGAGGACGCCGCGGCGCTGGGGGTGGAGCCGCCGGACGAGGAGCCGCGGGCCACCCTGGCGATGGAGCAGATCATAGCCATGATCCGGGCGCTGGAGGAGAAGGGGTATGCCTACCAGGCGGCCAACGGCGATCTCTACTACGATGTGAGCAGGTTTCCATCCTACGGACGGCTGTCGGGCAAGCGGCTCGACGAGCTGCGTGCCGGGGAGCGGGTGGCGGTGGAGGAGGCCAAGGAGGATCCGCTGGACTTCGTGTTGTGGAAGGCGGCCAAACCGGGAGAGCCCAGCTGGGATTCACCCTGGGGAAGGGGCCGGCCCGGCTGGCACATCGAGTGTTCCGCCATGTCCACCCACTGCCTGGGATGCCACTTCGACATCCACGGAGGGGGGCTGGACCTGCAGTTTCCCCACCACGAGAACGAGATCGCGCAGAGCGAGGCCGCCACCGGTTGCAGGTTCGTAAACTACTGGATGCACAACGGCTTTGTGCGGGTGGATGACGAGAAGATGTCCAAGTCGCTGGGCAACTTCTTCACCATCCGGGAGGTGCTGGAGAGCTACCATCCGGAGGTGGTGCGCTATTTCATCCTGGCCAGCCACTACCGCAGTCCGTTGAACTACTCGGATCGGCATCTGGATAGTGCCAAAGCTGCCTTGACCACACTCTATACAGCCCTGCGCGACCTGGAGCTTCCCGGCGTGGCGGCGGTTGACTCTGACCCCGTTGCGAAACGGTTCTACGCGGCGCTGGATGATGACTTCAATACCCCGGAAGCCATGGCGGTACTGTTTGAGCTGGCACGGGAGATCAATCGTCTGCAAAATTCGGGCAGATCGGAAGCGGCCGCGCAACGGGGGCTGCTGCTGCGACAGCTTGGGGGGGTGCTGGGTCTGTTGCAGTATTCACCGCAGCGATTTCTACGGCAGGGGGGAGGTAGTGCTGCTGTGGATGGTTTGAGTGTCGAACAGATCGAACAATTGATTGCAGCGCGGAATGAAGCCCGGGCGGCAAAACAGTGGGCAGAGGCCGATCGTATTCGGGATGAATTGAAAGCGAAAGGGGTTATCCTGGAGGATCGTTCTGGAGAGACCACCTGGAGACTGGGATAGCAACCTGGGTTGCAACTGTTCGGCATGGTGTTGAAACAGGTCGGTGACCGTTCAGCTCACCCCTGAAATCCGCGCGCCATTTCTGCGTTGAAAAATGGTCATTTACACTCGCAAGCTCCCGTTTTTCGCCTTGAACTGGCGAATTCCAGGGGTGAAACCGAACAGTCACCGGCCCGCTTCAGGCGATGAGATAGTTACGAACCAAAGAGACTACTGCTCCAGACTATGCAGTTTTTCAGCCGCATACAGCGTGTTCCGCAGCAGCATGGCGACCGTCATGGGGCCCACCCCGCCTGGAACCGGCGTGATCCAGCCAGCCCGCTGGCGCGCCGCGTCGAACTCCACGTCGCCCACCAGCCTGCCCTCGCTGGTGCGGTTGATCCCCACATCTATGACCGTGGCGCCCGGCTTGATCCACTCCCCCCTTATCAGGCCGGGCTTGCCGACTCCCACCACCAGAATATCGGCACGTTCCACCTGGGCGGGCAGATCCCTGGTGAAACGGTGGCAGATGGTGACCGTGCAGCCGGCCAGCAGCAGCTCCAGGCTCATGGGGCGGCCCACTATATTGGAGGCCCCGACCACCACCGCATGCCGGCCGCGGATGGGCTGGCCGGTGCTCTCCAGCAGGGTCATCACCCCGAACGGGGTGCAGGGGCGCAGGATGGGCAGCCGCAGCGCCAGCCGGCCCATGTTGTAGGGGTGGAAACCGTCCACATCCTTGTCGGGATGGATGCGTTCGATGACGGTTTCGCTGTCGATGTGCTCCGGCAGCGGAAGCTGCACCAGGATACCGTCGATCTCCTGGGCAGCGTTCAACCGGTCGATTAGATCGAGCAGCTCCTGCTGCGGGATATCGGCGGGCAGGTCGTAGGATACCGACTTGATTCCCGCCTCCTGGCACGCCTTGCGCTTGTGCCCCACGTAGAGCCGCGATGCGGGATCCTCTCCCACCAGGATGACCGCCAGACCGGGAGGGCGCAGTCCCTGTTCGGTGCGCTGCGCCACCCGCCGCCCCACCTCGCTGCGGAGCCGCTGCGCAATGTTCTTTCCATCGATGATATGTGCGGTCATGGTGTCGGGGTTCAGAATACTGTTGTCCTAGTACTCTTTCAAGGTAATGAATTAGGAAGGTCTTCCTCTAATCGTGTGGGTGAAATGGTAAATCACCGCATAGCGGCTTCGTCCTTGACAGGCGGAATGCACGCCACATACTCGGTAGCCAGAAGGGGATTGGGGCGGTCTGGCTGGGGACCGGCGGATATCCACTACCTGCGCAGATTGCAACTGGTGCGGCTATCCCAAAGTCTCCCCAATCCCCTTCTGCCGACCATCTTCCGGCGTGCATTCCGCCTGTCAAGGATGATTTACCATTTCACCCACACGATTCGAGGAAGGCCTTCCTAAGTTATTACCTCGCACCTTGAAAGCGCGCTAGGCAACAATATAACGCATCCAGCCGTCCCGGTTCATCCCGGACGGGATGTGGAGCGGAGGTCAGCCGTACGGCTGTTTGCCTCCGCGGTTGACAACTCAGTAGCGGAAACCGAACTGCAATCCCCCATAGGCCTGCGCCAGGTTGGGGGAAGCGGACAGCGCCAGGTCCATGTGCACCCCGAACGGCGAGATCCCGAGACCGGCGGTGATGGCGTCGGTGTAGCTGTCCGAGCTCAGATCGCTGCGGTAGCCGAGACGCAGCTGGACGGTGGAGTAGAGATCCAGCTCGGCTCCGAGCCCCAGAACGCGGCTCTTGTCGTCGAAGCCGGCGCTGTTTTCGGTGATGTCCAGGTCCATCGCCAGCACGCTGCTGAGCACCGGGTTCCACTTTTTGGCGTGGGCGGCGCCGAAACGCAGCTGGGGTTTCTGCTCGATGTCGCCCCTGCCGGTCACGTTCACGGTGCGGAAGCTCTGGGGGATCAGGTTTTTCAGTACCAGGCCGGTGGTCACCCCGTTGCCGTAGCGCTTGGCAACCCCGATGTCGATGTTGAAGGCGGAGCTGCTCTCCATGTAGTCCTCGATGTTCACGTTGTTCGGATCGGTATCCACGTCGGCCTCGTAGTCGATGGTGGTGATCTTCTGGAACTTGGGGGTGACGCCGATGGCCAGCTCCCCGAACTGAAACTCGAAGTTTCTGGCGTAGGAGAAGCCGAACTCGGTGGCGAGGACGGCGCGGCTCTGAATCTCCGACTGGGGCTTGACCGCGCCTTCGTTGAGAGAGATGGTCAGCTGTCCGCTGCCATCCACAACCTGAATGTACTTGCTGTTGGTTACGAGAGCGGTGAGCTGGTCTTGGCGCTGTTGTGGAGTCAGCGTATCCCACTGCTCCTGGAGATCAAAGGCGCTGTTCAACTCGTCGGTCAAATCCTTCACGGTTTGCGCATCCTTGTACTCCAGCTGTCCCCCGCCGGATGCCTGCCCGGCAAGGTAGAACGCCATACCGTAGCTCTCTCCGGGAATGGCAACGGTGGTGCCTCCAAACAGGGCGCCCTCCAGCGGCCTGTTGCTGAATGTCGCCACTTTGTCGCTGGTGGTAACCATATTGTCCGTAACGCTGGTTGCATTGTTGCGTGTGGGATTCAGATTGAAGTTTCTGACGGCGTTTTCCAGGTCATTCAGTTCACTGCCATTCTGAAACTCATCCAGATCGGACACCAGCTCATCCGGATCGGCGACCTGAAATCCGATGATGGGAAATTCCACAATGACCCGCTGCTCGTTTGCCAGCAGCGCCGGGTTGTAGAAGCTGGCATTGGCGCCAGTTCCGGAGGCCACGCCGGTGCCTCCCATGGCCAGGGAGCGTGGGTCGAAGGTCCCGAACGGTGCAGCCAGGGTGATGTTGCCCGTCAGGGTCATGGCCGTGGCTACGCTCAGCAGCAAACGGTTGTTCATGTTCAGCCTCCTGGTCAGGTTAAGGGTGTGGGTCAGCGTCCGCAGATTCATCGGTGCCGCCCTGAGACCACTGTCGGGAGCGCGGAAGGAAAACTTTAGCGATCGGGCGAGCCATGCGGATGGGGCGTGCCCCGGTGGCCTTTCACCACTGCCTGGCCTCCTGTCCGCCGCAGCCGGTTGCCGGGAGGCGGCGAGCCGCTCCCTCGATTCGCGCAGGAGCCCGGCCGTCAAACCGCGCCTGGTCAGGAGCGGTAATGCCCCGCCGGCGTTGGCCTTGACAGCAAATTTACCGAAGCTATAATGCGCTACTCGCCAGACAAGCGGGAATAGCTCAGTTGGTAGAGCACAACCTTGCCAAGGTTGGGGTCGCGAGTTCGAGTCTCGTTTCCCGCTCCAGATAGCTGCAGACCTCGGCGGTGTCGCCGGGGTTTTTGTTTGGCGGCGCTCCCCCGTTTGCCGCCGGCAGCTTCTTTCATCCCCAGGGCTGGGTGGCAGAGTGGTTATGCAGCGGCCTGCAAAGCCGTGTACCTCGGTTCGACTCCGGGCCCAGCCTCCATACTCCCGTCGGTGATTCATGTTTTGGATCTTCCCAACTTATTACCTTTACTAGTGACGCAACTCTCCTCCAAGCGGTACAATCATCCCCCTTCGGCCCGGGTGGCGAAACAGGTAGACGCAAGGGACTTAAAATCCCTCGGTGGCGACACCATGCCGGTTCGATTCCGGCCCCGGGCACCAAAGGTTGCCGTCCCGGGATGCCGGGGCCGGTGCGCTGGTGGTGACACTGCTGCGAGGCCGGAGCGGCTACTCTCCTTTCAGCACCTTGCGGTAGTTGCCGAATACCGGGCTGTGCTCCGGAAAGAACTCCATTATTGCCGCCGTGTAGCGGTCGAGGGGATTCCAGATCCTGGCCAGGCGGCGGATTTTCTGCCTGGGAAGACCGTGGGTGTTGAAACGGAGTGTGAAGGGCACGGGATAGTCGCTGCCGAACAGTATCTTGTGATGGATCCGGGTCTGCCGCGCCAGATGGGGCAGGGCCCGGGCGCGTAACGGGATCAGCATGGCGGAGATGTCTGCGTAGAGGTTGGCGTGCCGCTCCAGCATCTCCAGCAGGGTAAAATAGCTGCGGCCCAGGCAGGCCGGATCCCTGGAGAGGTTTCGCCATGGAAACATCCGGTGCTCCGCATGGCCCAGTCCCATGTGCGCGGCTACCACGGTTACGCCCGTTTCCAGGGGGAGGTTCAGGACCCCGACATCCTCCAGCTCCCTTTGCGATTGGATGGTGTATTCGCTGCCGGTATGGATGATGAGGGGAAGGTTGTGCCGCCTGAGCTTTTCGTAATATGGAATGAGGGAAGGGGCGTTGGGATCCACCCTCCAGTAGTTCTGCAGGAACTTGGCTCCGCGGCACCCCTTTTCCACATACTCGTCAATCAGATCCAGGGCGTTGGGGCGCAACGGGTTAACGGACAGGAAGGGGATGAACTGGTCGGGATAGCGACGCGCTACCCGCACCACATCCTCGCTCGAGGCGCACACCGTGGGATCCCGGTCCAGCTCCCGGCCTCCCCTGTCCACCCGGGCGTCCACTCCCAGCAGGCAGCATTTTCCCACCAGTCGTGACTCCGTCACCACCCGGGCCATGGAGGTGACGTAGCTCTCCCACGGCCTGGATTTCAGCTCCCGCGGATCCGCGCCGAGGCTCTTTGCAAAAAGAAGCACCGCAAATCTGTCAATTAACCGATCGAAACGTACCTGAGGGTTCAGCAGATGGGCGTGAATATCTACCGTCTTCATGAAGGTTTCAGGCACTTCACCAGGGATGCCGCCAGATTGCGCATGAGGGAGAAATAGAGTTCCGGTCCCGGGGTGAGGGTGTTTCCCAGCGGATCCAGGATGGTGATACGGATGTCGCTATCCTCGGTGAGCATGCGGAGCCAGGGAGGGGCGTACTGCGGCTCGCGGAACAGGCAGCGGATCCCTCCCTGGCGGATCTGTTTCCGCACCAGGCGCAGACGGCGGGCGCCGGGACTGTGCTCCGGGGTTGCCACCACCGCCCCCACTGCTGCCAGGTCATAACGCTGTTCCAGGTAGTGGTACGCGTCATGGAATACCAGATAGGGGATCTCCCGGATCGGCTCCAGGGTGGCGGCCAGCTGGCGATCAAGCTGCCGCAGGCGCTCCAGCAGCCTCACGCCGTTGGCTCTGTACCTGTCGGCATGTGTCGGATCGAGCGTGGAGAGTTCGGCAACTGCGGCGCTGACCACCGCTTCGGCGTTGCGCGGATCCAGCCAGAGGTGGCTGTCGCTGTGTTGGTGGGTATCGTGGTGCTGCTGGTCCGACCGCCACATCCCACTGCTGCGGGCGGGAAGCAGAACCATCCCCGGCAGCTGGAGCAGATCCACCACCCGGAGTTGCCCCTCCAGCACCGCCAGGGGCCTGTCGAGAAAACCCTCCAGTTGGGAGCCAACCCGGATCAGCAGTCGGGCGTGCCCCAGGGTGCGCAGCTGAGATGGGCGCAGGGTGTAGCCGTGGACAGAGACGCTCCCCTTGATCAGCAGCTCCGGTGCCGCGACCCCTTCCATTACTCCCGCCACCAGCGAGTGCACTGGAGGGATGCTGACCACCACTCTTGGAGACGCCGCCGCCTGCATGGCGCACAGGGAGGCGGTCAGCAGCAGTGACAGGCGCAGGATCGCAGGCATAGTGCTTTGGAATCGTGTACCGGATCGGGATATGTTGTCAGGGCTCGGGGCGGTATTATTAACCCGGCAACATAATATATCGCATTCAGCCGTGCTGTGCGCGTCTGGGGCAAGGCGTCGAAACGCCGCTGTCGCCCCCGTGCCGGGACGGTCCTGCTGGGGGCGGATTGGCGATTGAATCGGTCAGCCCGGGCCGCTGGTGATCGAGCGGGTACTGCGGATGGGCTGGTGGGGCGGCGGGGCTGGCGTTTCCCCGGCCGGAGAGATTCGGGCCGGGGAGGGTTTTACCGGGTTCCTGGCGGCGGATGGGGTTTCCATATTGCTGCCCGGTTCCAAATGGAGCAGAATTGGCTGGTTCCCGGGTTCCGCTCCCGGCAGTCGAGGATATGCTGATCACACACGATGCAAAATGGCGCTCCCTGCCCCGGTCACGCCCGGGTGAGGCTCCACCGGGCATTCGCCGCTGGCTGCTGGCGCCGGGCTCCCTGACCCGCTTGCTGCAGCAGGCAAGTGGGGGTGATTTCCGGGTACGGTTGCTGAGCCAGCGCTGGGAGATGCCGCTGCCCGACGAGGCAAGGCTGCTCGGAATGCGTGCCCGGCGCTACGCTGTGGTGCGCCAGGTGCAGCTGATTTGCGGGGGTGAGCCGTGGGTCTATGCCCGTACCGTGATTCCGGCCACCACTCTTGTGGGGCCGCAGCGGCGGTTCATACATCTGGGCAGCCGTCCGCTGGGGGCGATGCTGTTCGCCGACCCCTCCATGCAGCGCAGTGAGTCGCAGCTGGCGCGGCTGGAGCCACAGACCAGGCTGCACCGGCTCGCCACCGCAGATCTTGCCGAACCCGTTGGGCCCATCTGGGGGCGTCGCTCTGTGTTCCGCCTGTCGCGGCGTCCGCTGCTGGTGAGTGAGCTGTTTCTGCCCGCGGTCGGCGAGTGTCCCTGGAGGGGGGGCTGAATGCTGCCGTCGCTGGAGGTCATAAGGGAGCGTCTGCCCCAGTACGCCCAGCTGATGCGCCTGGATCGGCCCATCGGTATCCTGCTGCTGCTCTGGCCCACCCTCTGGGCGCTGCTGATAGCCGGTAATGGGCGTCCCGACCCCGGGATCCTGGCGACATTTGTGCTGGGGGTGGTGGTGATGCGCTCCGCCGGTTGCGTGATCAACGACTACGCGGATCGGGATATCGATCCCTATGTGCGGCGCACCCGCAACCGCCCCATAGCAGATGGCCGGGTCAGCCCCGGGGAGGCGCTCAAGCTGTTCCTGTTCCTCTGCTTCATCGCGTTTGGTCTGGTGCTGCTGCTCAACTGGCAGACCATACTGCTGTCGTTCGTGGCAGTGGCGCTGGCGGCCGGCTACCCCTTCGCCAAACGCTATACCCATCTCCCCCAGGTGGTGCTGGGGGCCGCCTTCAGCATGGCGATTCCCATGGCGTTCACCGCGCTGACGGGGGAGGTGACCAGGGTGGCCTGGCTGCTGTTCATAGCCAATCTGCTCTGGACCACGGCCTATGACACCATGTATGCCATGGTGGATCGGGAGGATGATCTCAAGATCGGGGTCAAGTCCACCGCTATACTGTTTGGCGATGTGGATGTGATCATCATCGGCATCATCCAGGCGATGATGTTTCTGGCGCTGTTCCTGGCCGGGGCGCTGGTGCCCATGGGGGCCTTCTACTATATGGGGGTTACGGTGGCCATCGGCCTCGCCCTGTACCAGCAGGAGCTGATCAAGGAGCGCGACCGGGACAGGTGTTTCGAGGCGTTTCTCAACAACAACTGGCTCGGTATGGTGATCTTCATCGGTATAGCAGTGGACTATATGGTACGCACGGGTTAACGGACTGGCGCGAGCGCCGGGATTGTTCTATGCTCGCCTTCTACTGTCTTGTCGGAATAGGGTAAACAACATGAAGAAGCTTCTGCCAGCATTGATACTCTCCCTGACCTCCTTCGGTGCCTCCGCCGATTTCATTGGATTTGCGGTGGGCGCCGCCTACTGGAATCCCTCGCCCTCGGGGGAGGTCTCGTACCAGAACTACGGCAGTAACGATTTCGAGGATGATCTCGAGCTGGGGGATGCCCGGGAGAATGTGCTGTGGGCGGTGCTGGAGCATCCGCTGCCGATGCTGCCCAATGTGAAGCTGGTAAGAACCTCACTGGGTCTGGATGGGGACGACGGCACCCTGCAAGCTGCGTTTGGCAATGTAAGCAGTGGCCTGTCGGGTGTGGACAGCTCCATCACGCTGGATCAGACGGATCTGATGCTCTACTACGAACTTCTGGACAACTGGGTCACCCTGGATCTGGGTATCAACCTCAAGCTCATCGATGGCAGCGCGCAGGTGAGCAGAGGGGCTGTCTCCACCCGGGAGGATGTCAGCGTCACCATTCCCCTGCTGTACGGTAACGCGATGGTGGAGCTGCCGTTTACCGGCTTCTTCGCCGGGCTGGAGGCGGCCATGCTTTCGGTAGGGGACAACAGCGTCAGTGACGTTACCGCCCGCGTGGGATATGAGAGCGTTATCGGACTGGGGGCTATGGCCGGGTTGCGTCGGCAGTCTTTCCGGCTGAAGGATGCCGGCGACGTGGATCTGGATTTCACGGTCAGCGGGCCGTTTGTGGCCGTCTACTACGATTTCTGATGGTCGGCTTTCAGCGCACGAGCCAGCTGTTACGCAACGCCCTGAGCACCTTGCCGGCATAGCGGTTGGGCCAGATGTGCAGGGGGCCGTTGTAGCGCGCCAGGGCGCGGCTCAGGTTGCCCTTATCCTTGTCCCAGGTAGAGGCGCAGGATGGTGCAGCCCATGCACAGCGCCGTCATCTGATGTGCCGGTTCAGGAACTCCTCTATCTCCCCCAGCGGGATCTCCCGGCTGTCGCCGTCGCGACGGCCCTTGTACTCTATCTTGCCGGCATCCAGTCCCCGCTCCCCCACCACCAGGCGGTGGGGGATCCCGATCAGCTCCATATCGGCAAACATTACTCCGGCACGCTCCCGGCGGTCGTCGAACAGCACCTCGATGCCGGCGGCCGTCAGCCTTTCGTAGAGATCCTCCGCCGCCTCCCGTACGCGCCGGGATTTGTGCATATTCATGGGCAGCAGCGCCACCTGGAACGGGGCGATGGCGGCGGGCCAGATGATGCCCCGCTGGTCGTGGTTCTGCTCGATGGCGGCCGCCACCACCCGGGAGACCCCGATGCCGTAGCATCCCATCTCTAGCACCTGCTGCCTGCCGTTCTCGTCCAGGGCGGTGGCTTTCAGGGCGGCGCTGTACTTGCTTCCCAGCTGGAATATGTGTCCAACCTCGATGCCCCGCCTGATTACCAGCCGGCCCTTTCCGTCCGGGGAGGGATCCCCCTCCACCACGTCGCGCAGGTCGGCGCTCTCCGGTTCCGGCAGGTCCCGGCCCCAGTTGACGCCGGTAAGGTGTCTGCCCTCCTGGTTGGCGCCGCAGACGAAGTCGGCCAGCCGGGTTGCGCTGTGGTCGGCGATTACCGGGATGGAGAGCCCCACCGGTCCTATCGAGCCGGGAGCGGCCCCGCACGCGGCGCGGATCTCTGTCTCGTCGGCGAAGGTAAGCGGAGCGCGCACCTGGGGCAGCTTCTCTGCCTTGATCCCGTTGAGCTCGTGGTCGCCGCGCAGTACCAGGGCCACAAGCCCCCCTTCCTCTCCATGCACCAGCAGGGTCTTTACGGTGCGCGCCGGTTCGACGCCGAGAAAACGGCTCACCTCCTCAATGGTGCGCTGTCCGGGGGTATCCACCTTCTGCATGGGCAGGGTGGGCGCCGGGCGCGGTTCCCGGGGGGGGATGGCCTCCGCCAGCTCCACGTTGGCGGCGTAGTCGCTGCCGTCGCTGAAGGCGATGGCATCTTCCCCGGAGTCGGCCAGCACGTGGAATTCGTGGGAGGCGTTGCCGCCGATGGAGCCGGTATCGGCCAGCACCGCGCGGAACTCCAGCCCCAGGCGGGTGAAGATCCGGCTGTAGGTTTGGTACATGGTCTCATAGGTGTGCCGCAATGACTCCCCGTCCAGGTGGAAAGAGTAGGCATCCTTCATCAGGAACTCCCGGGCGCGCATCACGCCGAACCGGGGGCGCACCTCGTCACGGAACTTGGTCTGGATCTGGTAGAAGTTGGCGGGGAGCTGCTTGTAGCTCTGGATCTCGCGGCGCACCAGATCGGTGATTACCTCCTCGTGGGTGGGGCCAAAGCAGAACTCCCGCTGGTGGCGGTCGGTGAAGCGCAGCAGCTCCGGGCCGTACTGCTCCCAGCGTCCCGACTCCTGCCATAGCTCGGCCGGCTGGACGGCGGGCATCAGCAGCTCCTGGGCACCGGAGCGGTCCATCTCCTCGCGCACGATGCTCTCCACCTTGCGCAGCACGCGCAGGCCGAGTGGCAGCCAGGTGTAGAGCCCGGAGGCGAGACGCCGGATCATCCCCGCGCGCAGCATCAGCTGGTGGCTGATTACCTCGGCGTCGGCAGGGGTCTCCCGGAGTGTGGAGAGCATGAGCTTGGAGGTGCGCATGGTTGTCGGTGCTCCTCTTGATTCACGTATGGCACAGGTATGGAGATGCGGGTGGAAACGGCCTGGATTCTAGCGTTCCCCGGGGGCGCGGGCAAATCGCCGGGTTTTCATCTCTGCCTCGTACTCTTTCAAGGTAATAGATCAGGAAGGTCTTCCTCGAATCGTGTGGGTGAAATGGTAAATCATCCTTGACAGGCGGAATGCACGCCGGAAGATGGTCGGCAGAAGGGGATTGGGGAGACTTTGGGATAGCCGCACCAGTTGCAGTTGGCACAGGTGGTGGATATCCGCCACTCCCCAGCCAGACCGCCCCAATCCCCTCCTGGTTACCGAGTATGTGGCGTGCATTCCGCCTGTCAAGGACGGAGCCGCTATGCGGTGATTTACCATTTCACCCACACGATTCGAGGAAGACCTTCCTGATCTACTTCGACGGAGTACTAGATTTTTCCGGAGGGATCTCCGGCCCCAGCAGCACTGCGAACCAGCGGGTGTCGTCCCGGCTCTCCAGGGCGATCTTGAGGATCATGGTGAGCGGGACCGAGAGCACCATTCCCACCGGTCCCAGCACCCAGCCCCAGAACAGCAGGGAGAGGAATACCGCAAGGGTGGAGAGCCCCATGCCGCGCCCCATCACCCTGGGCTCTATAATGCTGCCCACCACGATGTTCACCACCAGATAGCCGGCCGCCGTGGCCAGCGCCGAGCCGATTCCCAGCTGGATGAAGGCCATCATGATGGCCGGCAGCGCGGCGATGATGGATCCTATGTTGGGTACGTAATTGAGCAGAAATGCCAGCAGGCCCCACAGCAGCGGGTACTCCACCCCCAGCAGGGTGAGCCAGGCGGCTATGGCCGCGCCGGTCGCCAGGCTGATCCAGGTCTTGAGCGACATGTAGCGCTGAATGTTGCGGATGAACTGCTCGAAATGCTCCAGGGATGCGCCGGGGTCGGTGAGGGCGGCGTGCAGCTTGCGCGGAAAGCTGGAGGCCTCCAGCAGGATGAACACTACGGTCAGCAGAATCATGAAGGCGTTGGTGAGCGCGCCTCCCAGCCCGCTCAGCATGCCCCCCACCAGCGTCATGGCGGCCCCCGGATCCAGGATCTGCTCCAGCGGCAAATCGTGCAGATCCACTCCCTTGCTCTCCAGCCAGCCCAGCAGCCCGGAGGTCTCCTCCCGCAGCCGGGCCTCGTAGAGGGGCAGATCCCGGTAGAAGTCGTTGATGGAGGAGCCAACCAGGGAGGCGGTGACGAAGGCGAACACCACGATGGCCGCCATCACCAGCAGCAGGGCGAGGATGGTGGGCACCCCCTTGCTCTCCAGCCAGAACAGGGGTGGGGCGCAGATGATGGCGATGAAGCCCGACAGCAGGAACGGCACCAGAATGGGGGCCGCCGCCTTGGTTCCGGCGATCACTATGACCACCGCGGCGGCGGTGAGCAGGATGCGAAGGATCCCGCCCCGGGTCTCCTGGGCCTCCACGGTCAGAAGGTGGCGCCGTTCCAGCCCCACATGCCGCGGGCCGCGCTGGAGAACTCGATGTACACCCGCTCCTGCCGGATCCCGGTCTCCCGCTCCATGAGGGAGCAGAGCGCGGCGCTCAACTCGGGAACCTGCCGCTCCTGCAGGCCGATACTCTTCAGCTCCAGATAGGCCAGCGGGGTATCGCTGCCGGCGAACAGCATCGCCTTAACCGGCTCCAGGGATACCATCACGTAGCGCTCCGGCTTGCCGAGCCGCTCCGCTACCAGGGCGGAGGCGCTGCGAAGCAGCTGCTCGCCGTTCTGCCGGTCGATGATGTGGTTGGTGCGAATCGTCAGGTATGGCATCGGTCGCTCCATGCAGTTGAACCGGCCCGATTCTACCTTACCCGGTTGCCAATTGATATTGGCCGACAGGCGGTTCAAAGGTGGCGGATATTCAGGTAACATAATTGGCTTTTTACGGCAGTGTATCCGGTGCGTGGCAGCAGCTGTGCCGGCATACACCATCACCGCAGCAGAAACGGAGAACCAAGATGCCGCTACGTTTGGCAGTGCCGAAGGAGATCGCCCCGGGAGAGCGTCGTGTTGCCATGGAGCCGGGGGTCGCCGCCCGGCTGATCAAGATGGGTGTCGAGGTGACCATGCAGAAGGGTGCGGGTCTTTCTGCCCATTTCACCGACGGGGATTTTGCCGATGTGAAGCTGGTCGCCACCGCCCCCGCCCTGTACAAGAAGGCCGATCTTGTCTTCAAGGTTCAGCCTCCCACCCTGAAGGAGCTGGATCACATCAAGGAGGGTGCGGTAATCGTGGGTTTCCTGGCGCCGGGCAGGGACCCCGAGATTACGCAGAAGATGTGCGACAAAAAGATCACCAGCCTGGCCATGGAGCTGGTGCCGCGCATCAGCCGGGCCCAGTCCATGGATGCGCTCTCCTCCCAGGCGGCCATCGCCGGTTACAAGGGCGCCCTGATGGGGGCCGACCTGGCCAGCGTGTTCTTCCCCATGTTGACCACCGCCGCGGGCACCATCCGTCCGGCCAAGGTGCTGGTGATCGGAGCGGGAGTGGCGGGACTGCAGGCCATTGCCACCGCCAAACGCCTGGGGGCCATCGTGGAGGCCTACGACGTGCGTTCCGCCACCAAGGAGCAGTGCGAGTCGCTGGGCGCCAAATTCATTGACACCGGTGTCAAGGCGGAGGGCGAAGGGGGCTATGCCCGGGAGCTGACCGAGGAGGAGAAGCAGAAGCAGCAGGATGTGCTGGCGGACCATATCGCCCTCTCGGACGTGGTGATTACCACCGCGGCGATCCCCGGCAAGCCCTCCCCGCGCATCATCAGCGAGGAGATGGTGCGGCGCATGAAGACTGGCGCGGTGATCGTGGATCTGGCGGCTGAGGGTGGTGGCAACTGCGAGCTGACCAAACCGGGCAAGACCGTGGAGTTCGAGAAGCGGGTGGTCATTCATGGGCCGCTCAACGTGCCTAGCCAGACTCCGGTGCATGCCAGCGAGATGTACGCCAAGAACCTGTTCAACCTGATCTCTCCCTTCATCAAGGATGGCGAGCTGGTGCTCGACTGGGAGGATGAGATCATTCGCAAAAGCGCCCTGACCCACGGCGGCGAGATAAAGAGCGAGCTCTGCCGCCGGCCACTGGAGGAGAAGAGATGATTGAGGGATTTGCCGCGCTGTACATATTCATGCTGGCCGCCTTTACCGGCTACGAGGTGATCAGCCGGGTACCGGTGATTCTGCACACGCCGCTGATGTCCGGCTCCAATTTTATCCACGGTATCGTGCTGGTCGGCGCCATGGTGGCCCTGGGGCATGCGGAGACCGGGCTGGAGATGTTGATCGGCTTTCTGGGCGTCATCCTGGCGGCGGGCAACGCCGTGGGTGGTTACGTCGCCACCGAGCGGATGCTGGAGATGTTCGACAAGAGCAGCAGGGGAGGCGCCTAAGTGAGCGGTTTCATCGAGATTGTATATTTCGCCGCCGCGGTGATCTTCATCCTGGGACTGAAGAGGATGAGCTCGCCGGTCACGGCGCGTTCCGGTATCGTCTGGGCCGGATTTGCCATGGTGGCCGCCACCCTGGTCACCTTTTTCTCCCCCTCCGTGTATGGTCACGGGTTTTTCAACCTGCTGCTGATCGTGGTCGCCATCGGTGTCGGCTCGTATCTGGCCTACAGGAGCGCCAAGGCGGTGGAGATGACCGACATGCCGCAGATGATCGCCATCTACAACGGCATGGGTGGCGGTGCCGCGGCGGCCATCGCGGCGGTGGAGCTGGTGCGCTTCTCCGGCGGACACGACATCGGTGGCGGGATGGTGCAGCTGCTGGCGGTGCTGGGTGCCCTGATCGGCGCGGTCTCCTTCTCCGGTTCGGCCATCGCCTTCGCCAAGCTGCAGGGGCTGATGAACAAGACCCTGCGGCTCCCCTCCCACCAGCAGCTCAACATCGCCCTGTTCGTGGTGACCGTGCTGTTCGGCGCCATCCTGGCGTTCAGCGGCGAGGTGAGCGGCTTTACCGTGTTCCTGTTTTTCCTCTGTGCCCTGGCGCTGGGAGTCATGGTCACCCTCCCCATAGGCGGCGCCGACATGCCGGTGGTGATCTCCCTGTTCAACGCCCTCACCGGCCTGGCGGTGGCGTTCGAGGGGTATCTGCTGGGCAATGCGGCGATGATCATCGCCGGTACCGTGGTGGGCTCCTCGGGAACGTTGCTCACCCAGCTGATGGCGAAGGCGATGAACCGGCCGCTCTCCAACATCCTGTTCAGCAGCTTCGGCAGCGACAGCGGGGTGGCGGCGGAGGAGGATATCGCCGGCTCCATGAAGGAGATCGAGGCCAGCGACGCGGCGGTGATGATGGCCTATGCGGACAAGGTGATCATCGTGCCGGGCTACGGCATGGCGGTGGCCCAGGCGCAGCACAAGCTGGCCGAGCTGGTGCAGCTGCTGGAGGATCGCGGGGTTACGGTGAAGTTCGCCATTCATCCGGTGGCCGGACGCATGCCGGGTCACATGAACGTGCTGCTGGCCGAGGCGGGTATCGACTACGACAAGATCTATGATCTGGACGAGATCAATCCCGAGTTTCCCACCGCCGAAGTGGCGCTGGTGATCGGCGCCAACGACGTGGTCAACCCGGTGGCGCGCACCAATCCGGACAGTCCCATCTACGGCATGCCGGTTCTGGATGCGGACAAGGCCAGGAACTGTATCGTGATCAAGCGTGGCAAGGGCTCCGGCTTCTCCGGCATTGAGAACCATCTGTTCTATGCCGAGAATACCCGCATGCTGTATGGCGATGCCCAGAAGGCCATCGGCGAGCTGATCAGCGGGGTCAAGCAGCTCTGAGGGCGCTCCGGATCGACCCTGGCGGGAGGGCCGGGATACGGGCCAAACCGCTTGACCTGACAGGGTTTTGACAGTAGCGTATCCAGCATGCTGGAAGATATGGTCGAGACCGCCCGCATGATCCGGGCGGTTTCTGTTCGGGAGGCAGATTGAGTGGAACTGAGTGGTGCCGAAATCCTCGTCCAGTTTCTGAAAGATGAGGGGGTCGAGTATGTGTTCGGCTATCCGGGCGGCAGCGTGCTGCACATCTACGACGAGCTCTACAAGCAGGATGAGATCAAGCATATCCTGGTGCGGCACGAGCAGGCGGCGGCCCATGCGGCGGACGGATATGCCCGCACCTCCGGCAAGCCCGGAGTGGTGCTGGTCACCTCCGGGCCGGGGGTGACCAACGCGGTCACCGGGATCGCCACCGCCTATATGGACTCCATCCCCATGGTGGTGATCACCGGCCAGGTGCCCACCGCGGTGATCGGCAGCGATGCTTTCCAGGAGGTGGACACGGTAGGCATCACCCGCCCCTGCTCCAAGCACAACTTTCTGGTCAAGGATGCGCGGGATCTCGCCGTCACCCTGAAGAAGGCGTTCCACCTGGCCACCACGGGGCGGCCGGGACCGGTGGTGGTAGATGTCCCCAAGGATGTGACCGATCCCAATGTAAAGATCCCGTACAGCTACCCGGAGAGCGTCTCCATGCGCTCCTACAACCCCAAGGTGAAGGGGAACGCCCGGCAGATCCGGCGGGCGGTGGAGCTGATTCTCTCCGCCCGGCGGCCCATCATATACTCCGGCGGCGGGGTCATCCTGAGCGGCGCGGCGGAGTCCCTCACCGAGCTGGCGCGCCTGCTCGAGATTCCGGTCACCAGCACCCTGATGGGACTGGGCGGATATCCGGCCAGCGACCGGCAGTTCCTGGGCATGCTGGGGATGCACGGCACCTACGAGGCAAACATGGCGATGCACGAGTGTGACGTGCTGATCGCCATTGGCGCGCGGTTCGATGATCGGGTTACCGGCAAGATCGAGCAGTTCTGCCCCGATGCGCGCATCATCCATGTGGATATTGATCCTGCCTCCATCTCCAAGACGGTGAAGGTGGATGTTCCCATTGTGGGAGACGTGGACAGTGTGCTGACCGATATGCTACAGCTGCTGCGCAGCAGCGAGCGCCGCCTGGATCCGGAGGAGCTCAAGGAGTGGTGGGCGCTGATCGAGCGCTGGCGTTCCGCCAACTGCCTGGCCTACGAGCGCGACAGCGAACTGATCAAACCCCAGTTCGTGGTGGAGAAGCTGTGGGAGATCACCGCCGGTGACGCCTTCGTCAGTACCGACGTGGGGCAGCACCAGATGTGGTCGGCGCAGTTCTACCGCTTCGACCGGCCGGGACGTTTCGTCACCTCCGGGGGGCTGGGCACCATGGGATTCGGACTGCCGGCGGCGATGGGGATCCAGTTCGCCAATCCCGGCCGTGATGTGGCCTGTATTACCGGTGAGGGGAGCATCCAGATGTGTATCCAGGAGCTCTCCACCTGTTTCCAGTACATGCTGCCGCTCAAGATCGTCAATCTCAACAACCGCTATCTGGGCATGGTGCGGCAGTGGCAGGAGTTCTTCTACGGCAGCCGCTACTCCCACTCCTACATGGATGCGCTGCCGGATTTCGTGAAGCTGGCGGAGTCCTACGGCCACGTGGGGATGCGCATCGAGAAGCCGGCGGAGGTGGAGGACGCCCTCAAGGAGGCGTTCGCCCTCAAGGAGCGGCTGGTGTTCCTCGACTTCATCACCGATCAGACCGAAAACGTCTATCCGATGATCGCGGCCGGCAAGGCGCACCACGAGATGGAGATGTCTCCCAAGAGCGTGCTGATCTGATGCGTCACATAATCTCCATACTGCTCGAGAACGAGGCCGGGGCCCTCTCCCGCGTGGCGGGGCTGTTTTCAGCGCGCGGCTACAACATCGAGTCTCTCAGCGTTGCGCCCACGGAGGATCCCAGCCTGTCGCGCATGACCCTGGTGACCCGCGGCTCGGACGAGATAGTGGAGCAGATCACCAAGCAGCTCAACAAGCTGGTGGATGTGGTCAAGCTGCTGGATCTCACCGAGGGCTCCCATATCGAGCGCGAGATGATGCTCATCAAGGTGCGGGTGGGCAACGGTGGCGAGCGCGAGGAGGTAAAGCGGCTGGCCGACATATTCCGTGGCAACATCATAGATGTCAGTCCCGCCAGCTACGTGATAGAGCTGACCGGCGACGGGGACAAGCTGGATGCCTTCATCCAGGCGCTGGGCGGCATCACCATTCTGGAGACGGTGCGCTGCGGATCCATGGGGATCGCGCGGGGCGAGAAATCCCTGCATCTGTGAGGTGCATGTACCACAACCGCCTGCCCGCCGCGTCCGGCTGCGCAGGCCGTCCATTGTTGAAACCTGGGGAAATCTGAAGCATGAACATCTTTTACGACAACGATTGTGATCTGTCGATCATCCGGGGCAAAAAGGTCACCATCATAGGTTACGGTTCGCAGGGACACGCCCATGCCAACAACCTTCGGGAGTCCGGGGTGGAGGTCACGGTGGGTCTGCGTCCCGGCTCCCCGTCGGCGGCCAAGGCGCAGAACGCTGGCCTGACCGTCAAGGAGGTGGACGAGGCGGTGACGGGGGCCGACGTGGTGATGGTGCTGGCGCCGGACGAGCACCAGGCGCGACTGTACCGGAAACATATCCTGCCCAACATCAGGCAGGGGGCCGCGCTCGCCTTTGCGCACGGCTTCAACATCCACTACGGGCAGATCGAGCCACGCGCCGATCTGGATGTGATCATGATCGCCCCCAAGGGACCGGGCCACCTGGTGCGCTCCACCTATACCAAGGGGGCCGGGGTGCCTACCCTGATCGCGGTGTTCCAGGATGCCAGCGGCAGCGCGAAGGAGATCGCGCTCTCCTACGCCTCCGCCAACGGCGGCGGGCGCGCGGGAATCATCGAGACCACCTTCCGCGAGGAGACCGAGACCGACCTGTTCGGTGAGCAGGCGGTACTGTGCGGTGGCGCCACCGCCCTGGTGCAGGCCGGCTTCGAGACCCTGGTGGAGGCCGGCTATGCGCCGGAGATGGCCTATTTCGAATGCCTGCACGAGTTGAAGCTGATCGTGGACCTGATGTACGAGGGCGGCATAGCCAACATGCGCTACTCCATATCCAACACGGCGGAGTATGGCGATCTGACGCGCGGGCCACGCATCATCACCGATCAGACCAAGGAGGAGATGCGGCGCATCCTGCGCGAGATCCAGAATGGCGAATTCGCGCGGGAGTTCATCCTGGAGAACCAGTCCGGCGCGCCCACGCTGAAGGCGAAGAGGCGCCTGGGCAAAGAGCACCCCATCGAGGAGGTGGGCGCCAGGCTGCGCGACATGATGTCCTGGATCCAGGCCGACAAGATCGTCGACAAGAGCAGGAATTGAGGGAGGTTTCTCCCGATCATGCGGCCCGGATTCTCCCCCGGCTGCCGGCCATGCGGTGCGCCTGCCGCTGTCGGGGATGATCTGCACCACCGTGTTCCGTGCGGGCCGGCCGCGTGATGCGGTGAAAACCCGATGGGACGGATCGGCGGGTTGCGGAATTTGCCGGAGATGAGAGCCCCGATGAGAGAGGGCAGGGTGTAAGGCTCGTGAGGCTGCTCCATGCGTTCTGAATACTATCCGCTGGTGGCGAGGGCGGGTTGGTGGCTCCTCCTGCCCCTGCTGGCCGGAGGAGTGTATCTCGGCGCCGGATACGGCTGGCTTCTCTCCCTGCCGTTGTGGCTCCTGGCCGCGCTGGCCGCCTTCCTGTTTCGCGATCCCGAGCGGACCGTTCCGGCCAAGCCGCTGGGGCTGGTCAGCCCGGTTGACGGAAGGCTGCTCTCCGTGCGCGAGGCCCGCGACCCCTATCTGCAGCGCTCCGCCTGCTGCCTGCTGTTTCGGGGCGCCCTCTCCGGAAGCTACACGGTGCGCTCCCCCATGGAGGGAAAGCTCGTCAAACAGTGGTATGCTGCTCCGGAGGAGAGCGCGGAGAGGCGTTCCCTGCTGGCCAGCATGATCCGGAGCGACGAGGGGGACGAAATAGTTCTGGTGGTGTATCCGAGGCTTGCCTGGCCGAGGGTGCGAAGCAACATCGGGCCGGGGGAGAGGGTCGGACAGGGGATGCGTTTCTGTTACGTTCCGCTGGGTGCCAAAGCAGAGCTGTGGGTGGCCGCGGGCACCCGCATCGAGGCGCAGCCCGGCCGGAGGGTTCGCGCGGGGAGCGACGTAGTGGGTATGCTGAATCATGAGGCATGAGCCGGAGCGGAGGCGGAACCGGATGAACGACGACGGAAAACGTCCACGCCGGCGCGGGATCTACCTGCTGCCCAACCTCTTTACCACCGCGGCCCTGTTCGCCGGCTTCTACGGCATCATCGCGGCGATGAAGGGGCACTTCGAGGCCGCGTCGGTGGCGGTGTTCGTGGCCATGGTGCTGGATGGCCTGGATGGCCGGGTGGCGCGCCTCACCAACACCCAGAGCGATTTCGGCACGCAGTACGACAGCCTTTCCGACATGCTCTGTTTCGGGCTGGCGCCAGCGTTGATCGTGTACCAGTGGTCGCTGAGCGGGATGGGGAAGCTCGGGTGGCTGGCGGCGTTCCTGTTCACCGCCTGCGCGGCCCTGCGCCTGGCCCGGTTCAACACCCAGGTGGAGGTGGTGGACAAACGCTATTTCCAGGGGCTGCCCAGCCCGGCGGCGGCGGGGCTGGCTGCCGGGCTGGTGTGGGTGGGGTTCGACAACAACATTCCCGGCGAGGCGCTGCGTGGCGTGGCCTTTACCCTCACGGTGGCCGGCGCCATACTGATGGTCAGCAACGTCCGCTACCACAGCTTCAAGGATCTGGATCTGAAGCACAAGGTGCCGTTCATGGCGGGACTGGCGATAGTGATGCTGTTCGTGTTCATTGCCGTGGATCCGCCCCAGGTGCTGTTCCTGATGCTGCTGCTCTATGCCCTGTCGGGGCCGGTGCTGACCCTGTTTCACCGGCGGCGCCTGAGAGGCGCTGGCGCGGCGGATGGATCGGAGAGAGAGGAGTGACCCATGTTTCACGGTAGTATGGTGGCGCTGGTGACGCCGATGCGGGCGGACGGCGCGCTGGACTGGGAGAGCCTGGAGCGGCTGGTGGAGTTCCATGTGGAGAACGGCACCGATGCCCTGGTTGCGGTTGGCACCACCGGCGAGTCCGCGACCCTTGATCACCGGGAGCACTGCCAGGTGATCCGCCGCGTGGTAGAGTTCGCCGCCGGGCGCATTCCGGTGATTGGAGGCACCGGCGCCAACTCCACCACCGAGGCCATCGAGCTGACCCGCTGCGCCATGGAGGCGGGGGCAGACGCCTGCCTGCTGGTCACCCCCTACTACAACAAGCCCACCCAGGAGGGGCTGTACCGCCACTTCCGGGCGGTGGCGGATGCGGTGCCGATCCCCCAGATCCTGTACAACGTGCCGGGGCGCACCGCGGTGGACATGCTGCCGGAGACGGTGGAGCGCCTCTCCACCATCTCCAACATCATCGGCATCAAGGAGGCCACCGGGGATCTGGAGCGGGGCCGGGAGATCCTGGAGCGATGCGACGGCCGGCTGGATCTCTACAGCGGTGACGACAGCAGCGCCATGGAGCTCATCCTGCTGGGGGCCAGGGGAGACATCTCGGTTACCGCCAACGTGGCGCCCGCGGCAATGCACCAGATGTGTGCCGCCGCCCTGGCCGGGGAGCGGGAGCGGGCCATCCTGCTGGACCAGCCGCTGCGGGATCTGCACCGGGAGCTGTTCATCGAATCCAGTCCCATCCCGGTGAAGTGGGCGCTGCACGAGATGGGGCTCATCCCCCCCGGGATCCGGCTGCCGCTGACACCGCTGGCCAACGGCTGCAAGGAGCGGGTACGCCAGGCGCTGCGCAGCGCGGGAGTGCTGGAATGAGGTCCGCCTGGATTAAGGACTGCGCCCTGCTGGTTCTGCTGGTGACCGGTGCCGGGTGCTCCAGCGGGGGTGAAAAGGAGATCCCGGACTACTTCTCGGCGCGCACCGTACCCCCGCTGGAGATCCCCGAGGGGCTTAGTAAACCGCGGGCGGCCGGGAGCGTGGAGCTGCCCCAGGCCGCGATCGAGATCCAGCCGCCTCCCGGCAGCGACGTAGAGGAGCTGCTCAGGCCGCCGCGTATCATAGACGCCGATCCCTCCTGAACCGTATCGGGAGCGGCACGGATGCGCTTTGCGTCACTGGGAAGCGGGAGCCGGGGCAACGCCACGCTGGTGGAGGAGGGTGCCACCACTATCCTGGTGGACTGCGGCTTCTCGCGCCGCGAGACGGAGCGCCGCCTGGCCCGGCTGGGCAAACATCCGGAGGAGCTGAGCGCCATCCTGGTGACCCACGAGCACACCGATCATGTGAGCGGGGTAGGGGCGCTGGCGCGGCGCTACGGGGTGCCGGTGTGGATGAGCCATGGTAGCCGGCTGCAGTGGACGGGCGGCGATCTGCCACGGCTGGAGTGTTTCGACAGTCACCAGCCGTTTGCCATCGACGGCATGGAGGTGGAGCCGTTTCCCGTACCGCACGACGCGCGCGAGCCGTGCCAGTTCATTTTCGGTAACGGCCGGTACCGTCTGGGGATGCTGACCGACTGCGGCAGGGTAACCACGCACATCCGGGAGAAACTGAGCGGCTGCGATGCGCTGCTGCTGGAGTGCAACCACGACAGCGCCATGCTGCGCGACGGGCCCTACCCCTACCCGCTCAAGCAGCGGGTGGCGGGCGGCCTGGGCCATCTCAGCAACCAGCAGGCGGCCGGCCTGCTGGGGGGAATCGAGCTCTCCACCCTGCGCCACGTGGTGGCCATGCATCTGAGCGAGCAGAACAACACCGCCGCCCATGCGGTGCGGAGTGTCGCGGCGGCGCTGGGGTGCGAAGAGAGCTGGGTGGGGGTGGCGGATCAGGAGAACGGGCTGGAGTGGCGCACCATATGAGGAGCACCATCTATGCAAAAACGGGCTGAACTCTACTCCGGAAAGGCGAAGACGGTCTATACCACGGAGGATCCGGAGTATCTCGTTCTGGAGTTCCGCGACGACACCTCCGCCTTCGACGGAGAGAAGGTGGAGCGGCTGGCGCGCAAGGGGGCGGTCAACAACCGTTTCAACGGCTTCATCATGGAGCGGCTGCAGGCCGCCGGGATCCCCACCCACTTCGAGCGGCTGCTGGGGGAGCGCGAGGCGCTGGTAAAGCGGCTGGATATGCTGCCGGTGGAGTGCGTGATCCGCAACATAAGCGCCGGCAGCCTGTGCCGCCGCCTGGGGGTGGCCGAGGGGCGCGATCTGGAGCCGCCCGTGTTCGAGTTCTTTCTCAAGAACGACGCGCTGCACGATCCCATGATCAACGACTCCCACATCCTCACCTTCGGCTGGGCCACGGCGGCCGAGATCCGGCGCATGAAGGATCTGACCAGGGAGGTGAACGGCGTCCTGCAGCCCCTGTTCCGTGAAGCGGGGCTGCTGCTGGTGGACTACAAGCTGGAGTTCGGCCGCTTCCGGGGAGAGCTGCTGCTGGGGGACGAATTCAGCCCCGACGGCTGCCGGCTGTGGGATGCGAAGACGCGTGAGAAGCTGGACAAGGATCGCTTCCGCCAGGGCCTGGGTTCGGTGGTGGAGTCCTATGAGGAGGTGGCGCGCCGCCTGGGTATCGGGATGACGGCATCATCATGAGCGGTTCTTACACGTCGGAATCCATCGAGGTGCTCACCGGCCTGGAGCCGGTGCGCAAGCGCCCCGGGATGTATACCCAGACCGAGCGCCCCAACCACCTGGCGCAGGAGGTCATCGACAACAGCGTGGACGAGGCGATCGCCGGCTTCGCCAAGCATATCAAGGTGATACTGCACAAGGACGGCTCCCTGTCGGTGGAGGACGACGGGCGCGGCATGCCGGTGGACATCCATCCCGAGCAGAAGCTGCCGGGGGTGGAGGTGATCCTCACCAGGCTGCATGCCGGGGGCAAGTTCTCCAACAAGAACTACACCTACTCCGGCGGTCTGCACGGGGTGGGGGTGTCGGTGGTCAACGCACTCTCCAGCCACCTGGAGGTGTGGGTGCGGCGGGACGGCAAGGAGTACAACATCGCCTTTGCCGACGGGGTCCGGGTGTCGCCGCTGGAGGAGGTGGGCAGCGTGGGCAGGCGCAACACCGGCACCACGGTGCGCTTCTGGCCGGATCCCGCCTTCTTCGACTCACCCAGGTTCTCCGTTCCCCGCCTCAAGCATCTGCTGCGCGCCAAGGCGGTGCTCTGTCCGGGGCTGGAGGTGCAGTTCACCGAGGAGAAGAGCGGCGAGAGCAGCAGCTGGTGCTACCGGGAGGGTCTCAGGGAGTATCTGCTGGGCGAGCTGGAGGGCGCGCGCGCACTGCCGGAGGAGCCGTTTGACGGCAGCATGCAGGGCAACAGCGAAGCGGTGGACTGGGCGGTGGCGTGGCTGCCGGAGCAGGGAGATCTGGTTACCGAGAGCTATGTCAACCTGATTCCCACCGCGCAGGGGGGAACCCATGTGAACGGCCTGCGCAGCGGGCTCACCGAGGCGCTGCGCGAGTTCTGCGACTTCCGCAATCTGCTGCCGCGCGGGGTGAAGCTGAGCCCCGAGGATGTCTGGGAGCGCTGCAGCTACATCCTGTCGCTCAAGATGCAGGATCCCCAGTTCTCCGGCCAGACCAAGGAGCGCCTCTCGTCGCGGGAGAGCGCCGCGTTCGTCTCCGGGGTGATCAAGGACTCCTTCTCCCTGTGGCTGAACCAGCACCCGGGGCCGGGGGAGGAGATCGCCGAGCTGGCCATCGACAACGCCCGCAGGCGGCTGCGCGCCAGCAAGAAGATCGTGCGCAAACGGGTAACCCAGGGGCCGGCCTTGCCCGGCAAGCTGGCGGACTGTACCTCCACCGATCCGGCGCGCACCGAGCTGTTTCTGGTGGAGGGGGATTCGGCCGGCGGCTCGGCCAAGCAGGCGCGCGATCGGGAGTTCCAGGCCATCATGCCGCTGCGCGGCAAGATCCTAAACACCTGGGAGGTGGAGCCGGCCCAGGTGCTCGGCTCCCAGGAGGTGCATGACATCGCCACCGCCATCGGCGTGGATCCGGGCTCCAGCGATCTGGAGGGGCTGCGCTACGGCAAGATCTGCGTGCTGGCGGATGCCGACTCCGACGGCGCCCACATCGCAACCCTGCTGTGCGCCCTGTTCCTGCGCCACTTCCGCCCACTGGTGGAGGCGGGACATGTATTCATCGCCATGCCGCCCCTGTTCCGTATCGATGTGGGCAAGGAGATCTTCTACGCCCTGGACGAGGCGGAGAAACAGGGGGTTCTGGATCGCATCGCCGCCGAGAAAAAGCGCGGCAAGGTGACCGTGACCCGCTTCAAGGGTCTGGGGGAGATGAACCCCATGCAGCTGCGTGAAACCACCCTGGCCCCCGACACCCGCCGCCTGGTACGGCTGACCATAGAGGAGGGCGATGGCACCGACCAGGTAATGGACATGCTGCTGGCCAAGAAGCGGGCCCGGGACCGCAGATCCTGGCTGGAGAGCAAGGGCAACCTTGCGGAGATCCGCGACTGAGGATGCCCCTCGCTCAACGGCGAAAAAACAGCCAGAAAAGCAGACTCAGCAACAGGCTGATCACTATCGACGTGGTAACCGGGAAATAGAAGCGGAAGTTCTCCCGCTCGACAACGATGTCACCCGGCAGACGTCCCAGGCCGATCTTCTGCAGCCAGGGCCAGAGCAGGCCCAGCAGAAGTATCACGAGCCCCAGAATGACGAGAGTTCTGCTCATGGATCATCCACTCCGTTGCAGTTGTAACGAGGGTCGCAAACAGATTCTCGATCCGGATTATAATGGTATTCAGGACGGTGGGCCCTGTGGCCCGGGATTCGGAGATAACAGATGAGGATGCCAGGCTGGAAGGTGCTTCGGCGCGGTGCTGCTGGCCCCTGGGAATCCGGACAATTCGGTCCTCGTTGCGCGAATGAAGGCGACCGATGGCAACCGTATGCCGAAGCTGGGTACGCGCCTGGTGGATGCGGTGGGGATCGAGGTTGTCTCCCGCTGGATTGGGTCGCTTTCCGGTTGTGACAATCCTCCCTGAACCCCGCCCGTTGAATGAAAGCGTTCTGTTTGCATGTCGCGGATGAATAATTCGTTCACTTTTCGTTTCCTGCTGCTCCATCGGTTCCGATAACCATCTGAAGTATGGTGATATCCGTGCACTTTCATCACCGGCTTGAATTATGCGGTGTGCGAAGCCAGAGGGGGCGGATGACGGCGCGAGGAGGTTCTCCGACATGCCGTGCGGATCTTTTCACGCAGCCAACCTGTATGTAACAGGGAGAAACATGATGGGAGTACAACTCAGCAAACGATATGGTCTCCTTCTCGTCGTGCTGGGGGCGACGCTGGCCGTTCCGCCCGCGCCGGCGGAGGAGATCGGGCCGCTGCCGGGGCTGGAGTACGATGAGGCCAAGGCGAAACTGGGCATGCGGCTGTTTTTTGACGTGCGACTCTCCGGAGACGCGGCTATCGCCTGTTCCACCTGCCACGTGCCGGAAAACGGTTTCGCCAGCCCCACGGCGCTCTCCAAAGGGTATCCGGGCAGCGGCAATTTCCGCAACGCCCCCACGCTGATCAACACGGCATACAAGAAGGTATGGCTGCACGACGGACGCATAGGCACGAACCTGAATGATCTGACCCGCGAGATGATCACGGAAGACTACATCATGAATATGGATATGCGCATCATGCAGGAGCGTCTCAAGCAGGATCCGGTGTATGTGAAGATGTTTCAGGAGGCCGGTTACGGGGAGCCCTCCAACGGCGGGGTGCGCAAGGCGATCCCCGAGTATCTTAAGAGCCTGACGTCCAGGAATGTCCCGTTCGACAACGGTACCATGTCGGACGCCGCGAAGCGCGGCATGAAGCTGTTTACCGGCAAGGCGGGCTGTGTGCGCTGTCACAACGGTCCTCTGTTTACAGACCAGAAGGCGCACAACACCGGGGTTCCCGAGAATTTCGACGTATTCCTGGATCCGATGAACCACCAGGCCTTCCTTGCCTTCGCCATGTTCCAGGGGATCGAGAACTACATGAATCTCAAGCGTGATCCGGGATATTACAACGTGACCATGGAGCATGCGGACATGGGCAAGTTCATCACCCCCACCCTGCGCGAACTGAAGTATACCGCTCCCTACATGCATAACGGCATGCTGAAGAGCCTGGAGGAGGTGGTGACCTTCTACAACGTGGGTGGCGGAGCGGACAGTCGCAAGAGCCCCCTGCTCAAGCCGCTGGGCCTCGGCAAGAGAGAGCAGGGCGATCTGATCGCCTTCCTGCTTTCCCTCTCCGGTGATCCCCTCACAGGTCCGGATCATGTCTGGAAGGAGCCCTATCCGGAGGAGTACGAGGCCATCGCCAACTGGCTGGAGGTTCGTAATTAGAGGTAATAAATCAGGAAGGTCTTCCTCAAATCGTGTGGGTGAAATGGTAAATCATCCTTGACAGGCAGAATGCACGCCGGAAACTGGTCGGCAGAAGGGGATTGGGGAGACTTTGGGATAGCCGCACCAGTTGCAGTTGGTGCAGGTGGTGGGTATCCGCCACTTCCCGGCCCAGACAGCCCCAATCCCCTTCTGGCTACCGATTATGTGGCGTGCATTCCGCCTGTCAAGGACGGAGCCGCTGCGCGGTGATTTACCATTTCACCCACACGATTTGAGGAAGACCTTCCTGGAAAGAGCACTAAACGGTTTCAGGAGAGAGCAAATGTTCGACGAAGCTGCCAACACTACATCTCCGGCACCGATCCGGGGATGCAAGGGTTACGCTCCGCGGCTGCTGGCGATTCTGGGTCTGGCCCTGCAGGCCCTGGCCGGTGCCACGGCAGCGGCGGCCGCTCCGGTTGGCGCTGCCGGACCCCCTCCACTGGCGCCGCTGGGTCCCCCTCCAATCCCTCTCGACAACAAGCAGACCCCGGAGAAGATAGAGCTGGGGAAGCTGCTGTTTTTCGATGCCCGTATCGGGGGCGACGCATCTACCGGTTGCTCCACCTGTCACGAGCCCGGCCAGGGGTGGGCCTGGGCAGAGGATTTCTCGCGCGGTTATCCGGGAACGGTGCACTGGCGTAACAGCCAGACCGTCATCAATGCGGCCTACTACCCCCGCCTGTTCTGGGCCGGATCTTCCAGCTCACTGGAAGATCAGGCCAGCTCTGCGGCACGTGGCGGCGTGGCCGGAAATGGCGAGAACGACATCATGGAGGCGCGGTTGGCGCTGATTCCGGAGTACGTGAAGCGCTTTCGCGAGGTGTTCGGCACCGAATGGCCGCTGATCCGTGACGCCTGGAGGGCCATTGCCGCCTTTGAACGCACCCTGGTGCAGCGTGACACCCCTCTGGACAGATATCTGCTGGGCGACAGGTCCGCGCTCACGGAGCAACAGCTGCGTGGCAAGGCGCTGTTCGAGGGCAAGGCAGGATGCCTGCAGTGCCACAACGGCGCCATGGCCACCGATTTCAGCTATCACAACATAGGCGTGCCGCCCAACAGGCGCTGGGAGGAGGATGGCCTGGCGCAGATCACCTTCCGTTTCGAGCAGTATGCCAAGGGCCAGACCGAGGAGGGGTATCGCAGCGCCAAGTCGGACTGGGGGTTCTACTACCGTACCAAGAACAGGTGGGACCGCGGCAAGTTCCGTACCCCCAGCCTGCGGTACACCATGTATACCGCCCCCTACATGCACAACGGCGTCTTCTACACTATGGAGGAGGTGGTGGATTTCTACAATCGCGGCGGATTTGACGAGGAGGGGCGCACCACTCCGTTTCCCGAGAACAAGAGCAGGCTGATAAGGCCGCTCGGATTGACGGATGAGGAGAAGGAGGATCTGCTCGCCTTCCTGGAGGCGTTCTCCGGTGAGGAGATCCTGATGGATCCGCCGGAGCTGCCCGAATATGCCCCCCTGTTCACCAGGCAAGAACTTATGGAGGCGAGGAAATGACGACGCCTGTCGGAACGATCAAGAGAGAGGAGGAGAGCGCTGCCGGGCACGGCCTGTGCGTGATGACCCGCCGCAGGTTTCTGATGACAGGCAGCGCGGCCGCCGTTTCGGTCAGTACCATCTCCCTGTCGCTGTTCCCCGGCCGTGTGGTCCAGGCGGAGGTGGTTGAGTATCCGCGCAAGCACATTGCCAGGCTGAGCGCCCTGAAGGATGACCAGCCGCTGGAGTTCAACTATCCGGACAACGAGGCCAACAGCGCCGCCATGCTGGTCAAGATGGGGGGAGTAAAGGCGGGCGGAGGCATCGGCCCGCAGGGCGATGTGGTTGCCTTCAGCTATATATGCAGCCATCAGGGCGGGCCCCTGCAGAACCGGTACAAGGTGGTGGACAACCACCGGGTGCTGGGCCAGTGTCCCCTGCATCTCTCCACCTTCGATCTCACCCGGCACGGCATCGTGGTGTCGGGCCAGGCCTACGAGAACCTTCCCCAGGTGCTCCTGGAGCTGGAGGGCGACGAGATCTACGCCGTCGGGATCATGGGGCTGTTGTACGGCCGTAACCGGAATCTGATCAAATCCCAGAAGGGTTGATGATGTCGATCAAAGAGTACACCCCCGGTGACAGCGTGCCGCTGCCCCCAAAGGGTGCGGAGAAGATTACCACCTGCTGCGACTACTGTGTGGTCGCCTGCGGCTACAACGTCTATCGCTGGCCCACCAGCATGCCCAACGGCGGGCCCAAGGCCAGTCAAAACGCATTCGGCGAGGATTTCCCTGTAGCGATGCTCAGGTCGTGGGTGGCTCCTACCCAGCACAACGTGGTCATGTACCAGGGCAAGCCGCACAATGTGGTGATCGTTCCCGACAGGGACTCCAAGGTGGTGAACATAGGTGGGGATTCCAGCATCCGGGGCGGCACCATCGCCCAGAAATGTTTCAACCCCAAGACCCCTACCAGGGATCGGCTGATCCATCCGTTGCTACGCATCAACGGAACCCTGCAGCCGGTTTCGTGGGATATGGCGCTGGATGTGGCCGCGGCGGTGGGCAGACATGTGATACGGCATCACGGTGCCAACGCCTACTCGGTAAAACAGTACTCCTACCAGTTCGTGGAGAACACCTACGCCATCTCCAAGTTTGCCAAGCGGCATGTCAGGACCGCGTCGTTTGCCTTCCACGATACCCCGTCGGATGTGACCTCCACCCCCGGTTTCCGGGATGCGGGGTTCGACAATTTTGCTCCCTCCTACAAGGACTGGGGTGATGCGGAGGTGCTCATGATCTGCGGCACCGACCCGTATGAGACCAAGACCATGATCTTCACCCAGTTCATCCGTCCCGCCATCGACAGGGGGATGAAGACCATCTGGCTGAACCCGCGTGAGACCGCTGGCCTGGCCTACGCCAAGTCCAAGGGAGCGCTGCACATCCAGCTCTATCCCGGCACCGACAATCTGGTGCTGGGGGCCATCAGCAGGGTTATCCTGGAGAGGGGGTGGGAGGACAAGGAGTGGATCGAGAGCTGGGTCAACAACATGTGGGAATCCAGTTCCGGCTTCGGGCAGGGAACGCGCAACACCCCCTGGCAGTGGCGCACCACCTGGGGCAAGTTCCAGACCGACGGGGTATATGGCAAGAGGGGTTACAAGCAGTGGGTGATCTCGCGCGAGGAGTATGAGCCGCGGAGGGCCGCGGCGCTGGCGGGGATCCCGGTGGAGCAGATCTACCAGGCCGCCGAGTGGCTCACCGGCGGTGGTTCCGGCAAGCGTCCCAAGGCCTCGTTCGGTATCGAGAAGGGGTTCTACTGGTCCAACAATACCGGTAACACCAATGCGATCAGTTCGCTGGCCACCATATGCGGCGCCGGTGGGCGACCGGGACGCATGGTGGGAAGATTTGGCGGCCATCAGCGGGGCGGCACCGGAGGCGGCAAATATCCGCGCAACAAGTCACCGGAGAAGGTTCCGGGGCGCCGGCGTCGCGCCCTGGATACGGACCGCTGGCTGGTTTCCGGACACACGCGCCTGGCCCATGTGGTGGGTACCACATGGATCCAGTCCATGTGTGGAACGGAGGGGTTGGTGGAGAAGTTTGACGAGCTGGTGACCAACAATCCGCATCAGGTCAGCACCAGCGACAAGGCGGGCATAATAGCGACCCTGAAGAGGCGCGTCGACTCCGGCGGCATGGTGGTTCTGGATCACGACATCTATCTGCGCGACCCCATTGGCTCCAGGTACGCCGACATAATCTTCCCGGCGGCCACCTGGGGAGAGGAGGACTTCGTGCGCGCCAACGGCGAGCGCCGCATCCGTCTCTATTCAAAGTTCTATGATGCGCCGGGAGAGGCGAAGCCGGACTGGTGGATCATAGCCCAGCTCGCAAAAAGGATGGGTTTCGAGGGGTTCGACTGGAAGGATTCCAACGAGGTGTGCGAGGAGTCCTCGCGCTTCAGCCGCGGGAGCCGCAAGGCCTATCACATGATCAAGATAGCGGCTCACAGGGAGGGCAAGACCCTGCACCAGAAGCTGCGCGAGATGGGCACCGAGGGGATCCAGGGACCGACCTTCTACAACTACGCCACCGGCGAGCTGCACGGTACGGTGCGTCTGCACGACACCACCCTGACGGAAGCGGAAATGGAGAGCAAGGGGATGTACCAGGGTGCCAACATGCTCAACAAGAAGACCACCCACTTCAACTCCCAGACCGGGCGGGTGAACATCCAGAAGCACCCCTGGAGCCTGTTCTCCGACTACTGGGAGTGGATGA
Source organism: Gammaproteobacteria bacterium (assembly GCA_015490535.1). GTDB lineage: Bacteria > Pseudomonadota > Gammaproteobacteria > Thiohalospirales > Thiohalospiraceae > DRMK01. Next base: position 67,087 of record WFXP01000080.1, read on the forward strand.
GCCCCAAGGGGGACGAGCTGTGGCACACCAACGGCCGCGTCAACGAGGTGTGGCAATCCGGGTTCGACGATCTGGAGCGGCGTCCATACATAGCCCAGCGCTGGCCGGAAAACTTCGTGGAGATCCACCCGGACGACGCCGGGGCGCGCGGCATCGAGTCCGGCGACTGGGTACTGCTCTATTCCGACAGGGTGCCCTATTACGTACACACCATCAAGGGGGTCAGCGATGACGACTTCCAGTTCTCGGAGCTCATGAAGAACGGCCACATCAAGCTCGGCAAGGGGGCGGCCAAGGCGGTCGCCCTGGTCACTCCGGCGGTGAAGAGGGGGGTGATGTTCTCCTATTTTCTCAACCCGGCCAAGGGACAGGCGACCAACTCCCTTCAGGGGAGGGTGGTAGACAACGTCAGCGGTAACTACAACTACAAGATCGGGGTGGCAAGGGTGAGAAAGATGGGTGAATCCCCCTACAAAGGGGAGTTCGTCCATATGTCGTTTGCGCCGCGCAATATCGTCTGAGCACCGGCCTGCGCCAGGAGGCGGCGCGCGCTCCGTTGCGCCCCTTCTCCCTGCAGGGTCGAGGCTGTTCCGGCTGAGACGCGGTTACGGCCCCTTTCTCTCGCGCCGACCATTCTGCCTGTCAAGGATGAAGCCGCTAGGCAGTGATTTACCCCTCTACCACCACGATTTGGGTAAGACCCCGAGAATTTACACAATTGTTGCCGCCACCAGCTATGAACACCGCGGGTCATATGCCATTGTAATTACCACACCTGCGGGATCCGGAGCACACGATTCAATCCATGAGCAGCGAAAAGTACTCTCCAGGACTGCTGAGATCCATTTTGGAGTCCCAGGGGATCGACACCTCCAAGCCCCCCGGGTTGTCCGGGGGTGCTGACGAGGAGTCACCCATGGAGCGGCTCAGGCGCCTTGGGGTGCTGAAAAAGCTCTCCTTGCGTCTCTCCCAGCAGCGGACAGCGGACGGTCATGCGGCTCTCGGTGATGTATCCGAGTTTGCCCAAATTCTTCAGGCGCTGTCCGATCTCGCCGGCCAAGAGAGCGTACCTGATACCGAGGAGAGTGAGAGGAGAAGGGTGCTTCATGTATCAGCGGCGATTCTGCGTCGCCTGTTGCACGGCTCGGATATGGACCACTACCGTGCCCTTGGCCTGGAGAAGGGGGCCACCCCCGAGCAGATCTCGAGGAACTACCACCTGTTACGCAAGCTGTTTTGGTTTGACGAGGAGATCGATCCGCAGCATGTGAGCAGGCAGCGGATTCTGGACGCCTACGCCGCCCTGAATGGCTCGCCGGCGGAAGGGGGGGCGGTCGATACCAGGGAGGGGGTGGAGGAGCACCGCCCCGCATCACGCCGCACCGCCCTGGTGCTGCTACCGATTATTCTGCTGTTCGCCGGAGTGATCCTGTACCGCAGCCTCGGGGTGGAGGATGGCGCCAAGCGTATGGCGGATTCGCAGCCGGAGCCGGATACCACGGAGGATGTCATTCCAGGCCCGCCGGAGGAGGTGATGGAGCCCCATACCGTGGGCGACATGGAGGGGGTGGAGATGGACGAAACCGGTGAGGTCATGCCCGCGGGGGAGGAGAAACCGGACGAGACGCCATCTCCCCCCCGCCCGGAAAAGCAGCGTGCGGGGACGGTTGAGGCCGCCATCGCAAAGCGCGCGCAACAACCGGCGGCGTTGCGAGGCGAAGAGAGTCCGCCGATTTACCGTCCTGTGATCCCCCCTCCCTCCGAGAAAAGGGCGGTGCCCCGGCCGGTTGCGGGCGCGGAGAAGGGGGAAGATCCTCTCCTGCGGCCTGACGTGGTTCAGGGGCCGGACATCTCTCTCGCGCAGGATGTAACGCCGGTTATCGGGACCGAACGCTCCCTGGTGGTTATAGGCGCGTTGGATCTGGCAGTGGACACGCTTACCCGGAAGCAGGTGAGATCCATACTTTTGGGCGAGGAGGTGTGGATTCCCTCTGTCGGCGGAGCCCTGACGGCGGTTATGGGAAGGGAGCATGACCGACCCGACAGCGATCTCTATCGAAGGGTGATAGGCAAGAGCGCACGCCAGTACCGGATTCATCTGGCAAAGATTCGTTTCCGGGGCAGACAGCTACCTCCGCAGTGGGTTCAGGATGATGCCGCCGTCAAGGGAATCGTATCGGAGAGCAGGAGTGTCATAGGGATCATAGGGAGTTCCGCAGTGGACTCCTCTGTCAAGGTGCTGTTGCGTTACTGAACACAGACTCTGCATGTTCGCTGAATGGTTTGTTGAGAATCGATGTGGGTTGATCGGGTGGCAGATTAAATGAAAAAAATTGCGGCTACAGGCATTATGGTTTGGCTCTTTGCGCTTCCGGCATATCCTATCGAGTTTGAGGGATTTGCCAGCGTTGGCTATCACCAGCACGATGCAAAAGGGTATCATGCGGAGAAAAGCTCCGCCTCCAGTGAAGGGTTTGTCCTGGGAGGGCTGGATCTGTATGCCTATCAGCAGATCGGTGACGACACATCCGCTTTCGCGGAGTTCATTGTCGGTGATTTCAAGGATCCCGTTGAGCTGGAGCGGCTATGGATAAAGCACCGAATCGCGCCGAGCGTTGAGTTCAAGGCGGGACTGATCGAATCCCCCCTGGGATACTGGAACCGCACCTACTACCATGGTGGGCATCTGATACAGGATTCCATAACACGCCCCTTTTTCCTGCGCTACCCGGATGAGGAGGGGGCCGTATTTCCCGTGGTGTCGGTAGGCATGGAGCTTCTGGGCGCCATATTGTCACACCATGGAAGGCTGGACTATTCGCTTTTTCTGGCCAACGGCATGAGCCTGGATACCGGCGGCGGAGAGGGTATGTCCAAAATTCAGACAAACATCAAGGGGGACCCCGGAGAAGATAAACTGGTCATTCTGAGAACATCCTGGGGGTTCTCCGGAGTGCCACTGCAGATCGGCGTTTTTGGAATGAGCAATCCCGTCGCTGAAGGGGGAATGGAGGGGGTGGTGGATACCGGATCACGGCTCGTGAGCCAGGGCGTGGTGGGGGCGGACTTTCATCTCTCCCTGGGCCGGCTTGAGAGTTTTGGGGAGTACTACCGGATTAGCAATACCGATTCTGTCGGAGGGAGCGGAACCAGTTCGGCAAGGGCATGGTATGTTCACCTGGGATATCAGATTACCGAGAGGTTGAAGCCACTGTACAGGTACTCGGATCTGGATCTTGAGGAGACGGATCCCTATTTCAATTATCTGGGGATAGAGGGTCAGGGGCGTCATGTCGTCGGTTTGAGATATGATTTGGATGACAGCAACGCCCTGAAGCTGGAGTTCTCCCGTATGGAGGGAGAGGAGGGGAGCAAGACCCATGCACAGGTTCAGTGGGCCTTTATGATGTTCTGAAGATGGCGCCCGCCCTGTATCTGCGGGCTTCCCGGTTTGGAGCGGATGAGGGAGAGCCAACCGCCAAGCGGCTGGCTGTTGGAGGGGAGGGAGGTTGGTTGCGCAGCCGGGCCGTCAAGCGCCACCCATCTGGATCCATCGCCGGCAGCTCTGTTGATCTATGTTATGGTTTTCCATCTCTGTCCGGATTAGGATAGGAAAAAGGAGTGCCGGGAGACCCATGGAAATAATATATTTTACCCTTGCAGGTATTTTTCTCTATTTCTTTTCCGATTGGGTACTGGAGCGTCTGGAGATGATGTATGGCAGGCGCTTCGAGTATCGCTCCCTGATCTTTTTCGTAATAATCCTGGTGCTGTCGGTGAGCATGTTCAATCTGATACAGTATCTCCAGAGGGGAGAGGTAACAGATGCTCCGCAGGGAAGCGCTGCTGCTCAGCCAGAGTCTGTTTCTGCACCGCCGGATTAACCCGGCAACGAGTAACTATTCAGCTCACCCCTGAAATCCGCCATTTCTGCGTTGAAAAATGGTCATTTACACTCCGTAAACTCCCATTTTTCGCCTTGAACTGACCAATTTCAGGGGCGATCTGAACAGTTACCATCCTGTTTCATACTGTTGCTGAATAAGTTACGGCAACGATACATATCGAACACGGGGCTTCGGGGAACAAGCTGTTCCGGTGCTGCGGCCCTTGGCTACCAAGACAATCTTCAGGCCGCGCCTTGAGCCGGATCCGTTATGTTGTCGCCGGGCTACAGATGCCCCGAAGGAGTGCCAGCCCCACAGCCTATTTGCCATCGATATAGCGCTCGTCCCGGAACGTGCGCATCCACTCGGGACGAAATGTGATGAGCAGAGTGGTCAGCATTCCGTTGAAGGCCCCCTCGGGAACCATGAGCAGCGGCAGGAACGGCAGAAAATGATCAGAGAGATAGCCGAAGCTGTATGCGCCGCTGCTCCATAACACGGCAGCCCCCGAGATCCCGGCGGCCGCCACCGAGAAGGCTCCGCCGAGGAAACCGCATGCCAGTACATAAACAAAGAAATTGGGGGCGTGGCGATCCACATGGATGAAAATGCGATAGATGATGAATACCGGCAACGCCGCCATTATCAGCCCATTCAGGGCGAAAGTCTCCCATGCCATCTCCCCCAGCCAGGTATTTGCCGCCAGCGCCACCACCATGACGATAAGCGCAAACTCCCAGCTGAACATGAGAGTCAGCAGACCGGCTCCCAGAAGGTGAAAACTCAATCCCGGCGTCACACCGGCCTTCACGTTCCAGAGAAAAAAGGTGAATACACACGCCCCCAGAAGCAGATGCTGTCCGTCCCGGAAGCGCAGTCGCCACCATGGCGCCCGATATACCGCCAGGGCCAGCAACGGGAAAAACAGGATATTGGCTGCCCACACCCAGGCGGCAGCGACTATTCCATCAGGGAGATCCATGATTCATGATATAGCGCAACGGAGCTGGTACTCTTTACAAGGTAGTAAATCAGGAGGGTCCTCCTCAAATCGTATGGGTGAAATGGTGAATCACCGCGTAGCGGCTCCGTCCTTGAGAGGCGGAATGCACGCCACATACTCGGTAGCCAGAAGGGGATTGGGGCTGTCTGGCCGGGGAGTGGCGGATATCCACCACCTGCGCCAATTGCAACTGGTTCGGCTATCCCAAACTCTCCCCAATCCCCTTCCGCCGACCAGATTCCGGCGTGCATTCCGCCTGTCAAGGATGATTTACCATTTCACCCACACGATTTGCGGAAGACCCAATCAGAATTCAGCGTCCCTCCAACCGGATCCAAGCGTCGCTTCAAGGCGAAAATCGGGAGTTTACGAGGGTAAGTGACCATTTTTCAACACAGAAAGGCGCGCGGATTTCAGGGGTGAACCGAATAGTTACCAATTGTCTTGATATATCGAGTCAACGGCCCCCGCGCCTTCCCGGCCACATGGCCCTGAACACTACTACCAGAAACAGGATCCCTCCGACAATGGCGATCAACCCCCCCAGACCCATGATGCCCATCCCGGCAATCTTCTGGATGCTCTCCAGCTCCTGGGCGCTGCCCGCAGTCTTGCGCTGTACACCGTAGCCTCCAGACCATGCCAGGCCCAGCACGTGCAGGAGCTGGCCGGTGCCGTAGATGGCGGGTTGCAGCGATACCACTCTGCCCAGTGGTTTGCTGAATCCAAGCTGGGGCAGGATATGGTAGGTGACTCCCATGTACGCCAGCGTGACCGCCACTATGGAGCCGTGATAGTGGGCGGGTATGGTTACGTTGCTGCCGCTGATCATGAACCCTATGATTCCGCCAATACCGAACAGCAGAATGGAGAACAGCAGGGCGGAGCGCTCCGCACGGGAAGTTTCGGGGGCCTTGCCCGCCTGGAGTACCGTCCAGACGATTACCGCCCCCAGGGGCAGTGCCGCCAGCCCGCCCCCGTATTGCATAAGCCGGGTAAGTCCCAGAATATGGTCTGCCGATCCCACTTCATAAGCCAGATAGATCCATAGTGTCAGCAGGGCGGGAACCGCTCCGAGGGCGAACAGCAGCAGCGCAACCCGTGGGTTGAGGTTGGGCAGGGCGCCGGATATGGTGGCGAGCCACAGCCAGGCCACCAGCATGAGCTGGACGTGAGTGAACTGGATGGTGTGCCCCGCACCCCAGAACAGCAGCTCATAATAGGCCTTTCCGGTTGCGGATTCCGGCATGCCATGCCAGGAGCCCGCGAGAGCCAGTACCGCCAGAAGCGCGATCAGCAGGGCGGTTAGCAGGCCGAAGCGCAATGCGCCGCTGCCGGTAATTTCTCTCCCCACGGCGTGGGAGAAGAGCAGGCCATGCAGCACCAGCATGGTGAAGCCGATGCCGAACAGTCCCAGCCCGGTGAGAAAAAGGGGATCCTGCAGGACCGGAACATAGTTGTTCATCAGCGGGTTGCCGGATCCCAGGAAGGGGGCGGCGGTTATGGTCAGCGTTCCCGCCCCGCAGAGCCCCAGCGCCATCCACATCCACAGGGGGTGGCGACCGCTGCTGTTGAGGCTCCATAGCACGCCGGCGAAGGAGAGGAACCAGACCAGAACGGTCAGGTCCACATGCACCACCAGGGCGGTGTGGAAGAAGTCCACCCACGGAAAGAGATCCTGGACTCCCGGAGTCCTGGACATAACTATCAGCAAGGTAAACAGGCCGCCGATCACCAGAGAGGCCAGGGAGAGCAGCAGCCAGCCAGTGGCAAAGCGCCTTGATTCCGCCCCTGGCGCTTCGAGAGAGAAGCCCCGGTTCAGCATCGGTCAAAGAGTTCTCTATTTGGGATCTTCACCAGACCGTGTGGGTAAAATGGTAAATCACCGCGTAGCGGCTTCGTCTTTGACAGGCGGAATGCACGCCGGAAGATGGTTGGCATGAGGAGATTGGGGACATTTTGGGATAGCCGCACCATTGGCAATTCGCGCAGATGGTGGATGTCCGGTGGCCTCCGGCCAGACCCCCCCAATCCCCTTCTGGCTACCGAGTGTGTGGCGTGCATTCCGCCTGTCAAGGATGATTCACCATTTTACCCACACCATTTGGTGAAGGCCCTCTATTTGAAGACAAATCCGCTATCGGTGTCGAAGTCGATGAACAACAGCTGTCCCGGTACCACCGTTACCGCCTGCTCGTGGCTGTAATTATATCCTTTAACCCGGACGCTGTCGTTCATTCGTACCGTGAAGCGATGCTCTCCCGCCGGGATCACGGCATCCAGATAGATATCCACCCCGCCATCGTCGAACAGGCCGGGCGGATCGGCGACCTTGTAGAGCAGCCGTTCCCCATCCATCATCAACTCAACCGTTACCGGCGAGCGTTTACGGGTGCATTCGGTGGGACGGCGCATGTTGGGGGGCAGCTTCGCCAGCTCTTCGGGGGTTACCCGCCGGCAGGGCTCCACGTGCTGGCCGAAGTGGCTGAATGCCAGCACCACCTTCGCCTGGTTCTCCTCCAGGTGTCGATAGGCGGGAGAGGAGGAGAAGTATCCCACCAGGGCCATGAACAGCAGGTAGTTTACGGCTTGAATGTGATAGCGTTTACGCGTCTGCAATTTTCCCCTCCCTCCTCTTGCCCCCGTTTTCGGACAGTTGCTGGCGAAACCTGGCCAGGGCGCTCTCCACCACCCGGCGATCCGTCTCCGCCCCGCCCTGGATGACTATTCGCCCGCGATCGACCCGCTTGCGCAGGATGGGGTTGCGCGCTCCCTCCAGGCGCTGCTCCATCCAGCGGTTTCCAAAGCGGAAGTAGCAGTCGGCATGCCTGCAGCCGGCTATCATGACCCCGTCGGCACCCTTTCTAAGCGCATAGTCAATGAAGCTGGGAGGCAGCATCCCGGAGCAGAGCAGCTTTATTCCCCTGGTGTCCTCGCTGTTCAGCAGCGTTACGTCAAAACCGTGTTCGCAGCCGAATATGACTATTCCGACCTCGCCCCCGAGTTCTGCAATCGCGGCATCGGTTCTGGCGCGCATCTCCTCGGCCGGCAACTGGGGCATGTCGATACCGGTTTTGAGCTCCGTTTCCGCCTTGCGAAACGGATTGGAGTAGTGGCATGAGCCTACGCAGATCCCGCAGCTGGCGCACAGTACCGGATCGACCACCACCTCATGCTCGTGGGGCGCTCCATCGGTACGCGCCTGCACCGATATGGCGTCGAACGGACAGTCGTCGAAGCACTGCTTGCAGCCGTCGCAATGGCTGAGATCCACCACCGCCGCGGCCCCTTTCTTGCGTGGCGGGACCCACGGCAGCACCAGCAGCAGGAAGGTTACTCCGAAGGCCAGCATCCATACCTGTCCGGCGCTCCAGTAGTCCAGCAGGGGATAGATGTTCAGGTAGAACCAGTCGAGATTCAGGATCTGGGGAACGGTGGAGAGATCCGCCGGCCCATGGCTGACCGCAGGTTTGGCCAGAGAGAGGGCGAGGAGCGCCGCCAGGCTGCCTATGGCCAGTCCCCGCGGGGGGTGGATATTGACGTTCGACAACCTGCGTACGTGGAGCCAGAGGGCGAACACCAGCAGCATGGGTTGACCGAGCAGATGGAGAAACTCGATAAGGATGAAAAAGCGGTCCGAGAGGGCCCCTTCCAGAAAATTTCCCGTCATGGAGCCGAAGAATATCGGCAGCGCATCCATGAGGTGGGCCGAACCAATCGCTATGTATTGAGCCAGCTGATCCCAGACCAGCCAGTAACCGGTAATTCCGAGAGTGACCACCATCCACAGCAGGGGAACTCCGGTAAACCACGAGTACCAGCGCGCCCCGTGGTGGCGATCGAGCGCGAACTCCCGGAACATGTGCAGCAGAATGCAACCAATGGCGGCATCGGATGCGTAGCGGTGCAGGCTGCGCATTATTCCGGCGGCGTACCACTGCTCGTGGGTTATTCGTTCCACCGAGGCATAGGCACCGTCGAGGCTGCCGTGAAAAAAGATGAAGAGATAGATCCCGGTGACCAGAACTATCCAGAAAAAGAATATGGTCAGGGTGCCGAGATGATACAGGGGGTTCCAGGATCCGAAAGAGTAGTTGAACCAGTTTTCGAGGGCCAGGTAGGTGCGCTTGATGGGTGCTGACTGCATGTGCGTTACATCCGGATCCGTAATGATTCGGGTTTGGAAACCCGGCTCCGGAAATCGGGTGGCTAAAGGGCGATCACCGTCGGGCTGGCGTACCCCTGGCAAGCGGAACGTTTGTTGCGCACCGGCCCCGCTCTACCGGTTTCGGGGCCGTACCGCAAGGTTATCCCGCCTGACGAGGGTGCCCGCCCTTTATCCCATCCGTCCGGGGAAGAGCCAGGAAATCCTGCGTCGGGGACAGTTTATTATACCGTTTTCCTGGTGGAACTTGATGTACGTCAACCCCGCAGGCCGGGTTTGCCGCCGGCTCCCATGCTGCTGCGCCGCCGGCGAATCTCGCTCACCATCCAGGCGAAGGAGAGCAGGATTATGGTGGCCCCGATAAACATGCCGATGAACAGGGAGTAGTCGAAGTAGTAGCCGTCCCTGACCGGATCGTAGGTGGTGCAGAAGAAGCGGATCCTGTTGACCAGATCGGTGACAAAGGAGCCTGAACTCCGGGGTCGCCCCAGAACCAGCTCTTTCAGGGGCTCCACCAGTAGCGGTGTGTCGAACACCTGGCCGTATACCTGCCTGTAAACCTCGCCTTCCGCGGTGATTACCGTGGCCTGGATGATGTGATCAAAGCCGCGGGCGGACGGCAGATAGACGAGCCCCACGTCACGCGCCAGGGATTTCATCTCCTCTGGGCCGATGCTGAACAGCAGCCAGCCGGCATCCTCGATCCCCTGCTGCCGGGCGAAATGGCGCATGGCGGATGGGGTATCCACGTTGGTATCGAAACCGATGGCGACCACCGAGAAGCTGTCGTGACCAAGGGCGGCGCGCGCCTTCTCCACCACCGTGGCGAGATGCCTGGTGGTCATGGGGCAGATCTGGTAGCAGCTGGTGTATATCAGGCTGAGCACCATCGGTTTGCCGTGCAGCTGGGACATCCGGACCTGCTGACCGTCGGTAGCGGTCAGCAGATAGTCACCCACCCGGTTACCGATGGCGCCTTGGCTTATGGCGAGGGCGTCGGCATATTCGAATTCGCCATCCGCAGCTCCACCCTCTCCGGGTGGAGCCTGTGCCCGCGCCAGGGCGGAGAGCGAGAGCAACAGCAGCAGACAGAGAGGCGCTATCCACCACAGGTATGGCGCTCCTGCTGCCACCGGACGCGCACACCGCATCATCCCGCCAGCAGTCTGTCGATTACCGCGCCGCCCAGCAGCAGTACCAGTTGTACCAAAGAGGCGAAGAAGCTGCCCATGGCCACCCTGGAGGTAGGACGGCAGACCATCTGCAGGTTACGGTAGATGAAATAGCCGCCGCCGCTCACCGCGCCGGCCAGGTAGATCCAGCCCATGCCGTAGAAAAAGGGCAGGATCGAGATCCCCACCAACAGTATCGTGTTGGCCAGGACCACCTGAGCGGCCCGCCGGTCTCCCACCACCACCGGCAGCATCGGGACGCCGGCCGCCACGTAATCCTGATGGCGGGCGATGGCGAGGCTCCAGAAGTGGGAGGGTGTCCAGAAGAACAGCACCAGGGCGAGCATAAGCGGCACCGGCTCCACCGTGGGGGAGACCGCGGCCGCTCCCGCCAGCACCGCGAAGCTGCCGGAGGCGCCTCCCACAACGATGTTCAGCCAGGTGCGCCGTTTCAGCCATACGGTGTATACCACCGCATAGAAAAACGCCCCGAGGAAGATATAGAGGGCCGCCAGGCCATTCAGCACCAGCGCCGCGCCGCTCACCCCCGCCATCAGCATGAGCAGGATCAGCGCCACCCAGGCCGGTCCTTTCCGGAAAGAGCCGGTAACGAAGGGCCGGTCACCGGTGCGCTCCATGCGCCCGTCCAGATCCACCTCATAGTACTGGTTGAAGGCCCCGGCAGCCGCGGCGGAGATCAGGACCGCCAGGGCCAGTACCACCATCTCCCAACTGCCCAGGTCGCGCCCCGGGGTGACGGCCATGGCCGCCAGCGCGGTGAACATCATCACCACGCCGATGCGGAGTTTGAACAGACTGACCAGCTGTTTGACCATGGCGGCGCTCTACCCCATCGGCCAGACGGAGGAGAGATAGTCCCAATTGATAAAGTAGTAGATGACGAAGCAGACCAGCAGCAGCATGGCCAGGATGAAGGTGCCCGGCGCCTCGAACCCCGAGGAGCCATGCTGCTCCACCGGCAGCTTCTCCGCCCGCGCCAGAACCTCGGGCTGCTCGACATTATAGACGCTGGCCGCCATGGGCTTGATCCCGAAGCTCTCCAGTACCCCGGCGGAGGGCTCCAGCTTCTCGCCGAACAGCAGTGATCCCACCGTTACCACTATGTAGGCGGCCCCGCCGATCACTCCGAGGACCCCGCCAATGCCGGCGATCGCCATCATCATGTAGGCGGTCCCCGGATACTCGAAGCTCAGCATGGCTCCGGTAAAGCCCATGTCCCAATGGCGGCGGGATACCCCAAGGGTGCCCGCCCCCAGCATGAACAGAACCAGCAGCACCATTCCCGCGCCGAACAGGTAAGGCTGCCACTGGGCCAGCTTGGGCATGAACAGCTTGCGCCGGAACAGCACCGGAATAAGCAGATAGGTCAGCGCCATGAAGGTCAGGGTGGTTCCCACCGCCACGGTGGCGTGGAAATGGGCCGGAACATATATGGTGTTGTGGATGATCAGGTTGATCTGCTCCGTTCCCATCACCACTCCGCTGATGCCTCCCAGGAATCCGAAAACAATCAGCGAGATGAAGAATCCGGAGAATACCGGATTATCCCACGGGGCCTTGCGCAGCCACTCGAACAGCCCCTTGGTAAGCCCCTTGTTGCGCTGCGCCACCTCCATGGCTCCGGGAACGGTCAGGCCATGGATCATGCTGGCCAGAACCGCCAGGTACATGGCATAGCTGGTGTTGAATATCTTCCACTCGACACCCATGCCGGGATCCACCAGAATATGATGGGCACTGGCGAGTTGCAGGAACAGTATGTAGAGCAGGAAGGCGAAGCGGCTGACCTTCTCCGACATGGGGCGCGCGCCGAACAGAATCCCGATGATGAGATACCATATCGAGATATGGGCTGACACGTTGATCTGCTGGGATGAGTGCCCCAGCGCCCACCATACCACCCGGTACACCTCCGCATCTATGTGGCTTATGTAACCGATGGACCACAGGAATGTGGGGATCAGGACGATCGCCCCGGAGGCGATGGTGAAGATGGCGATGATACAGGCGGTCAGGGCGCCGAAGGTCACCAGGGGCACGGAGCCCTGATAGGTCTTCTCCTCCTTCGCTATGACCAGGGTTCCGAGAAACATGAAGCAGACGATCAAGGCACCCACGGCAAACAGGATCAGTCCCAGGTAGAAGTGGGGTTGAGCCTGCATCGGAACATATGAGGTCATCATCACGCTGGACTTGCCACTGAACACGGCAATGTTGTTCATTACCGCGCCGATGACCATCAGGGCAAACGCCACCCAGCCCCAGCGGGGCGCCGCCAGGCGACAGCGCAGCAGGGTGGAGGAGGCGAAGTAGAGGACCGCCATCTCGAAGAAGATGATCCAGAAGATGAGGGCATTGATGCCATGGGAGGTCAACGCGGTGTAGAACATATCCGCCGGCAGCAGATGGATGGTCTGCCACCGGGTCAGAATGACCCCCAGGGCCATGATGCCGGCCACCAGCAGACAGACCACACCGGCCACCGCGTTCACCTTCATCAGCTGCTCGGCAGATCTGTCGAAATAGAAACCCGAATCGGGACAAACTCGAAATTGCGCCATTTTCGTTACTCCTTCACGATGATCTTGCCCAGCATCGTGTGATGGCCAATGCCGCAATACTCGTTGCAGACTATGGCGTAGTCACCAGCTTGATCAGGCGTGATGTTTATAACCATTTCGTACCCAGGAACTATCTGCAGATTGATGTTGACCGGCTGGATGGAGAGCCCGTGCTGCCAGTCCAGGGATGAGATATGCAGGCGATAGCTCTGGTCTTTCTGCAGCTCCAGAATGGGGTACCACTGCCACAGGCGGCCGGCCAGATAGACATCTTCGCCGGCCGGAGGGCTCACGATGGGTATTCCCTTCTCTTCGCCGGTCTTGTACTTCTCTACCATGGCGTCGACCCGTGCCTGGAACTTGGCCGGAGTGGTCTGGTAGGCCTCGCTGGAGAGATTCTGCTTCCCGTAGACATGCCAGTAGGGCATCATGAAAAACATGATCAGACACCACACCAGGGCGATGCCTATCCACAATACCTCGTCTTTGCCGACCGGTGTCTTCCACCAGATTCGGTCGGCGGGGGGCTGAAATGAAGTCATCGGGTTTCTCCTCCCTCATTCCGCAATCGGCAGATTGGCGATCTCCATCACCCCCCACACGATATAGAAAACGGCGGGGATGGTGATGCCCAGAAAGAGCAGCAGAAAGTGGTTGTCGAGCAGACGTTGCCAGAAGGGGATCCGCTCTGGTTTGTCGTCGGGGTGTGGTTGTTCGGCCATGGTGGTCTCCTGTTGGTATCTGACAGTGCATGGATATACTTTTGGATTTGCAGCCAGCCTAGCCGCCGTGCGGCATGATATCCTTGATGTAGGTCAAATCGCCCGGCTTTGTGAGAGATGGCGCACAACTGCCGGCGCTTTTGATTCCGGTCAATTCGGGCTGGTCCGGCAACCGGTAGGATCAGGCGGAGTGCAGGTGGTATGCGCCTGGATTTGACTGGCTGGAGGAGTCCGATGTCCGTAACCACTGAGATTACCGGCGAGAGGCATGTTTATATGACTGATAACGATCAGAGGGTGGTTGCTGTCTGGCTGCTTGTCTGTTGCGCGGTCATCTTTGCCATGATCGTTCTGGGAGGGGTTACCCGCCTGACCGGCTCGGGTCTGTCCATGGTCCAGTGGCAGCCCATCATGGGGGTACTGCCCCCCCTGAACCAGGAGGATTGGGAGCACACCTTCTCCCTCTATCAACAGTTTCCCGAATACAAGATTAAGAACCTTCACATGACCCTGGAGGAGTTCAAGGGGATCTTCTGGCTGGAGTATGCCCACCGTCTGCTGGGGCGGCTAATCGGGGTTATTTTCCTTGTTCCGTTTCTCTTCTTCCTGCTGCGGGGCATGCTCAGCGCCGCTCTGGTGCCCAAGTTGCTGGCCATGTTCATTCTGGGGGGGCTGCAGGGGTTGATGGGGTGGTACATGGTCAAGAGTGGTCTGGTTGACGATCCCCGTGTCAGCCAGTACCGCCTTACCGCCCATCTGGGATTGGCGGTGATAATATACGGCTACCTGCTCTGGACGGCTCTCGATCTGCTGCTGGGGCGGCGTGGCCGCCCCCGTGCCGATTTCCAGGATGATCCGGCGGGGAATCCGCTGCGTTTTTCCACCTTGATCACCGGGCTGGTCTTTCTGACCATTCTCTCCGGTGGTTTCGTGGCCGGAACCAGGGCGGGATTCACCTTCAACACCTTTCCGCTGATGGCTGGACAGCTCTACCCTGAAGGGATGTATGTGATGCAGCCGTGGTGGAAAAACTGGTTCGAAAATATCGCCACCATACAGTTTAACCACAGGGTTCTGGCGACGCTGCTGTTTCTGCTAATCCCGTTGTTCTGGTGGAGCAGCATCCGCAGGACCGTATCGGGAGAGCTCCGCATGGCGCTTCATCTTCTGGTGGTGGCGCTGATGGTACAGATTGTTCTGGGGATAACGACCCTGCTGTATGCGGTGCCGGTTCCCCTGGCCGCCGCCCATCAGGCCGGCGCCATGGTGCTGTTTACCGTTGCGCTCTATTTGAGCAACCGTAGCAGAACCGTAACCATTCAGCATGGTATTGAAACAACAGGCCGGTAACCGTTCAGATCGCCCCTGAAATCGGTTAGTTCAAGGCGAACAATGGGAGTTTACGAGGGTAAATGACCATTTTGCAACGCCGCAATGGCGGATTTCATGGGTGAGCTGAATAGTTACGCAGAACCTTGCGTTCTCTCAAGTGGATACTCCGCCGGCTGAAGCCGGTGGAGTATCCACTGTTCAGGGCCTTCGGTTAGTGGCTCTCGAAGCAGCGCATCCCCTCCACATCCAGGATGTGGATGGTGCTGCCGTTTACCTCCAGAAGACCTTTCTGGCTCAGGGTCTTCAGGATCCGGGAGAAGGTCTCGGGCTTGATGGAGAGCCGCGATGCCAGAACCTGCTTGGAGGTGGTCAACTGGACATAGGCCTCGCTGGCCCTGCAGTCGGCGATCTGGCGCAGCAGGTAGTTTACCAGCCGGAAGGTGGCGTTCTGCAGGGTGAGGTTGTCGATCTCGTTGACGAACGTGTGCAGCCGGTAGCTCATGTCCGCCATGAGCCGGAAACAGGTCTCCCTGGAATCGTAAAGAATCTGCAAAAAAGTTGCGCTGTCCACCGCCAGTACCCGGCTTTTCATCAATGCTTCCGCGTTCACCGGATAGACCCGCTTTTTCATGAAAATGACCGCCTCGGCAAATGGCTGGCCGGGGTGGATTATCTCGATTACATGCTCGGTTCCCTCCAGGGAGAGCCTGGACAGCTTGATCTGTCCGCTGCACAGGCGGAAAAAACGCTCCGCCGGCTGGTCCTGCTGGAACAGGATCTCCCCCTCTGCGAGGTTGAGAATGCGGGAGTGGCGCGCGATCAGGGTGAGCTGCTCCGGCGATAGCGCGGAGAACAGGATGTGCTTGCGTAGCTCGGATACTGTCTCGGAGAGTCTCCTGTTGACCATACCGGGCCCCTCAGGTGTGGTACCAGTTGAGTTTGTCGCGCAGCCGGACCACCTCTCCCACCATGATCAGGGTGGGCGGCCGCGGCTTCTCCCGCGCCGCGATTTCCGCGAGGGTGGCAATGGTTCCGGTGAATACCCGCTGCTGCGGTGTGGTGCCCTGCTGCACCAGCGCCGCCGGCATCTCGGGCGGAACGCCGTGCTCCACCAGCTTGCGGCAGATCAGTGGCAGGCCGTGCAGTCCCATGTAGAATACGACGGTCTGATTGGGTTGTGCCAGCATCTCCCAGTTCAGATCCAGATGGTCATCTTTCAGGTGGCCGGTGACGAATACGGCCGCGTGGGCGTAATCCCGGTGGGTGATGGGGATCCCGGCGTAGGAGGCGCAGCCGGAGGCGGCGGTAATGCCGGGAACCACCTGGAACGGGATCCCCTGCTCCGCAAGGGTGTCGATCTCCTCACCGCCGCGCCCGAAGATGAAGGGATCACCACCCTTGAGCCGCACCACCCGCTTGCCCTGCCGCGCCAGCTTCACCAGCAGCCGGTTGATCTCCCCCTGGCTCAAGGTGTGGTGGCTGTTCTCCTTGCCGGCGTAGATACGCTCCGCGTCCCGCCGCACCAGATCCAGGATCGGCTCGGCCACCAGCCGATCATAGACCACGACATCGGCGCGCTGCATGAGCCGCAGGGCGCGGAAGGTGAGCAGATCCGGGTCGCCGGGTCCTCCGCCGATCAGATATACCTCGCCAGCCTCTCCCGAGGGCCGTTTTTCGGCCAGCGCCTGCTCCATGAGGCGGTCGGCCTCCTCCAGATGGCCGGAAAAGACCCGCTCCGCCACACCTCCCTGCAGTACATCCTCCCAGAAACGGCGCCGTGCGGTGGTGTCGGAGAATCTCTGTTTCACCCGCTCCCGGTAGCGGCTGGCCAGCTCCGCCAGACGGCCGTAGCCGGCCGGAATGAGGGACTCCAGACGGGCGCGGATCAGGCGCGCCAGCACCGGCGAGGCCCCGCCGGTGGAGACCGCGGCTATCACCGGCGAGCGGTCGATGATGGAGGGCATGATGAAGCTGCTCAGCTCCGGCTGGTCCACCACGTTCACCGGAGTTCCGCTCCGTTGGGCCTCGCGGGAGATCCGGCGGTTCAGTCCGGCATCGTCGGTGGCTGCGACCACCAAGGTTGCCTGGCCCAGATCCTCTTTCCGGTACTCCCGCGCTTCGTGGTTGATGGCCTGTTGTTGTTTCAGCGAGCTAAGGGTCGGGCCCAGCCCGGGCGCGATCACCCTGATACGGGCGCCCGCGCGCAGCAGCAGTCCCGCCTTGCGGCCGGCCACCTCGCCACCGCCTACCACGAGGCACGGTTTGTCCCTGATGTCGAGAAATATGGGCAGCAGTTCCATGGGCAGAGTGAGCGTTGCTTATTCTCCGGCCGGCCGGTCGTGTTCCATTATACCTGTCGGCGGGGGTTGTGTCTGTTGCCGGGGCTTCCCCAAATCGTGTGGGTAAAATGGCAAATCACCGCGTAGCGGCTTTGTCCTTGACAGGCGGAATGCACGCCACATACTCGGTAACCAGAAGGGGATTGGGGCTGTCTGGCTGGGGACTGGCGGATATCCACCACCTGTGCCAATTGCAACTGCTCCGGCTATCCCAAACTCTCCCCAATCCCCTTCTGCCGACCATCTTCCGGCGTGCATTCCGCCTGTCAAGGATGATTTGCCATTTCACCCACACGATCTGGGGAAGCTCCCTGTTACCAGAACAAGCGATGACGAAGCCTCATGCAGCGAGTCTCCGGGCAGTCAGCACGCAAGGCGCGGCGGAGCGGGGAGAGGTTGGCCCTCAGTGGCTGGTCCCGGCGGAGCGGCTCAGCTTGTTGTGTACGTTGTACTTGCCGGATGGCTTGCGCATGGGGATGCGTTTCAACTCCTTCAGGGTCCTGCTGTCATAGACGATCAGCGCCCCGTCCGGATCCCAGATGCTCAGCAGCGCGCGCGTCCCGTCCCTGGTGAACTCCACATGGGCGGAGGTCTTGCCGGGCGCCGGGCGCAGGGTCTTCACTATCTCCAGGGTGCGCTTGTCGATCACATGGACCGCGTCCTGGTTGGGGCCGAAGAAGACGTCCACCCAGGCATAGGGGGTGTTCTCGTGGCTGCGCATGAAAAAACCGGGGCCCAGGGTCTCGATGCGGCGGATGGTCTTCCAGCTGGTCATGTCCACCACGCTCACGATCCCCTGCTTCATGTTGGGCGTGGCCAGCACCGGACGGCCCCGGTAGATCCAGCTGATCCCGGATCCCAGATGGGGCATGCCGGGGAGATCCAGGGTGTGCGTCACCTTGCCCTGCTCCAGATCCACCACCTGGCTGGAGCCGTCCCGGGAGGTGCCGATCACCAGGGTGTACTCCTGGTTGATGAAAAAATCGTCCAGATAGCTGCTGGTCCTGATGCGGCGAATGGGGAGTGGCCCGGCACCCGCCCTGGCCGCGTCCGCCGGATAGGGGATCTCCCATAGCTCCGGTATATCCTTGAGGGCCACTATGAAGCTGTTTCTTGGTTCCGCCGCGTAGACCGCGCTGACCCGGGAGCTGTGGCCGTTGCCGTCACTGGCGGGAATGATCCGCAGCGGGGCGAGATCGCTTCCATCCAGCAGCACCAGGGTATGGGGCAGATAGTTGGCCACCATCACGTAGCGCCCGTCGGCCGACACCGCCACGTTGCGGCTGTTGATGCCGACCCGGATCTCCGCGACATACTCCAGGTTGTATATGTCGAACTTGCTGATCCAGCCGTCACGGGAGGCGAAGAACACATAGCGCCCGCCGTTGCTGTACTTGGGGCCGCCGTGCAGGGCGAAGCGGGTGGGAAAGCGGTAGATGGGGGTGAAGGTGTCCCCATCCAGCAGGGTGGCATGGTGGTCCCCCAGCTCCACCACCACGAACAGGTTCTGCAGGTCGGCGGAGAAGCGCGGTTTGGCGGGCAGGCTGCCGGGAGTGTGGTACACCACGTGGGAGGCGCGCATCTGCTCCACTCCCCACTCCGGGATCCGTTTCAGGGGGGTGTAGATGTACTCCACCAGGGAGTCGATGGCGGCGCTGTCCAGCCGGTCGTGGAATGCCGGCATCTGGGTGGCGGGCGCGCCGTTGCGGATCACCTCGGCGGCCCTCTTGCGGGACAGGCGCTTGAGGTTCTGCGGCAGCAGGGCGGGCCCCATGGCGCCGAGCCGCCCGGCGCCGTGACACTCGCTGCAGTGCTCCCGGTAGAGGGCGGCGGCGTCAGGGGGCTCCTGCGCCGCAGCGGCCACCGTGCAGAGGGTCAGCAGCAGCGCCGTTCCTCCCCTTCTGACCGGCTGTTGAAAAACCCCGTTTTTTGGCGATCTGTGTGCGGTGCTCGGGTGCACCGCCATTTTGCACGACGAGCCATTGGGAAAGCGGGGCAGCCGGAAACCGCGTATGCGGCTTCCGGCGTCGAAAAATGCCGGGACGGCTCTGTTCCGCATCCTGCTAAAGCGCAACCGGATGCCGCCCCATCTCCCGCCCATGGCCGCTCTCCTCGATGCCGATCTCCTGATCGGTCAGGTAGCAGGCGGGATCCTCCGCCCAGGGATCACCGGTCAGCTGCAGGGCGCGCACCCTGGTGTTGCCACCGCAGATGGCGAACTCCCGGCAGCGCCCGCAGCGTCCGCCGATGGTGCGCGGGCGGGCCTTCAGACCCGCCATGACGGGATCCGAGGTATCCATCCAGATCTCGGAGAAGGGGCGCCGGCGCACGTTGCCCAGGGTGTGGTGCCACCACATGGTGTCCGGGTGCACGTTCCCCAGGTTGTCGATGTTGGCCACGTTGACCCCCGAGCTGTTGCCGCCCCACTGGACCAGCTTCTGACGCAGATGTTCGGCCTGGGCCGGATAGCGCCGCTCCACCCAGCGCAGCAGGTACACCCCGTCGGCGTCGTTGTTGCCGGTGACGAATTCGGTGGGCCGGCCGGACTGCGCATCCGCCAGGGCCCGTTCGAACAGCAGCTCCATGGCCCGGCGGGTGGTGGCAAGGAAGGCGTCCGACTCCCGGTTCTTGTTGCCGCGCCCGGCGTAGTTGAGGTGCGAGAAGTAGAACTTGTCCACCCCCTCATCCTCCATCAGCCGTAGCAGTTGCGGCAGCTGCGCGGCGTTCTCCTCGGTCATGGTGAAGCGCAGTCCCACCTTGATGCCGTGTCGGAGGCAGATGCGCAGGCCACACAGCGCCGCGTCGAAGGCCCCCTGCTTGCGCCGGAACGCGTCGTGGGTCTTGCGCATCCCGTCGATACTGATCCCCACGTAGTGGAAGCCGGTCTCCACGATCTGTTGCACGTTGTGTTCGTCGATCAGGGTGCCGTTGCTGGAGAGGGCGACGTAGAATCCCATCTCCCGGGCGCGGCGGCCGATCTCGAAGATGTCCGGGCGCAGCAGCGGCTCTCCTCCCGACAGGATCAGCGCGGGGACACCGAAGCGGCGCAGATCCTCCATCACCCGGAACACCTCTGCGCGGCTCAGCTCGCCGGGGAAATCCTTGTCCGCCGAGATGGAGTAGCAGTGCCTGCAGGTCAGGTTGCAGCGCCGCACCAGGTTCCAGATCACCACCGGGCCGGTTGGCTGGCGCGCCGGGCGCAGCGGGGTGGGCTCCAGCAGCTCGCGCATGAAGTGGGAGATGCGGAACATCAGCCACCCCCCGGCAGGCGCAGGCCGCTCTTCTTGAGGATGCGGCTGCTGAACAGTATGCGATGGTCCCGGGCGTCTCCGCCGAGCAGTCCGGCGATGATGGCCACCTTCTGCTCCACCTCCTTGCGGTCCCGGCCGTGCACCATGGCGAACAGGTTGTAGCGCCACCGGGGAAGGTGGCGGGGGCGGTGGTAGGCGTGGCTGACGAACTCCAGCGCGCCGATCTGTTTTCCGTACTTGCGCACCAGCCGATCCGGCACGTCCCATACCGACATGCCATTGGCGCGGAATCCCAGGGTGTAGTGGTTGGGAACGGCGCCGATACGGCGGATGACGCCGCTCTCCAGCATGCGCCGCATGCGTTGCATCACCTCTTCCGTCCCGATGCCGAGCTGTTCGCCTATCTGCCGGTATGGTTCGGGCACCAGCGGCAGGCCGGCCTGGGTGGCGCGGATGATGCGCCGATCCAGCTCGTCCGGTATCCGGGCCGTATCCACCGCCGCTTGCGGTTTCACAACTGGAACCTCAGGCCCACGAAGAACTCCTCCTTCTTGGGCATGTTGTAGACCGGGTAGCCGGTCTCACGCTCGATGTCGGCGATCACCTCCCCGATGCGCTGCGGGGTTTCGGTGGCCAGCACGAACCACATGTTGAGCCAGTGCTCCCGCGCGTAGTTGTGGGCCACCTCCGGATAGGCGTTCACCATCTCGGCCACCCGGTCGAACTCCTTTTCGGGAAGCGCCATGGCGCACAGGGTCAGGCCGCCGCCCATGCGCGCCGCATCGTACATGGGGCCAAAGCGGGATAGCTGGTTCCGTTCGAGCATCCGCTCCAGACGTTGCAGCAGCTCGGACTCGCCGATCCCCAGCTCGCCCGCCACCGCCGCGTAGGGGCGATGGCAGATGGGGAACCCGCCCTGCAGGTGGTTGACTATGGCACGGTCGATGGCGTCCATCAGCAGTAGTGCCCTCCGCGCTGCTTGAAGCAGCGTCCGCTGAACAGCACCTCGTGCGGGAACTGCTCCAGCTCCAGGCGGTTTACCATCTGCTCCAGGGAGGCGAGTACGCTGTCGCGGCTGCGCCCGTGAATCATGCAGAACAGGTTGTAGGGCCAGTCGGGGGGACGGCGCGGACGCTGGTAGCAGAGGGAGACGCAGGGCTGGCCGGAGAGCCTGCCGGCCACCTGCTCTATCCTGCTGTCCGGTATGTCCCAAACCACCATGGCGTTGGCGGTGAACCCCAGCCGCCGGTGCCGTACCACCACGCCGAAGCGCCGGATGATTCCCCGGCGCTGCATGGCGGAGATGCGCTCCACCACCTCATCCTCCTCCATGCCCAGCCGTTCACCCAGCGCGGCATAGGGGCGGCTTACTAGGGGCAGGCCGTCCTGGATGGCGGCTATCAGGCGTTGATCGGTCTCGTTCAGCACCATAGCGGGAATCCAAGATCTATGTGGTACTCCCTGACCAGCGGCAGCCTTACGAGATCCAGTCCGGTAAAGTGCTCCATGTCCTCCAGCACCCTCTCCAGGTGCCCCTGGTCCGGGGCGGTGACCACGAACCAGAGGTTGAGGCGGTGCTGCCGCTCGTAGTTGTGGTTGACCTCGTCGTAGGAGCTGATGAAGTTGGCGATCTTCTCCAGCTCATCCTCCGGAACGGTGGTTGCGACCAGCATGCTCGCCCCGATGCCGCATGGCCTGAACACCGGGCCGACGCGGCTGATGAACCCTCTCTGTTGCAGATCTTCCAGCAGCTGCAGGATCTGGCTCTCGCTGCACCCCAGCCGTTCCGCCATCTCCGCGAAGGGGGTGGGGGAGAGCGGCAGGTGATGCTGAAACTCGTTCAGCAGGCGTCTCTCCAGCGGTGTCAGATCCTCCGGGGTGGAGGAGGGGTCCGGTGCGGCCGGGCGGATGGCGGTGCTGCCGTTGGTGTTCATGTCATAGTCCGGTCCGGTGGGCGCGGGAGGTGAAGAATATCCCGCTGGGTTTGTGGATCTTCAGGGAGCCGCGCTGCTTCAGGGTGGCGGTGTCGTAGATCTTCACCAGATCCTCGTCGCGCACCGAGATCCAGACCTGCTCCCCGCGCGGGGTGAACTCCATGTGCAGGGTTCCCTTGCCGGGCTTGAGGGTGGCGATTACCTGCAGGCTCTCCGTATCTATCACCTGGATGGTGTCGTTGTGCGGGAATGCGAAGTTGACCCAGACCTGGCGGCCGTCCGGGCGCGCCATGACGAATACCGGCTGGCCGTGCACCGGGATGCTTGCGGTGCTCTTCCAGCCGCCCCGTTCCACCACCAGGACCTCGTGATGCCCGACGGCGGGCAGGAACGCCCGCTCTCCGGCGATGGCCCACCCCTCCAGGTGGGGCATTTTGTAGACCGGCAGCTTGCGTTCGCCCTTGCCATAGTGATCCAGGATCCGGCGTACCCCCTTTTCCGTGTGCCACAGGTCGAGCATCGCCAGGCCATCCTCGCCGAACAGGCCGGCGATGTAGTAGCGGCCATCCGGGGTGATCAGCGCATCGTACGGCTGCCGACCCACCTTTTCAAACTTTTCGAGGGCCGGGGATTCGGGGTTGTCCAGAGCGGCAATCCAGATCTCTCCGCTGTCGAACAGGCTGAAGATGAAACGTTGGCCGGGGGCATCCACCAGACCCACGGTTCGGGATCTTTTCCCCCCGCCTATGGGGGTGGCCGGGATCTCCGCCACCGGTTGCAGATCCGATGCGGAGAAGATCTTCACCCCTCCCGGCTCGTAGTTGGATACGGCGATCAACGAGCCATCCTGGGATATGGCGCCGCCGATGCTGTTGCCTCCCTGCACGATCCGCCCCACCACGCGACCGCACAGCAGATCCAGCTTGGAGAGCCCCCCGTCGCGGCCGAACAGGTAGGCGTAGCGGGCGTCGCGCGAGAACACCGCGGATGCATGGGAGAGATCCCCCAGACCGGTAATGCGGGAGAGTATCGCGCCCCTGGTGGTGTCCACCACCACCACGTTGCCGGCCACCCGCTCGACGACGATCCCCAGATCCCCGGTGCCACGCACCTGGCACTGGGCGGCGTGGCCGGCACTGGCCAGGGGTAGCAGCAGGAGCAGGGCGAGCAGGCTTCTTCTCAATGTTCCGGTCCCCGCTTCAGGCGGTTGGCCAGCCACAGGGCCTCCTGCCGGGAGAGGAACGGCTGCCACGGTGGCATCGGGGTCCCCGGCCTCCCGTGCAGGATGGTGGCTGCCAGCTGCTCCGCCGACTGGGAGCGTAACCGCTCCGGGAGCAGCGCCGGCCCCAGGCCGCCCTTCAGCTGCAGCCCGTGGCAGGAGCCGCAGTCGTGCCTGAGCAGGTAGGCGAGCTCCCGCTGGCGCTGTTCATCGGGCGGCCCGGCAGCGCCTGCAACCACCGGCGGAAGGAGCGTTGCCAACAGCAGATAGGGAATGGCTCTGTGCATGTTCTCCATCATAACCCAACCGCCGGAAATCACCGGGGACATTACCCGGCACCGCAATGCTGCCTGGAAATGTAGCAACCACCCTTCCGCATCCTCCTTGATGTCGGTCAAGGCGATGGATGCCTGGCGGGTATACCAAGACAATCGATGGCCCATTTTGCGAGGTGTGAAGTTCATGGGCGGACACTGCACGGACATCCCCGTTTCCAGGCGCGCCTGGGTGGTGCTGTTGGCGGCTGTCGCGGCGGGAGGCGGGAGCGGGGACATCCAGGCCCGGCCGGAGAGGATCAAGCCCGACATATCGTACTATGCGGACGAGTGCGAGGAGAGCGGCGGAGTATTCGATCTGGTGGGCGAGAAGAACCTGGAGGAGGTTTACCAGAACTACTCCTACTGCGAGGTCATCTACGATGGACAGGGGCGGGTGAAGACCTACCGGCAGTACCGGCGTGGCAAGGCGATCCTTACCGAACACTATATCTATGACAGCAGTGGACGCCTGAGGAAGCGGCAGAGCATCGTCAACGGCGACTGAGCCGGCCCTGTCAGCGCTGGCGCACGGCGCGGGCGCAGGCCCACACCTCGATTCGCTCCACGCCGGCGGCGCGCAGCACCCGGGCCATCTCGTTCACCGTATGTCCGCTGGTCACCACGTCGTCCACTATGGCCACATGAGTGGCGCGCAGCCTGTCACTGACCCGAAAGGCTCCCCGAATGTTGCGGCGGCGCTGGTTCAGGTGTAGTTCGGACTGGGCCGCCGTGGGGCGCGCCCTGCTGCACAGGGCGGTATCTACGGGCAGTTGCAGGCGCCGCGCAACCGGCCGGGCCAGCTCCAGCGCCTGGTTGTAGCCCCGTTCGCGTAACCGTGCGGAGTGCAGCGGCACCGGGATCAGGAGCTGCGGGAGGAGGGGTGATGCGGCGACATGTTCGGCCAGCAGCGTGCCCAGCAGCCGGGCCAGCGGGAGCTTCCGGCGGAATTTCAGGTGGCCGATCAGGTGGTTCAGCGGGTAGTCGTAACGCCACGGAGCGCGGCAGCGATCGAACAGCGGCGGGCGCTTCTGGCATGTGCCGCAGATGGAGTCTCCGCTTCCCTCGGGCAGGGGCAGGGCGCAGCGCGGGCAGCAGTGGTGGTTGAAGGGGAGCTCGGCGCGGCACTCCGTGCACAGATCCAGCCCGTCGCTGCCGGGGGCGCCGCACAGCGCGCAGCGCGGCGGGAAGAGCCAGGAGCGGGTAGCTTCTGTCCAGTTGTCTACTGCTGATTTCATGGTTGGATGACGGATGCCTTGGGGTTATCATAACCATCTGCTTACTGTGCGACATAACTGTCCGGCTATCTGTAAAATTTTCATGAACTGTTCGAATGTGGAGGATACGCGGCACGACTGGCGACGCCGCGAGGTGGAGGAGCTGTTTCGGCTGCCCTTTACCGAGCTGCTGTTTCGGGCCCAGGCCGTTCACCGGCGCCATTTCGATCCGGCGGAGGTTCAGGTCAGCAGCCTGCTGAGCATAAAGACCGGCTCCTGTCCCGAGGATTGCGCCTACTGCCCGCAGAGCGCCTATCACGATACCGGGCTGGAGGAGGAGCGGCTGCTGGAGGTGCAGGAGGTGGTGGCGGCGGCGCGGGCCGCCCGTGAGGCCGGTGTGGGGCGCTTTTGCATGGGTGCCGCGTGGCGCTCTCCCGGTGATGCCGATCTGGAGCAGGTGGAGGAGATGATCCGCGCGGTCAAGGGGCTGGGACTGGAGACCTGCATGACCCTGGGGATGCTGGACCGGGAGCAGGCAGAGCGGCTACGGGCGGCCGGTCTGGACTACTACAATCACAACCTTGACACCTCGCCCGAGTTCTACGGCACGGTGATCACTACGCGCACCTACCAGGATCGGCTGGAGACGCTGCGGCATGTCCGGGAGGCGGGGATCAAGGTGTGCTGCGGCGGGATCCTCGGCATGGGCGAGGAGCGCCGCGACCGGATCGGGCTGCTGCTGCAGCTGGCCAACATGGATCCGCACCCCGACAGCGTGCCCATCAACCTGCTGGTGCAGGTGGAGGGGACCCCTCTGGAGGGGGTGGAGGCGCTGGACAGCCTGGAGTTCGTGCGCTGCATCGCGGTGGCGCGCATCATGATGCCGGCCTCCCTGGTGCGGCTCTCCGCCGGCCGGGAGGGGATGAGCGACGAGCTGCAGACGCTCTGTTTCCTGGCGGGGGCCAACTCGGTGTTCTACGGAGAGAGGCTGCTGACCGCCCCCAACAGGGAGACCGGCAGTGATGAGCGGCTGTTCGAGCGGCTCGGCCTGAAGCGCATGGAGCCGGTGGCGGAGGGCAGCAAGGTCACCCGCAGCGGCGCCATCAGCTACCGGGCCTGCAGGAGTTCCTAGGCGGTGCTGCAGATCGAGGAGCGCTCGTTTCATCACGGCATCGGCCTGTGGCGGCTGGGTTTCCGCCCCTTTTTTCTCGGCGCCGGGATCCTCGCCGTGCTGCTGATGGCTCTCTGGATGGGGCTCTACCTGTTTGGCCTGGAGCTCGCCCCGGCCGGCTATCCGCCCGTCATCTGGCACGCCCATGAGATGATCTTCGGATATGCCGTGGCGGTGATCGCCGGTTTTCTGCTCACGGCGGTGAAGAACTGGACCAACGTGCAGACGCTGCATGGTCCCGGCCTGATGGCGCTGTTTCTCCTCTGGGTGCTGGCGCGGCTGGCCCCGTTTCTGTTGCCCGCGGGGGCGGTGTTCCTGCTGGACGTAGCGTTTCTGCTCTGCCTGGGCGCGGCGCTGCTGCATCCCATAGTCAAGTCCAGGAGCTGGAACCAGCTTGTGGTGGCGGCCTTGGTGCTCCTGCTGCCGTGCGCCAACATACTGTTCTATCTCGGTCTGACCGGGATCCTTCCGGGAGGCATGCGGCTGGGGCTGTATGCCGGGCTCTATCTGGTGGTGGCCATGATACTGCTGGTGGGGCGGAGGGTTATTCCCTTTTTCATAGAGCGGGGCTGCGACGGGCCGGTACAGCTTGTCAGCCGGCCCTGGCTGGATGTCGCCATCGTGGTCAGCTACGGCCTGTTCGTGGTGCTCGAACTGTCCGGTGCGGTTCGGACGGCTGCGTTGCTGGCGGCGCTCCTGGCGGTTCTGAACACCATCCGGCTGGTGGACTGGCACGCCCGCGGGATCTGGAGAAAGCCGCTGCTCTGGGTTCTCTATGTGGCATATGTATGGATTACCCTGGGCTTTCTGCTGAAAGCGGTCGCGGCCCTGCCGGGCAGCTCCCCGGTCCTCGCGCTGCATGCCTTTACCGTGGGGGGGATCGGCATGATGACCCTGGGCATGATGGCGCGGGTGGCGTTGGGGCACACCGGCAGAAACGTGTTCGATCCTCCCCCCTCGGTCTGGTGGATGTTTCTGCTGCTGCTGGGCGGGGCCGTCTGCCGGGTGCTGCTCCCCATGCTCTCCATGGAGCACTACACTCTCTGGGTGGCAGCCTCCCAGCTGTTCTGGATGGGCGCATTCGCCCTGTTCGTTTTCGTCTACGCCCCGATACTGGTCAAGCCGCGCGTCGATGGCAGGTATGGTTGATGCTGCGCGCCGGGATCTGACTGCCACTCTCGCCGCGACCCTGCGGCGTATCGAGCGGGATCACCTCTACCGCACCCGCCGCACCCTGGAGACGCCCGCCGGGCCACGGGTGGTGGTGGAGGGCCGGGAGTGCCTCTCCTTCTGCAGCAACGACTACCTGGGGCTGGCCAGCCACGGGGAGGTGGTGGCGGCATTTCAGCGCGGGGCCGCGCGCTACGGAGCGGGCAGCTCCGCATCTCACCTGATCTGCGGCCACTCCGCCGCGCACCACGCCCTGGAGGAGGAGCTGGCGGATTTCCTGGGCAGGGAGCGCGCCCTGCTCTTCTCCACCGGCTACATGGCCAATCTGGGGGTTGTCTCCGTCCTGTGCGGCCGCGGCGATACGGTGCTGGAGGATCGCCTCAACCATGCATCGTTGCTGGATGCCGCCACCCTCTCCCGCGCGCGGCTGCGGCGCTACGCCCATGGCGACGCGCGGGATCTGGAGAGCCGGCTGGCCGCCCTCTCCGGGGAGGGGAGGGTGCTGGTGGTCAGCGACGGGGTGTTCAGCATGGATGGCGATCTGGCGCCGCTGCCGCAGCTGGCGGATGCGGCCGCGCGGCACGGGGGATGGATGATGGTGGACGATGCTCATGGTGTGGGTGTGGTTGGGCCGAATGGAGCCGGGACGCTGGAGCGGTTCGGTCTGGATGAGAGCCGGGTGCCGGTGCTGATGGGGACGCTGGGCAAAGCGTTCGGGGTGTTCGGCGCCTTCGTGGCGGGCAGCGGGGTGCTCATCGAGTCGCTGATCCAGCTGGCGCGCAGCTACATCTATACCACCGCCCTGCCACCGGCGGTGGCCGAGGCGGCGCGCGCCAGCCTGCGCCTGATCCGGGAGGAGGGGTGGCGCCGGGAGCGGCTGCATGCCCTGGTGCGACGCTTTCGCGAGGGGGCGGCCGGGCTGAATCTGCCGCTGCTGGAGTCGGATACGCCCATCCAGCCGCTGCTGGTGGAGGAGCCGCAGCGGGCATTGCATCTGGCCGCGGCGCTGCTGGAGCGCAATATTCTGGTAAGCGCAATCCGGCCGCCCACGGTTCCGGCCGGTGGCGCCCGGCTGCGCGTCACCCTGTCGTCGGCCCACAGTGAGGCGGATCTGGATCTGCTCCTGGATGCGCTGGGGGAGCTGGTTTGAGACTGCATTCCGAGGCGCGGGGGAGGGGAACCGATCTGCTGATGCTGCATGGCTGGGGGATGCACTCCGCCATGTGGGGAGACACGGTGGACCGGCTCTCGGAGCGCTACCGGGTTACCACGGTGGATCTGCCCGGCCATGGCCGGAGCGGCCCGGATTGCGGTCCGGCCACGCTGTCCCGCTGGGCGGCGGCGGTGGCCGAGGTGGCTCCGGAGCGGGCGGTGTGGCTCGGCTGGTCGCTGGGAGGGCTGCTCGCCATGCGGGCGGCGCTGGATTCTCCGCAGCGGGTGGCGCGCCTGATCCTGGTGGCTGCCAGCGCCTGCTTCGTACGGCGCCCCGGCTGGCCCCATGCCCAGAGCGCCGCGACCCTGCAGGGATTCGCAGCGGAATTGCAGAAGGACTACCGTTCCCTGCTGACCCGTTTTCTCGCCCTTCAGGTGTGGGGCTGCGTGGATGCACGCCGGCAGGCGCGGGCGCTGCGCGAGGCCCTGTCTCTTCGGGGAGAACCGGAGCGGGGGGCTCTGGAGGCCGGGCTGGCCATGCTGCGGGAGAGCGATCTGCGCGAAGAGCTGCCGGAGGTGGCCTGCCCCGTGCTGCTGATCTCCGGGCAGAGGGATACCCTGGTTCCACCGGCGGCCGCGCGGCGCATGGCCGGCATGCTGCCGGATGCCCGCCTGGAGATCCTTGCGGGGGCGGGTCACGCCCCTTTCCTGGCGCAAGGGGAGCGCTTTCGGCAGCTGATCGGGGAGTTTCTCGATGGATGACAGGTACCGGCTGGACAAGGAGCGCATCCGGAGATCCTTCGACCGGGCCGCGGCGTGTTACGACGAGGTGGCGGTGCTGCAGCGCGAGGTGGGGGAGCGCATGCTGGATCGCATGGAGCTGATCCGCTTGTGCCCGCGCCGTATCCTGGATATCGGCGCCGGTACCGGTTACTGCAGCCATCTGCTCCGCAGGCGCTACCCCAGGGCGGAGCTGATCTCCGCGGATCTGGCGCCCGCCATGGTGGTGCGGGCGGCGGAGCGGGCGACGGTATGGGAGCGCCTGCTGGGGCGGCACCATTTCGTGGTGGCGGACATGGAGCAGCTGCCTGTCGCCGACGGCAGCGTGGATCTGCTGTTCTCCAACCTCACGCTGCAGTGGTGCCCCGCCCCGGAGCGGGCCTTCGGCGAGCTGCGCCGGGTGTTGCGGCCGGGTGGCCTGCTGATGTTCACCACCTTCGGGCCGGATACCCTCAGGGAGCTGCGTCTCTGCTGGGGGGAGGTGGATGGATATACCCATGTGAGCGCGTTTGCGGAGATGCAACGGGTGGGGGATCTGCTGCTCGAGAGCCGCTTCGCCGATCCGGTGGTGGACAGCGAAACCTTCACCCTGACCTACGCCAAGGTTCGGGATCTGATGCGTGATCTGAAGATGCTGGGGGCGCACAATGCCACCGCCGGACGGCAGCGCGGCCTCACCGGCAAGGGGAGATTCGCCGCGCTGGTGGATGCCTATGAGGGCTGGCGCCGGGATGGCGTGCTGCCCGCCACCTACGAGGTCATATACGGTCACGCCTGGGCGCCGGAGCCGGGCGTGGCGCAGCGCGCCGGGAAGCAGCGGGATGCCATACCGCTGGCGCAGCTGCGCACCGCCCTTGGGAGGCGCCGTCCGTGAAGGGGGTGTTTGTCACCGGCACCGACACGGGGGTGGGCAAGACCCTGGTTTCATGTGCGCTGCTGGCGGGATTCCGGAGGGCCGGGCTGCGCACCGCCGCCATGAAGCCGGTGGCCAGCGGCAGCGAACCCACGCGGTTAGGCCTGCGCAACAGGGATGCCCTGCAGCTCGCGGTCCACAGCGACTGCGATTTTCCCTACGAAGTGGTGAATCCCTATACCTTCCGGCCGGCCATAGCCCCCCACATCGCCGCCGCCCGGGAGGGGGTGGTCATCGATCCGCGCCGGATAGAGAGGCTGTACCGCCGCATCTCCAGCGGTTCCGACATCTGTGTCGTGGAGGGGGCCGGCGGCTGGCTGGTGCCGCTGAATGAAACCGAAACCATGGCGGATCTGGCGGTCCGGCTCGGTTTGCCCGTGGTGCTGGTGGTGGGGATGCGGCTCGGCTGCCTCAACCACGCCCTGCTGACGGTGCAGAGCATCGCGGCCCACGGCGTCCCGCTGGCGGGCTGGATAGCCAACATGGCGCAGCCCCGCATGGAGTGTGCGGAGGAGAATCTGGAGACCCTGTGCCGGATGCTTCCGGGCCGTTTTCTGGGGAGCGTGCCCCATCTTCCCGGAGGGGTGGCGGAGCAGGTGAGCGAGTCGCTCGATATCGGAGCGGTGCTGGCGCCGCTCTCCCTGGGTGGGAAGCAGAAAGGCTGAACGGCAATGGCTTATTTACAAAACCGGCAAGTTTTCTTGAATTATGTCAAATACCACACTTGTCATGCCATTAGACATTAACTACCATAACAGCCGTATCACTAAGTAGAGGGCCGGCACCCGAAAAAGTTCCCCACCTGGATCATTCATGCTCGAGTGCAGGCGGTGTTTTTTCGGGTGATCGGCGCCATTTTCTAGAAACGGAGGAGACTACTCGTGGAAGCGACAGAGAAATATCATTTCGATGTCGTCAGATGGTTCACCATCATGGCGGTCGTCTATTTGGTTGTGGGTACCCTGGTGGGTGTCCTCATTGCCGCGCAGCTGGCATGGCCGGTGTTGAACTTCGACATCGCCGAGTTGACTTTCGGCCGGTTGCGTCCGCTGCACACCAACGCGGTGATCTTTGCCTTCGGTGGCTGCGCGCTGATGGCAACCGCGTTCTACACTGTGCAACGCACCTGCGGGGTTCCACTATGGAGCAACAAGCTGGCGTGGTTCACCTTCTTCCTGTGGAACTTCATCATAGTCTCGGCGGTTATCACCCTGCCCCTGGGTCTCACCCAGGGCAAGGAGTACGCAGAGCTGGAGTGGCCGCTTGATCTGCTGATTGCGGTGGCATGGCTCTGTTACTCGTTCAACTTCGTGATGACCATCGCCAAGCGCAAGACCTCCCATATCTACGTCTCCAACTGGTTCTTCCTGGGCATGATGGTGATGATCACCTACCTCCACGTGGTCAACAGCCTGGCGATCCCGGTGAGCCTGTTCAAGTCCTACTCCGTGTTTTCCGGGGTGCAGGATGCGATGATCCAGTGGTGGTGGGGCCACAACGCGGTGGGCTACTATCTGACCGCCGGCTTCCTGGGCATTATGTACTACTTCGTGCCCAAGCAGGCCAACCGGCCGGTGTTCTCCTACCGCCTCTCGGTTATCCACTTCTGGGCACTCATGTTCGGCTACGTATGGCTGGGAGCCCATCACCTGCAGTACACCGCCCTGCCTGACTGGACCGGTTCCCTGGGGGCCGCCATCTCCCTGGCCATGATCATCCCCTCCTGGGGTGGCGCGGTGAACGGCATGATGACCCTCTCCGGTGCCTGGGACAAGCTGCGCACCGACTACGTGCTGCGTTTCCTGGTGATGTCCCTGGCCTTCTACGCCATGTCCACTTTCGAAGGGCCGGTGATGTCCTCCAAGACCGTCAACGCCCTCTCCCACTACACCGACTGGACCATCGGCCATGTGCACTCCGGGGCCCTGGGGTGGGTTGTGATGGTTGCGGCCGGAGCCATCTACCATATGGTGATGAAGCTGTGGAACACCGAGATGTACTCCGCCAAGCTGGTCAACCTGCACTTCTGGCTGGCCACCATAGGCGCGGTGATCTACATCGTGGCCATGTGGGTTTCCGGTATCATGCAGGGCCTGATGTGGCGCGACTATGACGCCTTCGGTACCCTGAGCTACACCTTCGCCGAGTCCGTTGCGGCCATGCATCCCTACTATGTGATGCGTGCGGTCGGGGGTGCCATTTACTGGTTGGGCGGTGCGATCATGCTGTTCAATATCGTCATGACCATCCGCATGGCCAGCGCAACCCGTGGTGTCGGCGCCCCGGCAAGGGCGTGATGGCGAGGAGGAGTAGAACGATGTCAGACAGAACCCATTCAACAAAACTTCAGGACAAGATCGAGAGCAATGTCTTTGTCATGTTTCTCATGCTGGCCATACTGCTCTCGGTTGGTGGTCTCGTGGAGATCGTGCCCCTCTTCTACCTTAAGGGGACCATGGAGCACAACCAGCATCCCGAGATCGTGTGGCAACGCAAGCCGGGGCAGACCCTTGCAGACTGGAAGCCGGGGGACGGAATCCGTCCCTACACCGCGCTGGAACTGATGGGGAGGGAGGTATATATCAGGGAGGGGTGCTATCTCTGCCACTCCCAGATGATCCGTCCGTTCCGGGATGAGAAGGAGCGTTACGGGCACTACTCGTTGGCGTCCGAATCCATGTACGATCATCCATTCCAGTGGGGCTCCAAGCGCACCGGTCCCGACCTGGCCCGGGTGGGTGGCAAGTACTCCGACGAGTGGCAGCGCCAGCACCTGATCGCGCCGCGCTCCCTGGTGCCGGAGTCGGTCATGCCCAACTACCCGTGGCTGGCGGAGAGGATGGTTGATGGTCAGAGGGCGGTGAAGACGGTGGCCGCCATGGCCACTCTCGGGGTCCCCTATACCGCCGACGACTATGGCGCCGATTTCAGCGGCGCCGCGGCCGAGGTGGAGGGCAAGACCGAGCTGGATGCGATTGTGGCATACCTGCAGGTGCTGGGAACCATGGTGAGCTTCGAAGAAGGCGTGGATTATCGTGAGTAGTCTGGCGGAGTACTTTCATA
Source organism: Gammaproteobacteria bacterium (assembly GCA_015490535.1). GTDB lineage: Bacteria > Pseudomonadota > Gammaproteobacteria > Thiohalospirales > Thiohalospiraceae > DRMK01. Next base: position 100,473 of record WFXP01000080.1, read on the forward strand.
CGGATTGGGCGGCCCTGACCCTGAACGACTGGATAGGTCTGGTCACGACGGTGGTCGTCTTTATCCTGATGATAGTAGCGTACATTTACGTGTTTCATCCCGCGAATCGGGAGTATCTGGAAGCGAAGAAAAACATCCCGCTGGATGAAAGCCGTTTCGAATCGGAGGAAAAGAGATGAGTGAAAAAACCAATCCGTACAAAGTTCCCACTACCGGGCATGTATGGGACGACAATCTGGCCGAGTTGCTGAATGAACCACCCAAGTGGTGGATGATCGGTTTCTGGGCCAGCATTGTGATGGTGGTTGTCTACTTCGTGATGTATCCTTCCATACCTTTGGTGAACAGCCATTTCAAGGGGATCATAGGCTGGACCTCCATCAAGGAGCTGAAGGAGGACATGCAGGCTATCGAGAGGTCCAGAGCCAAGTATGAAAACCGCCTGTCGGGCATGTCCGCGGCAGCCATTCTGGCCGACGACGAGCTGACCCAGTATGTGGTCCGTTCCGCCAAGGTGCTGTTTGGCGACAACTGTGCGGGATGTCACGGCACGGGAGGTGCGGGGAACCCCAATTTCCCGGTGCTGGTGGACGATGACTGGCTCTACGGAGGCAAGATCGAGGATATCGTGACAAGCATCGCCAACGGCAGGCGTGGCAACATGCCGGCCCATGCAGGCACGCTGAGCGAGCAGGAGATCGCGGATCTTGCCAAGCATGTCAAGGCGCTGAGCGAAGGGGGGGAGTATGCCCCGGGCAAGGAGCTCTATTCCGGGAAGGGGAAATGCTTTGCCTGCCACGGACCGGAAGGAAAGGGGATGACCGCCCTGGGGGCTGCCAATCTTACCGATGGCATTTGGCGCTTCTCTCCCGGCACCGAGGAGGCGATAGCCTATACCATTGCCCATGGTGTCAATGATCAAAAAGATCCGAAGACGCGTAACGCTGTAATGCCGAAGTTCAGTGGCAAGATGAGTGAAACCGACATCAACAAGCTGGCGGTTTATGTCTATAAACTGGGCGGGGGGCAGTGACGCATCCCGGTGCACGGTTACACTCACAAGCAGGCAGGGTACGAATCGCCGGGGCGGTTGAGTTTCGCCCCGGCGGATGCACACAAACATTGAAAGGGGTTGGCTATGGATGCAGTCGTTATTGGCTCTATTCTTACAGTAGTAGTATCGATAGTAATAGTTGTCGTGCTTGCGGTCAGAATAATGAAATTGATCAATACAACTCACTCTGAAGATTGATACGCCTCTGTTGTGAGCGGGTATTGAACGGAGAAAAAGGGGGAGGAGACTCCCCCTTTTTTTGTGCCGGCCGGTTGGCGTGGCTTCAACCCCGCCAGTGCAACAACTGGATTGATGACAAAAAAATCCGATCCTGATATGGCTCTTCAGCATGGTATGAGATAGTTAGGATTTCCACCAATGAAGATGATAGAAAAAGAAGCGGCGTTAGCTTCCCAAGAATGGAGTCACTGGTCTAAATGCTGGCGCATCTATCTTGTTGTGTTTGGTTTTGCCACTATGCTTTTTTTAATTGTGACTGATACCGCAATATTTAAAATAACAATCATTAGTGTTATGGCAGGAATTTCAGCGTTTCTTCGTGAGCTGTCAAGTATATATGGGCGACAAATGTACAGCTTCATTGCTACTTTAGGCGTTATGGTGCCAATTATACTGTTAGCTCCAGATGTAAAAGATAGTGGTGGTGTTTGGGTTCTGTTGTTATCGGTGTCAATAGTTGGGACAACCATTGCCCTATTATATGGAATTATTGGCAGATATATTAATCCTAACAATAGGCTCCAAGGGACGTCGGCGCTATCCCGCCGCCCCTGAGCCTTGCGTTCGGTGGGTATCCCCCAAATCGTGGGTAAAATGGTGGTAACTATTCAGCTCACCCCTGAAATCCGCCATTTCTGCGTTGCAAAATGGTCATTTACCCTCGTAAACTCCCATTTTTCGCCTTGAACTGACCAATTTCAGGGGTGATCTGAACAGTTACCAGCCTGTTTTAAATGCTGAATAGTTACAAATGGTGCATCATCCTTGACGGGCGGAACGCACGCCACATACTCGGGTAGCCGGAAGAGGATTGGGGAAGTCTGGCTGGAGATCACCGGAATATCCACTAGCTGCGCGAATTGCAAGTGATCCGGCCAATTCCAAAGTGTCCCCAATCCCCTTCCGCCGACCATTCTCTCGGGCGTGCATTCCGCCCGTCAAGGATGATGCACCATTTTACCCACACGATTTGGGGAAGGCCCGGTTCGGCAACTGTTCAGGTCGCCCCGGAAATTGGTCGGTTCAAGGCGGAAAATGTGAGTTTACGAGGGTAAATAACCAGCTTTTTTCTACGCAGGAACGGTGTATTTCAGGGGCGAGCTGAATTGTTGCATCCTGATTAGGTGTTTTCCTGGTTGTAGGCTATACTTGGATGGGCGAGCCGGAAAAAGGAGCCGGGATCGCCGGATCGATTTGCAACGGAGGGAACCGAAAAAAGGATGGGGTGCGCAAGCAGGATGCATCAATCCTCATCGAGCAAGCACCCTCCCTCCCCGTTATACATTCAGAAAAACGTAAAATATGAAGCTGTAAATATTTCTAGATTGCCTCTCTTTGATGCTCTTGCCCGCATCACGATAACCCCCCTTTTCCTGATAGCTGTCTTTTTCTACGCGGGTAGCTGAACCGCGGCTTCTCTTTTTTTCTTTTCCGATTTTTTTCTGATTTTTGGAGAGGTAGTCATGTTTAGTATGAAAGCGTTGGGTAGATTTGTTGTGGTGGTAACCCTGGCCCTGCTGATCTCGGTCCCACTGTCGGCCACTGCGAATTCAACAGATGGTTTCAGCTCATACGGTAGTGATGGCGTCATGACCCTTGCTATGGGTAGGGGTTGCTGTGGTCAAGGC
>WFXP01000081.1 GCA_015490535.1 Gammaproteobacteria bacterium
GCCTCTCCCCCGAAGATCCGCCGCGAAAGATCATCTATATCAGCACCACGGGGGTCTACGGAGATCAGCGCGGCAGCCGGGTGGACGAGGCCACGCCGCCCGCCCCGCGGACGGCGCGCGCCAGGCGCCGCCTGGATGCGGAACAGAGGCTGCAACGCTGGAGTGGAGAAAGGGGCGTTCCGGTGGTGATCCTGCGGGTCGGCGGCATCTACAGCCGGGAGCGGCTGCCGGTGACGGCAATCCGCCAGCGCCGTCCGGTCCTCCGCCAGAGCGAATCCCCCTTCTCCAACCGCATCCATGCCGACGATCTCGCACACGTCTGTGTCGCCGCCGGCCATCGCCGCACCGAAAGCACCCTCTACAACGTTACCGACGGCCAGCAGAGCACCATGACCGACTATTTTCACGCCGTCGCCGATGCCCTCGGCCTGCCCCGCTGCCCCGAGATCACCCGGGAGGAGGCAGAGAAACAGCTCTCTCCCGCCATGCTCTCCTATCTAGATGAATCGCGGCGCGTCGACAACGGCAAGATGCTGCGGGAACTGGGGATAACGTTGCGCTACCCCGATCTGCGCAGCGGACTGCTCCAGTAAGGCACACACCACGGGCGACGCGACCGGTGCGTTCGCCACACCCCCCCGCCGCCAACAGGCAGATCCGTCGTGAGCGGGTGGCTGCCACGAATTGTAACTATTCAGCATGGTATTGAAACAGGCTGGTAACTGTTCAGATCGCCCCTGAAATTGGTCAGTTCAAGGCGAAAAAGGAGTTTACGAAGTGTAAATGACCATTTTTCAACGCCGAAATGGCGGATTTCAGGGGTGAGCTGGATAGTTACCCACGAATTTTCCTCAAACTTTCGCCACAGCGGCCGCAAATCCGGATGGAGCCGCAAAAAACCGTAGCCAGACAGCCGAATACCATCATGATGCGCGATACAGACGAGAGAAACAAACCGTTACTCCCACTCCTGCTGCTTGCCGGAATCTCCCCCTTACTCTACTTTGAACCCCTGCACAACCCCTCTCATCTGCCGCGCTACGCCCTGTTCTCGATAGTGGCCGCCATGGCCCTGGTCTATTGGGCGTTTCGGGCGGGACGAGCGGCCCTTCCCGTAACCTGGCATCCGGTTCAGCTGCTGGTGGCGGGCCTGCTCCTTCTCGCCTCCATATCCTCCCTGTGGAACGCGGATCACAGCAACTATCTCATAGAGATAGTCCCGTTCTGGGGCCTCGTCATCCTGTTCCTGCTGGCAACCCAGATCTCTTCGCAAAGATCCATACTCCTGCTGGCCGTTGTCTCCACCGCTGCGGGTTCGGTGGCGGCGCTGATCGGCCTGCTCCAGAACTGGGGAATCAACCCCTTGGGTTTTCGCGACGGCTTCACGATGGGATCAACCTTTCTTTTCAAGAACCACGCCGCGCTCTATTTCGACCTCATACTCCCGGTGGCGCTCTGCCTGATCCTCCTGTTCCGGGACAGACCCCGACAGTGGCTCGCGGCGGTCGCCTTCGCACTGCTCCTGGCGTTCATCCTCGAGTCCAAGACCCGGGGCTCGTGGGTGGGGCTGGCGGTCGCCGGGGCCGTTCTGCTGGGGGCGCTGCTCAAGGGGGTCTGCGGAAGGGAGCTGGCCGGCAGGGTCCGGGATGGCAGATGGCCGCTGCTCGCCGCGGTCATTACGGCGGTCGCCATATCTCTCGTTCCTGGGAAGATTGATGAAATGCTGGCGGGCCGCATCACGCTCGACGGCGGAAAACTGGATGACTCCTCCGCCCACAGGCTGTACGCCTACCGGAATTCGCTGGAACTCATCATGGAAAACCCCCTGCTGGGAAGTGGTTACGGCTCCTTCCGAAAGGCCTTTCGCCCCTACACCAACCATCCAATCGTGATCGAGCGCTCCGATGAGCACAACAATTTTGCCCGTCTGCACAACGACCCGCTGCAGGCGTTCGTCGAGCTGGGCATTGTGGGCGGCATTCTCTCCCTGGTCATATTCGGCTACGTACTCTACATGGCCTGGGTGCTGATCAAGTCACCATCCAGCAGCGCCCGTACCAGAATCCTCATCCTCGGGCTATCCCTGGCGCTGATAGCGAGCGCCACCCACTCCCTGTTCGATTTTCCCCTTCACAAACCCTCATCCGCCCTGCAGTTCTGGTTATGGATGGGATTGATATCGGGGCTGTACATGAAGCAGCACGACACCCGAACCATGGTTCCCGGCCGCAACCGGCTCTCCATCGGCGCGGGGCTCGGCATTCTCTATCTCTCCATTACGCTCCTGTTCTACTCCAGCTATGTAAAGGGGAACTGGCTGCTGCGCGATGCCATCCTCTCGTTCGAGCAGCGCGACTGCGCCGGGGCCACAAGGATGATTGACGCATCGGTGGCCAGCTTCGGTCTCTATTTCGTGGAACATGCCATGCGAACCCAGATCCACACCACCTGCGAGGATGACATGGAGCGGCTGTTTCAGGTGCTCAGCGAGGAGATCGCCTGGGATGACACCAATACCCTGGCGCTTCTGACGCGGGGCAATCTCCTGCTGCAGGTGGGACTCTTCGAACAGGCCGAGCAGGACTTCAGAAGGGTGGTTGAGATCCTGCCCCACCGACCGCTGGGCAAGATGGGGCTGGCTCGCGCGCTGGCGGCACAGGGCGATCTGGACGATGCGCAGCGCTATCTGGCAAAGATCGCCGCCCAACATGGCGCCAGCGCCGACATTACCCGCCTGCTCGAGGCCATCGGCGACAGGAGAAACTCCGGACAGCGATGATCACACACCCGCCGCCGGCCCGCCCGCTTCGGGATCAGGCCCGCATTACCGCATCGGGATTCAGTACTCCAGCCGCACCCGGTCCTCTCCGGCCAGCTCCGCCAGTTTCCGCAGCAGCACGTCGGCGGGCCGTACCCGCCACGACTCCCCCAGCTGCAGGGCGGCGCTGGCGTCGGCGCGGCGGTAGTCTATGGCCACCGGGCACCCCCCCTCGCGGAAAGGCTCGAGAGTCCTGGCCAGGGCATCCATGAAACCGTTGCCGGCCCTCTCCTGCTCCACCGATACCACCAGCCGCCTGGCCCAGCGTGCGCGGGCCTGCTCCATGTCGTAGATCTCCCGGGCGCTGATGCGATAGCCGCCGGAGAAGTCGTCCACGCTCACATCCCCCTCCACCACCAGCAGCCGATCCTTCACCAGCAGCTCGCGGTAACGCTCGTACTCCTCGGGAAACACCGCCAGCTCGACCCGGCCGCTGCGGTCATCCAGGGTGAGAAACGCCAGCTTGCCCCCGCGCTTGCTGTTGCGGGTGCTGAGCGCCACTATCAGCCCCGCCACGGTTATCACCTGGTTGCGGGTGGGTTTTATGTCCACAAGGCGCGAGCTGATGAACTGCTTCAGCTCCGGCAGGTAGCGCTCGATGGGATGGCCGGTCAGGTAGAGTCCCAGGGTCTCCTTCTCGCCGCGCAGGCGCTGCTCCTCCTCCCACTCCTGCCGCACCCGGTACCTGCCGCCCGCCGCCGGCGCACCGCTGTCGCAGATGCCGAACAGATCGCTCTGCCCCACCGCGGTGTCGCGCAGATACTGCTCGGCGATACGGATGGCGTCCGGCAGGGCCTCCATCAGCGTGGCGCGGTTGGGTCCCAGGCTGTCCATGGCCCCGGCGCGGATCAGCGCCTCCAGCACCCGGCGGTTGACCTTTTTCAGATCCAGGCGCCGGCAGAAGTCAAACAGATCGCTGAACTCCCCTCCCCTCTCC
>WFXP01000082.1 GCA_015490535.1 Gammaproteobacteria bacterium
ATCTCCGCGTCCAGGCTGGCCAGCTCGCGGCTGCTCTCCATCAGCTCGGCGGCGTTGGGACGGTCCGGGTGGGTCGCCGTGTCGCGCTTCTCCTCCAGCTCGGGGACGGTGCGCTCCGCCTGCTCGGCGGTCATAAGCTGCATCGGGGGCAGCGGCTCCTGCTTCCGGGGTGGGGATGATTCCTGCTGGGTGAGCGGCGCGTCCCCCTCCCGGGGGATCGGCAGCGGGTTGAAGTTGGGGCTCGAGGGGCGCGCCTTCTCCGGGCTGTTGCCGCCCCCGCGCTGGTTGGCCTGGGCCAGGTAGTCGGCCTGCTCCGGCGCCTCCTCGCTGCGGCTGTGCACCAGGGTGATCTCCATGGTGGGCAGGGGGCTCTCCTCCGGATCCGCCAGCAGCTCCAGATCGAAGGAGAGCCCCAGGATCAGAATCATGTGCAGGGCGATGGCCAGGAACAGGGTGAGCCCGAGCCTGTCGGTGGAGGAGATGGATGTGGACGATATATCCGCCGTCATGGGAGCCGTCTCAGCATGGTTGCCACGATTATACCGCTCAGCAGCCCGAATAGCACCGCCGCGCTCATCAACAGCGGAAACAGCCGCAAAAGCGCGGGATGGGGGATGAACAGCCAGTAGGCGACGGCGAACTGCCCCGCCATGTGCGCCATGGCCGCCAGCAGGCTGTAACCCACCGGCCCCAGGCCCGATCGCACCACCAGACCGGCCAGCCCCAGAGCCGCCAGGCTGGCGACGGCGCCACTGAAGCTCAGGGCGAAGGTGGGGGAGAGGAAGGTGCCCAGCAGCAGGCTGCCGACGATTACGCGCAGGGAGACCACCCATGCCGCGGTGCGCCATCCGTAGAGAAACAGGGTGGCGATGGTGACGATGTTGGCCAGTCCCGGCTTGACCCCGGGCAACGGGCTGGGGAGGGCGCTCTCGGCCAGGTGGATGGTGATGGCCAGGGCGGCGAGCCAGGCGATGCGGTGGTCCTCGACCGTGGTGGTGAGGGTGTGTCCGGCGGCGTGGGAGGGGCGGGTGGCTGGCATCCGGATCAGAAATTGATGGTGTCGAAGCGTCCCTCGTCACCGCCGATCTGCAGGGCTATCCTGTTGGGCAGGCAGGCGGCGAACTCGCCGCCGTGGCTGAGCCAGCCGGTGTGAACGCACTGCTGTCCCGGGCAGGGCGAGGAGAGGAAGCGGACCCGGCCATTCTCGATGCGCAGGGTGCTGGTGCCGATGCTGCCGTCAATGGCCAGGGTTCGCTCCTGCTGCAGGGAGATGGGGGGCAGCTCCCGGCCGTCCACCAGTATGTGCAGCTGGCCGCCGGTTTCGCCGCCGCTGCTCCACAAGGTTGCATAGAGCCATGCGAGCAGCAGCAGGCTGGCCCCCAGGACCAGCCAGTCGCCGCGGGTGACGAGTGGAGTGTTCATGGCTGCTCGCTGATTGTTACGCGCGGTTTCTGTGCCGTTTCGAAGCGGATGCGCGCGGCCATCGCCGGGGTCATCCATACATTCCCCTTATCGTCCACCAGCATCACCTGTTCAATCCCCATGCGGCGGGCCACATCCTGCCACCCCTGGGGTCCGGCCACGAACAGCGCGGTGGCGGCGGCGTCCGCCTCGGCCGCCTCCCGGTGAACCACGGTCACCGAGCTTGCTCCGCGCGCCGGGGCTCCGGTGCGCGGATCCAGTATATGGTGATAGCGCTTGCCCTGGTAGATGTAAAACCGCTCGTAGTCGCCGGAGGTGAAGACGCTTTCGTCCTCGCCCAGTTCCAGCGAGGCCAGCACCCCCTCGCCCCGCGGCTGGCGGATCCCGATCCTCCAGGCCCGCTCGCCGTGCCTGCCGATGGCGCGCAGGTCGCCCCCGGCGTTGACTATGGCGTTACGGATACCGATGGATCGCAGCCGCTCGATGATGCGGTCCACCGCGTAGCCCTTGGCGAAGGCGCCGAAATCCAGCTGCAGGGCGGGATTGGTGCCACGGATCTGCTCACCCTTTATCTCGATGGCCTCCATTCCCGGCAGGTTCGCCAGAAACCTGTCGATCTCGTCGGCGGAGGGGGGCGGTCCGCCGGGCAGGTCGTCACTGTGGAACCCCCATAGCCCCACCAGCCGTCCCATGGCAGGGTTGAACAGTCCGCCGCTGCTGCGGTAGAGCCGTTTGCCCTGCTCGATGAGAGGCAGTATCTCCGGCGGACAGTGGAACCAGGAGCCCTCTGCCAGGCGGCGGTTTACCTCCATCAGCGGCCCCGGCTGCCAGGCATGCAGGGTGGTGTGGATCCGGTCCAGCTCCTCCTGGATGATCCGTTCCGCCTCCGTGATCTGCCGGGGTGAGGCCCCCCACAGGCTGACATCCACCAGGGTACCGAGACTCAACAGTTGCGCCCGGTGCAGGGAGGGCTGGGAACCGCCGCAGGAGATGAGCCCCGGTAACAGCAGCAGAAGCAGAAGCGACCGGCGCAGCATCTTCATTTCAGGCGGTCCGCCACGCACTCAATCAGCCGCTGCGCCGCCGAAATTCCGCACTGGCGCTCCAGCTCGCGCGCCCCGGTGGGGCTGGTGACATTTATCTCGGTCAGATAGTCCCCTATTACGTCCAGCCCCACGAACAGCAGTCCCCGCTCACGCAGCGCCGGGCCCACCTGGGCGCAGATCCAGCGGTCCCGCTCGCCGAGCGGCCGGGCGTGGCCGGTGCCGCCGGCGGCCAGGTTGGCGCGGGTCTCGCCGGGTGCGGGGATGCGCGCCAGGAGATGGGGGAGCGGTTCACCGTCAATCAGCAGGATACGCTTGTCACCCTGCGCCACCTCCGGGAGATAGCGCTGCGCCATGGCGTAGCGGCTGCCGTTACGGGTGAGAGTCTCGATGGTCACCGTGATATTGGGATCACCGGCGCGCAGGCGGAAGATGGAGGCACCGCCCATGCCATCCAGCGGCTTGAGAACGGCGTCCTCCTGGTCGGTGATGAACTTCCGCAACTGCTGCTCGTTCCGGGTCACCAGGGTGGGGGGGGTGCAGTGGGGGAAC
>WFXP01000083.1 GCA_015490535.1 Gammaproteobacteria bacterium
AGCCGGAGCAGTTGCAATTGGCACAGGCGGTGGATACCCGCCACTCCCCGGCCAGACGGCCCCAATCCCCTTCTGGCTACCGAGTATGTGGCGTGCATTCTGCCTGTCAAGGACGGAGCCGCTACGCGGTGATTTACCATTTCACCCACACAATTTGAGGAAGAGCTTCCTGAATTTATTACCTTGACGGAGTACTAGGTTGCTGACCCTGAGCGTAGCAAATCACCAAGACTTGTTCAGCACACACCGGGGAAATCTACGGTGAAGCGTCCTTCAGGGGGGCACACATGGAACGCGGTTACGCCGCCGCGGCCCGGATCACCCTGAAGGCCCCTTTACTGCTGGTTGCCCTGACAATACAATATGTAGTGGCATGGTTACTGCCCGATGGGGGGATCACGGAGTGGAGATCCGCCCCTTCCCCCTGGATCGAGCGATCCTGCGGAGATAAACAAGACCAACAGGAGTGTGTTCCATGAGTAATGACTATGCAGCAAACATCAAGAAGTACACCGCCGTCGCAGATGAAGCGGCCATCAACGGAATCGTCAAGCACCTGGGCATCGCCCTGCGGAGCAAGGATGCATCCCTTGTCTCCTGCTCTGATCCATCTGAGCTGAAGCGGGTTCGGGAGAGCTTCCTGAAGAAGAAGCTGGGCCGCACCGAAAGCGACGACCAGCTGGATGCAGCGATCGCCGAGGTATGCCAGAAGATGTCGGCAGAGAAGCGCAAGTCCCGCGTCACCTTCTACTACCTGCTCGCTGCACGCTTTAACCAGCTGGGAGAGTTCACATAACCTGCTCCCGGGGTAACTATTCAGCTCACCCCTGAAATCCGCCATTTCTGCGTTGAAAAATGGTCATTTACACTCGTAAACTCCCATTTTTCGCCTTGAACTGACCAATTTCAGGGGCGATCTGAACAGTTACCAGCCTGTTTCAATACCATGCTGAATAGTTGCCTCCCGGGAAACGGTGGATGGGCGGGGCGCCTCCCGCGCCGGCCCATCTGTATTTCCCGCCTTGGCTATGAAGCCGGCGCAATCGTTATCTTCCCGGTTCAGATCCAGTAGGTGGTGCGGGTCATCACCTTGGACATCGCTCCCATCATCAGCTTCACCGGGAACGGCAGCTCGGCACCGCCGGCGTGGAGCGCCACGGTGGCGTGATGCCCCTCATCCAGCTTCATCTGCTCCAGAATCGCACGGCTTTTCGCATCACGCGGTGACATCCGGGAGAGATGTTCATCCAGATGGCGGATCACCTGGTGCTCCGTCTCCGCCACGAATCCCAGACTCCATCTGTCACCGGCAGCGCCGGCCACCGCGCCGATGGCCAGGGAACCAAAATACCATACCGGATTGAGCAGGCTGGTATGGGTGCCCAGCTCCCGGACGCGCTGCTCGCACCACACCAGGTGATCGTTCTCCTCCAGCGCGGCCCGCTCCATCTTGTCGCGCACCTCCGGCAACCGGGCGGTCAGCGCCTGCCCTTGGTAGAGCCCCTGCGCCGACACCTCTCCGGAGTGGTTGATGCGCATCAGCCGTCCCGAAAGCCTGCGCTCGCCCTCATCCAGCTCGACCTCCTGGCAGGCATCCGCCGGATTGGGGCGCTCGGTGACCGGCGGGCGGCCCAACAGGGTGCGCAACCCAACGTCGAAGTTCATCAGCAGACGATCCACCGTGCTGTAACTGCGCCCGCTCATGGCATCCCCCTCACAAACATCGCCTGATATCGGATTTATATCACTAACAGGTAAACCAAGTCCATCAAATGGTGTTACAATTCTGCTACGAAGGTCTGTTCAAGTTGGGTAATCCACCGGTCTCCGGGCCGGGAAAAGGTATGGGGAGCCAGTCATGAAGACACAAACAAAGACACAAACAGATACTCTTTGCGGACGCGATAAAAGCCGCCTGTTCAATATCTCCGGTGTTGTGCCGTTGCTCGTGGCGCTGCTGGCCCTCGCGCTGGCCGGCTGCAGCGGCGGCAGCTCCGGTGGTAACGGCCCGGACACCGACCGGGAGACCCAGCAAGAGAGCCGGGACGATGCCGGAACGGGGGATGACACCAGCCCCGACTCCTCTTCCCCGGATGACACCAGCCCCGGCGGCGGGAGGGAGGAGCCCGAGCCGGATGGATCATCGTCCGAGGTCTCCTACCCCCAGGGACCGCGGGAGTTCCAGGCGGTGGCCAGCACCGACTCCGCCCGATTCAGCTGGAAGGCGGTCAACGGCGCGGAGGGGTACTATCTGTACATCGGGGAGGATCCGCGGCTGACACCCGAAAACTACACCAGCTATGGGGGGACCAGGGTGAATGTCGACACCCCTCCGCACATCGAGCGGTCCCTGGAGCCGGGGAAAACCTACTATGCAATGGTAACCGCCCACAAGGGTGGGGTGGATGGAAAGCCGTCCCGCCGGTTCAAGGTGGAGCTGATCCAATCCCGGCCCGGGCAGCGCATCACCAGGATCTCGATGGGCCACGATGGCTACGAGCTGCCCAAGAGCAACGCCACCTGGGAGCTCTCGGTCAGCGCCGATGGACGCTTCGTGGCATTCGCATCGGGCAGCGACCAGGTGGTGGCCGCTGACAGCAACGGTGTCAAGGATGTGTTCGTCCTCGATCTTGAAACGGGAGAAACCACGCTCGTTTCGGTCAACAGCAGTGGTGAACCGGGTAACGGCCACTCGCAACGCCCGTCAATCAGTGGCGATGGACGCTTTGTGGCGTTCCAGTCCCAGGCCAGCAACCTGGTAGCAAACGACACCAATAATTCAGAGGACGTATTCCTGCATGATCGGGACACGGGGGAAACCACCCGCATATCGGTGGCCAGCGACGGTACCCAGGGTAACGGCCGGTCCGACAATCCGGCAATCAGCGCTGACGGCCGGTACATAGCGTTCCGCTCCGAGGCGCACAACCTGGTTCCGGACGACACCAACAGCGGGCCGGACATCTTCCTGTACCAGCGCAGTGATGGATCGGTGATCCGCGTCTCCCTCTCCAGCAACGGCGAAGAGGGGAGAAAACGGAGCGGCGTGGCCGGAGCGCTGTTCGGGGCCCCCGCCATCAGTGGTGACGGCGGTTTGGTGGTGTTCCGCTCCCTCGCCTACAACCTGCACCCTGACGGGGGCGCCAATGACCCCGATATCCTGGTCCGCGACTGGAGGGCGGGCAGGACCGAGCTGGCCTCAGTCAACAACGAAGGGGGGCAGCTGTTTGGCGATATCCTGAGCAACCCGGACATAAGCGCAGACGGCAACTATGTGGTGTTCCAGGCCAACCACGGCAACCTGTTTGATGATTACAAAGGTTTCAATGGCCAGGGGCTGGACATCCTGCTCCGCGATCGCGCCGCGGGCGAGACCGCGCTCATCCCCCCGGAACGCATCCCAAGCCGGCAATATCTCCCGTCTGCCGAACCATCCATCAGCGGAGACGGCCGCTACGTGGTGTTCCGGGCGATGCGCAAAAAGCTGGTTGAAGGGGGCAACCAGAGGCACGACATATTCCTCTTCGACCGGCAAACCGGGGAGACCACGCTCATCTCGAAGCCTGAGGGGGATGAGTACGCGGACGGGTGGTCCACCAGGCCGGTCATCAGCGCCGATGGAGGCACCATAGTGTTCCAGTCCAGGGCCGGAAACCTGGTGACGGGCGACAACAACATGAGCTGGGACGTGTTCGTTTACCGGAGGCCATCCGGTTCCGAATGATCCTCGGTCAGGGGTAACTATTCAGCATGGTATTGAAACATGCCGGTAACTGTTCAGATCGCCCCTGAAATTCGTCAGTTCAAGGCGAAAAATGGGAGTTTACGAGTGTAAATGACCATTTTTCAACGCAGAAATGGCGGATTTCAGGGGTGAGCTGAATAGTTACGGTCAGGGATGTAATCCAGGCTGACAGATTCCCAACATGTTCTATCATGTAAGGGTATGCGGCAAGGAGATACCGGGATGAAAGTGAATGTGGGTGGAGCTGACAAAATAGTTCGCATCGCCGTGGGGGCGCTGCTGCTGGCGATGGCGGCCAGCGGCACCCTCGGTGCATGGGCCTGGATCGGGATCGTACCCCTCGCCACCGGACTGATGGGATGGTGCCCCCTCTACTCCCTGTTGGGAATCGAGACCCGTCGCGGGGAGAGAGGGGGATAGCGGTGGTTCGGTTTTCTCCGGTTGTCGACCGGCGGGCGGCAGCCGCAGCCCTGCTGCCGATGCTTGTGGCCATGAGTGCGGCGGCGACAGAGTCATCGGCGTCCGATCTGGAGCGGCGGGCGCAGGCCAGCCGGGAGTTGATCAAGGAGTTTGCTGGGGCCCTGAAGAGGGAGCTCAAGGGCGCCCTGGCCGAGGGGGGACCCTTGCGGGCGATCACCGCCTGCAGTGCCGTGGCCCCCGCCATCGCCCAGCAATACTCCTCCCAAAAGGGGTGGAGGATCGGCCGCACCAGCCTCAAACCGCGTAATCCGGCCAATGCCCCGGACCGCTGGGAGAGATCGGTGCTGGAGAGCTTCGAGCGGCGCAGGACGGCCGGAGAGGATCCGGCCCGGATGGAGTTCTTCGAGATGGTGGAGCAGGACGGCAAAAGGGTATTCCGCTACATGAAGGCAGTCCCCACTGCAGAGAAGCCCTGCCTAGCGTGCCACGGCAGCAACATCAGGCCGGAGGTGGCTGCCGCGCTGGATGAGCGCTACCCGGAGGACAAGGCCCGCGGCTTCAGGGCCGGGGAGATCCGCGGCGCCTTCACCATAACCCAACCGTTGCCTCGCTGACCACGCCGAACCACCCTCCAGCCCCCCCTCCCGGGGAAGAGTGGTCGCTGGCGGCGCAGAGGGCCCGCGCGCTACTCCTGCGGCAGGCCGCTGCCCGTCACCGCCTCCTTCTCGGCCGGTTCCGGTGTGGCGGGCTGCTCCCCCCCCTCCCTGCTGTTGTCAAACACCGCCGCCTGCGCAGCGGCCTCCTCGGCCGCCAGCTGCTCGATCTCTCTCTGCCGCTTGCGGCGCCGCTCCTCGTGGTAGGCCAGGCCGGTTCCCGCCGGGATCAGCCGCCCCACGATGACATTCTCCTTCAGGCCGCGCAGCCGATCCACCTTGCCGCTGACCGCCGCCTCGGTGAGCACCCGGGTGGTCTCCTGGAAGGAGGCAGCGGAGATGAACGACTCGGTGGCCAGCGATGCCTTGGTGATCCCCAGCAGAATGGGTTCGTAGCTGGCGGCGACCTTGCCCTGTGCCTCCACCCGCTCGTTCTCCTCCAGGAGCTTGGCGTACTCCACCTGCTCCCCCTTGAGGAACCGGGTATCGCCGGCCGAGGTGATCTCCACCTTGCGCAGCATCTGGCGCACTATCACCTCGATGTGCTTGTCGTTGATCTTCACGCCCTGCAGGCGGTACACCTCCTGCACCTCGTTGGTTATGTAGCGCGCCAGCGCCACCACTCCCAGCAGGCGCAGGATGTCGTGCGGGTCGGGGGCGCCGTCCACGATGGTTTCACCCTTCTCCACATGTTCACCCTCGAACACCATTATGTGACGCCACTTGGGAATAAGTGTCTCGTAGCTCTCCCCTTCGGGTGGGGTGATCACCAGGCGCTTCTTGCCCTTGGTCTCCTTGCCGAAGCTGACGATACCGGAGATCTCGGCCAGAATGGCGGGGTCCTTGGGCCTGCGCGCCTCGAACAGATCCGCCACCCGCGGCAGACCGCCGGTGATGTCGCGGGTCTTGGAGGTCTCCTGGGGGATCCTGGCGATTACGTCACCAACCCCCACCTTGGCCCCATCCTCCAGCTGCACGATGGCGCCCGGCAGCAGGAAGTAGTGGGCCGGGGTATCGGTGCCGGCGATGCACAGGTCGTTGCCCTTCTCGTCCACCAGCTTCACCATGGGGCGCATGTCCTTGGCTGCCGCCCCGCGGTGCTTGGGATCGGTGATCACCAGGCTGGTGAGGCCGGTCACCTCGTCGGTCTGGCGATCCACCGTCATCCCCTCGATGAAATCCACAAAGCGCACCTTGCCGGCCACCTCGGTGATGATGGGGTGGGTGTGCGGATCCCAGCTGGCCAGTACCTGGCCCGGCTTGACCGGGTCACCATCCTTGACGCTGATCACCGCCCCGTAGGGCACCTTGTAGCGCTCCCGCTCACGGCCGGATTCATCCAGCACGGTGACCTCCCCGGAGCGGGACACCGCGACGCTGTTCCCGGAAGAGTGCTCCACCAGCTTGATGTTGTGCAGGCGCACGCTGCCCTTGGTCTTCACCTGGATGTCGCTCACCGCCGCGGCGCGGGAGGCGGCGCCCCCGATGTGGAAGGTGCGCATGGTGAGCTGGGTGCCCGGCTCGCCGATGGACTGGGCGGCGATGACCCCCACCGCCTCGCCAACGTTGACCAGGTGACCACGGCCCAGATCGCGCCCGTAGCAGGCGGCGCAGACTCCGTAGCGGGTCTCGCAGCTGATGACGGAGCGCACCACCACCTGGTCGACACCCATCTCCTCGAGCCGCTCCACCCAATATTCGTCCAGCAGGGTCCCGGCGGGAATGAGCACCTCGTCACTGTCGCTGCGGGTCACGTCGCGCGCCACCACGCGCCCCAACACCCGCTCGCGCAGCGGCTCCACCACGTCGCCACCCTCAATGAGCGGGGTCATCTCCAGCCCTTCACTGGTGCCGCAGTCCTGCTCGGTGATTACCAGGTCCTGGGCAACGTCCACCAGGCGGCGCGTGAGATATCCGGAGTTGGCGGTCTTCAGCGCGGTATCCGCCAGGCCCTTGCGCGCCCCGTGGGTGGAGATGAAGTACTGCAACACGTTCAACCCCTCGCGGAAGTTGGCGGTGATTGGGGTCTCGATGATGGATCCGTCCGGCTTGGCCATCAGGCCGCGCATCCCCGCCAGCTGGCGGATCTGGGCGGCGCTGCCGCGTGCGCCGGAGTCGGCCATCATGAAGATGGAGTTCATGGATTTCTGCTCCACCTTCTTGCCCCTGGCATCCTTGACCACATCGGTGCCGAGACGCGCCATCATCGCCTTGGCCACCTGGTCGTTGGTGTGGGACCAGATGTCCACCACCTTGTTGTAGCGCTCGCCGTTGGTCACCAGGCCGGAGTTGAACTGCTCCTCGATGTCGCGCACCTCGTTTTCGGCCCGGCTGAGGATCTCCTCCTTCTCCTCCGGGATCGCCATGTCGTTGATACCGAACGATACCCCGGCCACGGTCGCATACTGGAACCCGGTGTACATCAGGCGGTCGGCGAAGATCACCGCGTGCTTCAGACCCAGCCGCCGGTAGGCGCTGTTGAGCAGGTTGGATATGGCCTTCTTGGTCATGTCCCGATCCACCAGCTCGAACGGCAAACCCTCGGGTACTATGTCGTAGAGCAGGGCCCGCCCCGCCACGGTCTCCTTGATGCTGGTCTGCTCGGTACGGTTGCCGTCATCGTCAATCTGCACCTCGCGCACTCTCACCCTGACCCGGGCATGGATGTCCACCGTACCAGCGGCATAGGCGCGCTGCAGCTCGTCCAGATCAGCGAACAGGCCACCTTCACCGCGCACGTTCACCTGCTCGCGGGTCATGTAGTAGAGCCCCAGCACCACATCCTGGGAGGGCACGATGATGGGCTCGCCGTTGGCCGGTGACAGGACGTTGTTGGAGGAGAGCATCAGGGTGCGCGCCTCCAGCTGGGCCTCGATGGAGAGCGGGACGTGCACCGCCATCTGGTCCCCGTCGAAATCCGCGTTGAACGCGGCGCACACCAGGGGATGCAGCTGGATCGCCTTGCCCTCCACCAGCAGCGGTTCGAAGGCCTGGATCCCGAGGCGGTGCAGGGTGGGCGCCCGGTTGAGCAGCACCGGATGCTCGCGGATCACCTGCTCCAGCGCGTCCCACACCTCCGGTCCCTCGCGCTCCACCAGCTTCTTGGCCGCCTTGATGGTGGTGGCCAGGCCGCGCATCTCCAGCTTGCTGAACACGAACGGCTTGAACAGCTCCAGGGCCATCTTCTTGGGCAGGCCGCACTGGTGCAGTTTCAGGGTGGGACCCACCACGATCACCGACCGCCCGGAGTAGTCCACCCGCTTGCCCAGCAGGTTCTGGCGGAAGCGGCCCTGCTTGCCCTTGATCATGTCCGCCAGCGACTTGAGCGGGCGGCGGTTGGAGCCGGTGATCACCCGCCCGCGCCGGCCGTTGTCCAGCAGGGCATCCACCGACTCCTGCAACATGCGCTTCTCGTTGCGCACGATGATGTCGGGGGCGCTCAGCTCCAGCAGCCGCTTCAGACGGTTGTTGCGGTTGATCACCCGGCGGTAGAGATCATTCAGATCGGAGGTGGCGAAGCGTCCCCCCTCCAGCGGCACCAGCGGACGCAGCTCCGGAGGCAGCACCGGCAGGATGTTCAGCACCATCCACTCCGGCCTGTTACCGGACTCGATGAACGCCTCCACCAGCTTGAGCCGCTTGGAAAGCTTTTTCAGCTTGGTCTCGGAGTTGGTGCCGGCAATCTCCTCGCGGATCTCGGCGGCCTCACGCTGCAGATCCAGGCCGCGCAGCAGCTCCTGGATCGCCTCGGCGCCCATGCGCGCATCGAACTCGTCGCCAAACTCCTCGACGGTATCCAGATACTGCTCGTCGCTGAGCAACTGGCCCCGCTCCAGCTGGGTCAGGCCGGGATCGATCACCACGAAGGCCTCGAAGTAGAGCACCCGCTCGATATCGCGCAGGGTCATGTCCAGCAGCAGCCCCATGCGGGACGGCAGGGATTTCAGGAACCAGATGTGCGCCACCGGACTGGCCAGCTCGATGTGCGCCATGCGCTCCCGGCGCACCTTGGCCTGGGTCACCTCCACGCCGCACTTCTCGCAGATTACGCCGCGGTGCTTGAGACGCTTGTACTTGCCGCACAGGCACTCGAAGTCCTTTACCGGACCGAAGATCTTGGCGCAGAACAGCCCGTCCCGCTCCGGCTTGAAAGTGCGGTAGTTGATAGTCTCGGGCTTCTTCACCTCACCATAGGACCAGGAGCGGATCTTGTCGGGCGAGGCCAGGCCGATGCGGATGGCATCGAAATCGTCCAGTTGTTTCTGCTGCTTGAGAAGATTCAGTAAGTCTTTCAAAGTCTCATCCTCTATTCACACACCCCGCGCCGCAGCCGGCGCGGGACATACAGGGCCTGTTCAGTCCAGCTGCTCCAGCTCTATGTCGATTCCCAGGGCGCGGATCTCCTTGAGCAGTACGTTGAACGACTCCGGCATGCCGGCCTCCATGCGGTGGTCGCCATCCACGATGTTCTTGTACATCTTGGTGCGCCCCGTCACGTCATCGGACTTCACGGTGAGCATCTCCTGCAGGGTATAGGCGGAGCCATACGCCTCCAGCGCCCACACCTCCATCTCGCCGAAGCGCTGTCCACCGAACTGCGCCTTGCCCCCCAGCGGCTGCTGGGTGACCAGGCTGTAGGGGCCGGTGGAGCGGGCATGCATCTTGTCATCCACCAGATGGTTCAGCTTCAGCATGTACATGTAGCCCACCGTTACCGGCCGGTCGAACGGCTCGCCGGTGCGCCCGTCGTAGAGCCTGGTCTGACCGGACTCCGGCAGCCCGGCGAGCTCCAGCAGGGACTTGATCTCCTCCTCCGTGGCGCCGTCGAAGACCGGGGTGGCCACCGGCACGCCCTCCTTCAGATTGCCGGCCAGCTCCAGGAGCTCGGCATCGTCCAGCGAGTCCAGATCCTCCTTCTTGCCGCTGCTGTTATAGACGCGCTCCAGGAACTTGCGCAGCTCCGCCACCTTGGCCTGCTGCTCCAGCATCTCGCCGATCTTCAGCCCGATGCCGCGCGCCGCCCAGCCCAGATGGGTCTCCAGCACCTGCCCCACGTTCATGCGTGAGGGAACGCCGAGGGGATTGAGCACGATGTCCACCGGGGTTCCGTCCTCCAGGTGGGGCATGTCCTCCACCGGCACGATGGTGGAGATGACACCCTTGTTGCCGTGGCGCCCGGCCATCTTGTCGCCGGGCTGGATGCGGCGCTTGACCGCCAGATATACCTTCACCATCTTGAGCACGCCAGGAGCCAGGTCGTCCCCCTGGGACAGCCTCTGCTTCTTCTCCTCGAAGCGCTGATCCAGCTCCTTGCGCAGGGTCTGCAGCTGCTCCCGGATGGCCTCCATCTGGTCGTTGGCGGCATCGTTCTTGAGGCGGATCTCGAACCACTTCTCCGGCGCCAGGCCGGCCAGATACTCCTTGGTGATCCTGCTGCCGGACTTGAGCTTGCCAGGCCCGCCCGCCGCCACCTTGCCCAGCAGCATGCTCCGCATGCGGGCGTAGGAGTCCTCCTCCACGATGCGCAGCTGATCCTTCAGATCCTGACGGAACCGGTCCAGCTCCGCCTCCTCGATGGCCTGGGCGCGGGCGTCCTTCTCCACCCCGTCGCGGGTGAATACCTGCACGTCGATCACGGTGCCGTTCATGCCGGCCGGGACCCGCAGGGAGGTGTCCTTCACATCCGACGCCTTCTCGCCAAAGATGGCGCGCAGCAGCTTCTCCTCGGGAGTGAGCTGGGTTTCGCTCTTGGGGGTAACCTTGCCCACCAGGATGTCGTTCGGCTTCACCTCGGCACCCACATAGACGATGCCCGACTCATCCAGCTTGGAGAGCACCCCCTCCCCCACGTTGGGAATGTCGCAGGTGATCTCCTCGGCCCCCAGCTTGGTGTCGCGCGCCACGCAGGTCAGCTCCTCGATATGGATGGAGGTGAAACGATCCTCCTGCACCAGCCGCTCGGAGAGCAGGATGGAGTCCTCGAAGTTGTAGCCGTTCCAGGGCATGAAGGCCACCAGCAGGTTCTGGCCCAGGGCCAGCTCCCCCATGTCGGTGCTGGGGCCGTCCGCCAGCACGTCGCCGCGCTCCACCCTGTCGCCCTGCTTCACCAGGGGGCGCTGGTTGATGCAGGTGTTCTGGTTGGAGCGGGTGTACTTGGTGAGGTTGTAGATGTCCACCCCCGGCTCGCCCGGCACCGTCTCGTCATCGTTGACCCGTACCACGATGCGCCCCGCATCCACCGAGTTGATCTCCCCGCCGCGCCGCGCCACCACGGTAACGCCGGAGTCGATGGCCACCACCCGCTCCATGCCGGTTCCCACCAGCGGCTTGTCGGCCCGCAGGGTGGGCACCGCCTGGCGCTGCATGTTGGAGCCCATCAGGGCGCGGTTGGCGTCGTCGTGCTCCAGGAACGGGATCAGGGAGGCCGCCACCGAGACGATCTGCTTGGGGGAGACATCCATGTACTGCACCCGATCCGGGGTGGTCATGGTGAACTCGTTGCGGTGGCGGCAGGTGACCAGCTCGTCGGCGAACCGGTTGTCCTCGGTAAGCGCCGCGTTGGCCTGGGCTATCACATACTCGCTCTCGTCGATGGCGGAGAGGTAGTCCACCTCGTCGGTCACCCTGCCGTCCACGACGCGCCGGTAGGGTGTCTCCAGGAAACCGTACTCGTTGGTACGCGCATAGACCGCCAGCGAGTTGATCAGGCCGATGTTGGGCCCCTCCGGGGTCTCGATGGGGCACACCCGGCCGTAGTGGGTGGTGTGCACGTCACGCACCTCGAAGCCGGCCCGCTCCCTGGTCAGTCCGCCCGGACCGAGGGCCGAGATGCGCCGCTTGTGGGTCACCTCGGAGAGGGGGTTGTTCTGATCCATGAACTGGGAGAGCTGGCTGGAGCCGAAGAACTCCTTGACGGCGGCCGATACCGGCTTGGCGTTGATCAGGGACTGGGGCACCAGCTCCTCGGATTCGGCCACGCTGAGCCGCTCGCGCACCGCGCGCTCCACCCGCACCAGGCCCACGCGGAACTGGTTTTCGGCCATCTCCCCCACGGAGCGCACGCGGCGGTTACCCAGATGGTCGATGTCATCCACCACGCCGTTGCCGTTGCGGATGTCGATCAGCACCTTCATCACCGCCACGATATCCTCGTTGGTCAGGGTGCCGGGGCCGGTAATCTCCTCCCGCCCCACACGGCGGTTGAACTTCATGCGCCCCACCGGCGAGAGGTCGTAGCGCTCATCGCTGAAAAACAGGTTCTGGAACAGGTTCTCAGCCGACTCCTTGGTGGGCGGCTCGCCGGGGCGCATGACCCGGTAGATCTCCACCAGCGCCTCCAGCCGGTTGCTGCTCTGGTCCAGACGCAGCGTCTCCGATATGTAGGGGCCATGATCCAGATCGTTGGTGTAGATGGTCTGGAACTCCTTTATGCCGGCGGCACGCATCCTCTCCAGCAGCTCCTCGGTGATCTCGTCGTTGGCGGAGGCGATGATCTCGCCGGTCTCGCCGTCCACCATGTCCTTGGCCAGCGCCTTGCCTACCAGGAACTCCGCCGGCACCTCGAGGTTCTTCACCCCGGCCTTCTCCAGCTCCCGGATGTGGCGGGCGGTAACGCGCCGCCCGGCCTCCACCAGCACCTTGCCGCCTACGCTGATGTCGAACTCCAGCATCTCGCCGCGCAGCCGCCGGGGCACCAGCTCGATACTGAACCCCTTCTTGCCGATCTGGATCCGGTCGGTCTCGAAGAACATCTCCAGGATCTCCTCCACGCTGTAGCCCAGCGCGCGGAGCAGCACCGTGGCGGGCAGCTTGCGGCGCCGGTCGATGCGCACATAGAGGATATCCTTGGGATCGAACTCGAAATCCAGCCAGGAGCCCCGGTACGGAATCACCCGGGCGCTGAACAGCAGCTTGCCGGAAGAGTGGGTCTTGCCCTTGTCGTGCTCGAAGAACACCCCGGGGGAGCGGTGCAGCTGGGAGACGATGACCCGCTCGGTACCGTTGATGACGAAGGTGCCGTTGTCGGTCATCAGGGGGATCTCTCCCAGATAGACCTCCTGCTCCTTTATGTCCTTGACACTCTTGTACTTGGTCTCCTTGTCATAGATCACCAGGCGCAGCTTGACCCGCAGTGGCGCAGCATAGGTGGCCCCGCGCATCTGGCACTCCTTGACATCGAACAGCGGCTCTCCCAGGCGATACTCGACATACTCCAGGGCAGCGTTTCCGGAGTAGCTCACGATGGGAAAGATGGAGTTGAAGGCGGCCTGCAACCCCTGCTCGGCCCGCTCACTGGGCGCCACCTCCAGCTGCAGGAACTTGCGGTAGGAATCCTTCTGGATCGCCAGCAGATAGGGCACATCCAGAATACTGCGCTGCTTCCCGAAATCCTTGCGGATCCGTTTTTTCTCGGTGAAAGAGTAGGCCATCGGTATTCCTCAGCTTGTCGATCGTCCGCGGCGGCCGCCCGGATGGCGCGCCGCCAGCAGGAAAAGGCCGGTGACTCCGGTCACCAGCCATTTTGATTCCAGATTGCCGTCCCTGGCGTTCAGACTGCAGATATTCAGTTGTGAAGATCCTGACGCGGTTACTTGAGCTCCACCGTTGCTCCCGCCTCCTCCAGCTCCTTCTTGATCTGCTCGGCCTCCTCCTTGGTGGCACCTTCCTTGATGGTGGACGGAACCCCCTCGACCATCTCCTTGGCCTCCTTGAGGCCCAGGCTGGTGACACCGCGCACCGCCTTGATCACCTTCACCTTGTTGTCGCCAAAGCTGGTCATCACCACGTCGAACTCATCCTTCTCGGCAGCGGCCTCGGCCTCGCCACCGGCCGCGGCGGCGGCGGGAGCGGCGGCGACTGCTGCGGCAGCCGATACACCGAACTTCTCCTCCATCGCCTCGATGAGCTCCACCACCTCCATCACAGACATGTTGGCGATGGTATCCAGAATATCCTCTTTTGAAACGGCCATGATAGTATCAACTCCTCAATTGAATCAGATATCTCCGGGGCTGCCCCCGGCAGACAAATCACGAAAACATCGTCACGCAGCCTCGGACTGCTTCTTGTCGCGCACGGCTGCCACGGTACGAACCAGCTTGGCATGGGGCTCGGCCAGGGTACGCACAAACTTGCCAATGGGTGCCTTCATCACCGACATGAGCATGCTGATGGCCTGCTCCTTGGTGGGCATCTTGGCCAGCCGATCGATCTGGCTCCCATCCAGCAGCTTGCCGCCGATGGAAACCAGCTTCACGGCCAGTTTGTCGTTCTCCTTGCTGAACTCGGAAACCACCCGCGCGGCGGCGCCGGGATCCTCCCTGGAGAACGCCAGCACCAAGGGCCCCACCAGGGCTTCCGACATGCACTCAAACTCCGTACCCTGCACCGCGCGCCGCGCCAGCGTGTTCTTGACCACCCGCATGTAGACCCCGGACTCACGCGCCCTGGCGCGCAGCTCGGTCATCTCCACGGCGGTCAGCCCCTTGTACTCCGCGGCAATGGCGGACAGGGCGCCGGATGCGACCTCGGCGACTTCAGCGACGATGGCCTTCTTATCTTCAGGACTTAAAGGCATGCAGTGTCACCTCTCGACAGATGGGAGCAAGCTCCCGTTTGAGTTACTACCCTGAGACGCCGTCCCGCGCCGCGGAACCGGCATCTCCCCACGGTGACCCTTGCCGGAACAAAACCTGTCTCGGATACACCGTCTGCGCAGGCGGAGAGTCCTCCTCCAATTAAGCGTCCCGCCGGGACGCACCTGCGGTCTTTGACGCCCGCCAGCCGTGCAAGGCTGGCGGCCAAAGCCTTGTCAAATCGCCAGCGACGCGGAATCCACCGCGATCCCGGCGCCCATGGTGGACGATACCGTCACCTTCTTCAGATACTGCCCCTTGGAGGAGGCGGGCTTGGCCTTTTTCAGATCGGCCAGCAGCGCCTCCAGATTCTCCTTCAGGGCGCTCACCTCGAAATCGATCTTGCCTATGGAGCAGTGAATGATGCCCGACTTGTCGGTGCGGTAGCGCACCTGGCCGGACTTGGCGCTCTTCACCGCCGCCGCCACGTCGGGGGTGACGGTGCCCACCTTGGGGTTGGGCATCAGGCCGCGCGGCCCCAGAATCTGCCCCAGCTGCCCCACCACCCGCATGGCGTCCGGGCTGGCGATCACCACGTCAAAATCCAGCTCGCCCTTCTTGACCCGTTCGGCCAGATCCTCCAGGCCCACCACGTCGGCCCCCGCCTCCCTGGCGGCCTCCGCATTGGCCCCCTGGGTGAATACCGCCACCCGCACCTCCTTGCCGGTGCCGTGGGGCAGGACGGTGGAGCCACGCACCACCTGGTCCGACTTGCGCGGATCCACGCCGAGGTTGACCGCCACGTCCACCGATTCCACGAACCTGGCGCGCGGCAGCTCCTTGAGCAGGGCGAGCGCCTCCTCCACGGCATAGTGGCGGCCGCTCTCCACCTTGCCGGCGATCTCCCTCTTGCGCTTGCTGAGTCTGGCCATCTCAAACCCCCTCCGTCTCCAGTCCCATGCTGCGCGCGGTACCGGCGATGATACGCACCGCGGCATCCAGATCGGCCGCATTGAGATCCGGCTCCTTCGTCCTGGCGATCTCCTCCAGCTGGGCGCGGGTAACCTTGCCCACCTTGTCACGGTTGGGGACGCCGGAGCCCTTGGCTATCCCGGCCGCCTTCCTGAGCAGCACCGAGGCGGGCGGGGTCTTGGTGATGAAGGTGAAGCTGCGGTCGTTGTAGACGGTGATCACCACCGGAACCGGCAGCCCCTGCTCCATCTTCTGGGTCTGGGCGTTGAACGCCTTGCAGAACTCCATGATGTTGACCCCGTGCTGGCCCAGCGCGGGGCCCACAGGGGGACTAGGGTTGGCCTGACCAGCCGGCACCTGCAGCTTGATGTAGGCCTCTATCTTCTTTGCCATCGTTCAACTCCTTGGGTGGGTACGAACGCCTCGCGGCTCCCCTTGACACTCAACCGCAACCGCGCGGCCTGCCCACCAATTCCGCCACCCCCGCGCTGCATCCACGGGCGCGGCCCGAGCAGTTGCCGGAAATATCCTGCAACCCGCCGACGGTTACACTCAACCTTTCTCGACCTGGCTGAACTCCAGATCGACGGGGGTTGAACGCCCGAAAATCAGTACCGAGACGCGCATGCGGCTCTTCTCGTAGTCCACCTCCTCGACCACGCCGTTGAAATCGTTGAACGGCCCGTCGCAGATCCGCACCACCTCGCCCGGCTCGAACAGCACCTTGGGACGGGGCTTCTCCACACCCTCCTGGATGCGATCCAGGATCGCCTGGGCCTCCCGGTCGCTGATGGGCGCCGGGCGATCGGAGGTGCCGCCGATGAACCCCATCACCTTGGGAACATCCTTCACCAGGTGCCAGGTGTCATCGTCCATCTCCATCTGGACCAGCACGTAACCGGGGAAGAACTTGCGCTCGCTCTTGCGCTTCTGCCCCTCGCGCATCTCCACCAGCTCCTCGGTGGGAACCAGGATCTCCCCGAACTTCTCCTCCATGCCATAGCGCTTGATACGCTCGGCCAGAGAACGCTTGACCTGGTTCTCATAGCCGGAGTAGGCATGTACCACGTACCACCGTTTCGTCACGGTCTCAAGCTCCCTGGCCGGTCAGCAGACGGACCGCCCACAACAAGAACATATCCAGCAGCCAGAGCAGGATCCCCATGATGATCACCATGATGATCACTATCAGCGTGGTCTGGGTGGTCTCCTTGCGGGTAGGCCAGACCACCTTGCGGACCTCCACCATGCTGCCCCGCAGGAAGTCGCGCGCGTTGCGCCCCGCCTCGCTCTGCAGCGCCACCAGGGCGCTGAGTCCGGCTGCCGCCAGCAGCCCGAGCACCCGGTACAGCAGGGGATACTCGTCGCCCAGCACATAGAAGGCGGCCACGGCCCCCAGCAGGATGAGTGCCGCCAGCGACAGTTTGATCTTGTCTGCCATAACCGTTTGTCGGGTTCCCCTCTCCGGGGCCGCGCAGGCGCCCCCTCTCTCTAGTGGCAGGCCAGGAGGGAATCGAACCCCCAACCTGCGGTTTTGGAGACCGCTGCTCTGCCAATTGAGCTACTGGCCTGTAAAACGACCGTCCCGCAGGGCGGGTGCGGAAACCACCTCCCGCCAAAACCTGCCCGGCTCCCAAAAGACGAGAGACGGAAGGCGTCCGTCTCTCGCTTGCCACCGGCGCTGTCTGCGGAAAACGCTACTCGATAATCTTTGACACGACGCCCGCGCCAACAGTGCGGCCACCCTCGCGAATGGCAAAACGCAAACCCTCCTCCATGGCAATCGGCGCAATCAGCGATACCGTCATGTTCACGTTGTCTCCAGGCATCACCATCTCCGTGCCCTCCGGAAGGTCCACAGCACCCGTCACATCCGTCG
>WFXP01000084.1 GCA_015490535.1 Gammaproteobacteria bacterium
TTGACAGGCAGAATGCACGCCGGAAGATGGTCGGCAGAAGGGGATTGGGGAGAGTTTGGGATAGTCGCACCAGTTGCAATTTGCGCAAATGGTGGATATCCGCCACTCCCCAGCCCAGACAGCCCCAATCCCCTTCTGGCTACCGAGTATGTGGCGTGCATTCTGCCTGTCAAGGACGGAGCCGCTACGCGGTGATTTACCATTTCACCCACACGATTTGAGGAAGACCCAATCCGGATTCAGCGTCCCTCTGGATCTATTAACCCGGCAATATAATATGTTGCCGGGTTAATAGTTATGGCGAACCGCCGCTTCTGCTATGATGAACGGATGAATCACGATTCACCGGCCAGCGCCTATCAGATCACCATCGACGGCGGCAACGTCGATCAACGCATCGACAATTTCCTCATAACCCGCCTGAAAGGGGTTCCCAGGAGCCGCATCTACCGTATCTTGCGCAAGGGAGAGGTGCGGGTCAACAGGGGGCGCGTCAAGCCCGGCTACCGCCTGCAGAGCGGTGACAAGGTCCGCATTCCACCGCTACGGACCGCGACAGGTACCGGCCCGGCGGAGAGCTCTTCCCATCCAGGGGCGCGCAGGGTGAAAAGCGCCATCCTGTACCTGGATCCCTCCCTGCTGGTGATCGACAAACCGGCGGGGGTGGCGGTACATGGCGGGAGCGGGATAGCTTACGGGGTAATCGAGCTGCTGCGCGCCGCGCTGCCGGAGGAGCGCTTCCTGGAGCTGGCGCACCGTCTGGATCGGGACACCTCCGGCTGCCTGGTGATCGCCAGGCGCCGCAGTGCCCTGCGCACCCTGCACCAGCTGCTGCGCGGCAGCGGGGTGGAGAAGCGTTACCTGGCGCTGTTGCAGGGGGAGTGGGACGGCGGACAACGGGTGGTGGACCTTCCGTTGCGCAAGAACCAGCTCTCCTCCGGAGAGCGGGTGGTGCGCGTCCACCCCCAGGGGAAGAGGGCCGTCAGCATATTCAGGCCGCTCCACCGCTGCCGGCAGGCGACCCTGGCGGAGATCAGGCTCGTCACCGGCCGCACCCACCAGATCCGGGTCCATGCGGCCCACATCGGTCACCCCGTCGCAGGAGACGGAAAGTACGGCGACCCCGGCTTCAACCGGGAGCTGCGGCGAAGGGGCCTGAACAGGCTGTTCCTGCACGCGGCCTCCATCGGTTTCAGGCTCACAGCGCAGGAGCCACCCATCCAGGTCAGCGCTCCGCTGCCTGCCGAGCTGGTGGCGGTGCTGCGCGGACTGGAAATCCCCCCTCCCCCATGAATCACCAGCTGCTGGTCTTCGACTGGGACGGCACCCTGATGGACTCCGAGGCGCAGATCGTTTCCTGCATGGAGGCCGCCTGCCGGGATCTGGGGATCGGGCCACCACAGCGTGCCGCCATCCGCAACGTCATCGGACTGGGGCTGCGCGAGGCCATATCCACCCTGCTACCCGGCCACGACGCCGCCACCTGGAGCCGGATGGAGGAGCGCTACCGGCACCACTTCCTGCTCGACCCTCCCGCGCCCGCCACGCTGTTCCCCGGAGTAAGAGAGATGTTGCAGGATCTGCGCCGGCGCGGCTACTGGCTGGCGGTAGCGACCGGCAAGGGGCGCGTGGGGTTACAGAAGGCGCTTGGAGATACCGGCCTGGAGAGTATGTTCCACGCAACCCGCTGCGCCGGAGAGACCGCATCCAAGCCGAATCCGCAGATGCTGCTGGAGCTGCTCGAGGAGACCGGACTGGAGCCCTCCCAGGCGCTCATGATCGGTGACACCGAATATGATCTGCGGATGGCGCAAACTGCCAACGTGGCGGCACTTGCGGTAAGCTACGGGGTGCACGAGCGGGAGCGTCTGCTGCGCTTCGATCCCCTGGACTGCGTGGACAGCGTCCCTCGGCTGCACGCCTGGTTTTGACCGAGCAGAAAGGTACATCATTATGGAGCGACCTGATCATCACAGCGACACCATCCCGCCAGGGTCCCGTTCCGGGCAGTGGGAGCGGGATCTCCTCAACCGCCTGGCGTTCGCCAGCCTCAACGAGCAGCGCCGCGCGCGGCGCTGGGGGATCTTTTTCAAGCTGCTCGCTTTCGGCTATCTGTTCCTGTTGCTGGCGCTGCTGCTGGCGCGGGAGTGGGGAGGGCTGGAAGGAGCCGTGGGAAGACACACGGCCCTGATCGAGGTGCAGGGGGTGATCGACGAGAGCAGCGAGGCCAGCGCGGACAACATAATCAGCTCCCTGCGCGCGGCATTCCAGAACCACAACACCGCCGGGGTGATCCTGCGCATCAACAGCCCGGGGGGGAGCCCGGTCCAGGCGGGTTACGTATATGACGAGGTGCGGCGGCTGCGCAGGCAGCACCCGGACACCCCGGTCTACGCAGTGATCAGCGACATCGGCGCCTCCGGGGGGTACTACATCGCCGCCGCCGCGGATCAGATCTTTGCCGACAAGGCGAGCATCGTCGGCTCCATCGGCGTCACCATGAGTCCGTTCGGGATCTCCTCGTTCGATTTCACCGAGGCGATGGAGAGGCTCGGCATCAAGCGGCGCCTGATCACCTCTGGCGAGAGCAAGAGCCTGCTGGATCCGTTCTCTCCTGCCAGCCAGAAAGAGATTGAACATGTCCAGGAACTGCTGGATGACATCCACGCCCAGTTCATCGAGGCGGTCCGCCAGGGGAGGGGTGAGCGCCTGAAGGAGGATCCGGAGATCTTCAGCGGACTGATCTGGACCGGCGAAAAGGGTGTGGAGCTGGGGCTGCTGGACGGACTGGGCAGCACCAGTTACGTCGCCCGGGAGATAATCGGAGCCGAGGAGCTGGTGGACTACACCACGCGCCCCGACATGCTGAGCCGCTTCGCCGACCGCCTGGGCGCGGCTCTGGGGAGAGAGCTGGCTAGTACTCTTTCAAGGTAATAATCAGTATCAGTTGGAGGGACGCTGAATCCTGATTGGGTCTTCCTCAAATCGTGTGGGTAAAACGGTAAATCCCCGCGTAGCGACTCCGTCCTTGACAGGCGGAATGCACGCCACATACTCGATAACCAGAAGGGGATTGAGGCTGTCTGGCTTGGGGCTCCACCACCTGCGCCAATTGCAACTGGTGCGACTATCCCAAACTCTCCCCAATCCCCTTCTGCCGACCAGCTTCCGGCGTGCATTCCGCCTGTCAAGGATGATTTATCGTTTTACCCACACGATTTGAGGAAGACCTTCCGACTATTGCCTTGCAAGAGTATTACGGGCCGGGTAACTATTCAGCATGGTATTGAAAC
>WFXP01000085.1 GCA_015490535.1 Gammaproteobacteria bacterium
CCCTACGCCCCCCGCCACTATCCGGATGCGCTGATCCCCTTCACCCATCCCGGTAACGGGACTCCCCTCTCGGGAGAGGTGTACGATGCCGTGCCCTTCGCGGTGGGGAAAGGAGACAACCAGCCCATCTGGGGAGATATCAGGGTTCCCGGCGGAATTCCCGCCGGGGAGTACCACGGCACCATCTCTGTCACCGAGCGGGGGGAACACGCCGCGTCATTGCCGATAACCCTCTCCATCTGGGACTTCGATCTGCCACCGCTCCCCGCCCTGGAGACCGACTTCAACATCAACGAATACCGGGTGGCCCGCATCCACGGGCTGGACCGGGAGCTGGAGGCCGCCACCGTCAACCAAATCATTCGCAGCTACTACGATCTGCTGCTGGATCATCTGATCTCTCCGGCGATGTTCTTCGACACGGCCCCCCACGTGGATCAGGCCACCGGCGAGCCCGATTTCTCCCGCAGCTATCCCGGCCTCGGCACAGCGGCGGAAGGGCTCGAATACTATCTGGGCCAGCGCCACGCCAGCAGTTACAGTTATGCGGTGTGGCCCAGTGACCCGTTTCCCGATCCCCTTGGCGAAAACCGGGAACAGGTGATCAACTATCTGGCCGGATACAGCCGCCACCTCTCCCTCCATGGCTGGGAGCGGCGCTCCAAGATCCCTTACGGTTTCCTGGATGAGCCGGACAGCGCCGAAGCGTACGAAGAGATTCGCGCCTGGAGCCAGCTTGCGGCCCAGGTTCAGCAACGCGAAGGTATTCCAATCCCGATTGCGGTTACCGAGCAGCCAAAACCGGACGATGCCGCGTGGGGCTACCTGTACGACTATGTGGATATCTGGATCCCGGCATACAATGCCGTAATGCTGGACAGCTGGGAGGGGGCTCCCGCCATTCGGGAGCGGCTGGCGGCGGGGGACCGGATCTGGGCCTACACCGCGCTGTCCCACGTCCCGGACGGTTCGCATCACGGCGCCCTGCTAGACTCTCACCCTCCCAAGTGGCTGATCGACTTCGCCCCCATGAACTACCGCATCCCGGCTTGGCTGAACGCACTCTACGGGATCACGGGACTGCTCTACTGGGACACCATCTGGTGGGAAGATGACGTGGATGTCTGGCAGCAGGCGGGAAACTACCATCCTCCGCATCCGGAGAGCGAGGGGGAGACGCTCAACGGGGAGGGGATGCTGATCTACCCTGGACGGCGGCACGAGATCGGTTTCGAGGGCCCGGTGGCTTCCCTGAGGCTGAAATGGATCCGCGAATCCATCGAGGACTTCGCCTACATCCAGCTGCTGCGCGACAACGGCGAGTGGGAGTTTGCGAGGGAGCAGATCAACAGCTTTGCGCGCGGCGTGGACGACTGGGATGACGATCCGCGAGCCCTGGCCGCGGCCCGTATCGCCATGGGCGAGAGGATCGAAACGATCCTCCGGGATCGGCGGGAGGAGACCGAGGGCGGGATCGCACAGATTCTGGCCCGCATGTTCTCCCGCCTCTGGAGGCGCTGAAGCCGTCAGTGGGTCTCCGCCCCCTCCTCCTTCTCCATGCGGTACAGCATGGAGAGCAGCTCCGCCTCCCCCCGCGTGAGGCCGTAGATGTCTATCAGCTGCTCCGCGTCGGCACCGCGCCGGGCCAGCTTGCGCGCCTGCTGGTAGGAGTGGCTGCCGGGTTCATTCAGCTCCCGCTGCTCCTGGCGCCGGGAGAGTGAATGGAGGCGCTGCTCCAGCTCCCGAACCCGCTCCCCTACCCCGCTCGCCGCCGCGGCCAGGGCGCGCATGTCCCCCTGCAGGGCGCGCCGCTCCGACTCGGCCTGCAACATCCAGCAGCGCGCCTGAAAGTAACAGTAGCCCGCCACTCCACAGGCCACGATGCTTACCACCACCGCCACCGCCGCAACCATCTCCGTCAACATCGCCATCTCTCCAGGATATCGTCCATCAAATCCGGCAACGCTACTTCCACTCCTCTTCCGCAAACAGCTTCAGCAGATCCACCAGGATCAGCAGCTCACCGTCCCGGCTGGCCACCCCCTGGATATACCTGGCGTTCTCCTCCCCCGATGTGTTCGGCGCGCTGTCCATCTCGGAGGCGCGCAGCCACATGACGTCGGAGACATTGTCCACCAGAATGCCGATCACATCGTCCTCGATGTTGATCACCACGATCCTGGTGGAGTCGTCGGTCTCCCTGGGCGGGAGCCCGAACTTCTTGCGGGTATCCAGCACCGTCACCACATTGCCGCGCAGGTTTATGATCCCCATCACCGAATCGGGCGCCCCGGGGACCGGAGTGATCTCGGTGAAACGCAGTACCTCCATCACCTGGGAAACCGGAACCCCGTACTTCTCATCCGCCAGGAAAAATGTCACCCACTGGGTCAGGGGATCGTGGACCTCTTCCACGGTACTCTCTTCTGCATACTCCATAATAGTGAATCCCGTCTGTTGAAATGCTCTCAAATGATCCCGCCGCCGGGATCCTCTCCGCGCAGCAGGAGCTGCAATGCCGCCATGTCCAGCAGGGCGCTGCCGTGCTCGGTGATGGTGCCGGCGAGCCACCTGCGGCTGGTGCGCTCGCTGCGCCAGTTCACCGCGTCGCGGGGTACGCCCACCACGCCATCAACCCCGTGACATGCCAGCCCCAGGCCGCCAGAGGCCACCAGGACATGGCTGGGCCCGGCCGCCAGGTGGCTGTCGCGCAGCCGCTCCGGGATCACCAGGCCGGCCAGATCCATTACCGGGACACTCACCGTCCCCTCCTCCATCACTCCCAGGCAGAGCGGCCGCTTCCGGGGCGCCGGCGCCAGCTCCCCGGGCCACGGTACGGTGCGTGCAATAGCACCCGCCGCCACCGCCATGCGCAGACCACACAGCCGGAACAGCAGCAGACGCAACTCCTCTCCGCCGGCTCCCCGCCGTCTCCCGGACGGAATGATCTCATCCTCCCCCCCCGAACGCCGCAGCTCCCGCCGGCGCGATGCCTCCTCCTCCCCCCTGGGTTTGGAAAGTTCCGGCACCAGGGCGACAACCGGCGCACCGGCGCCGTCCTCCTGCGCCTCCTGGTAGAGCGAGTCCAGATAGAGATCCAGCGCCCTGCTCTCGGCCACCAGCCCTCCGCGCCGCCTGTCACCGCTCATGACACCCGCGCCTCCATCTCCGGCAGCCCCTGCTCCTCTTCCAGCAGGTGATCCAGAAGCTTGGCGTAGGCCAGCACCCCGCGGGAGGCGGGTCTCAGCAGGGAGAGGGGCAGGCCCGCCTTGCTGGCGTCCCGGAAGCCGGTATCCACCGGGATGGTGGAGTTCCAGATCTCGCCGGGATAGGAGTCGCGCAGCGCCGCCCAGCTCTCCACCGAGGCCCGCGTGCGGCGGTCATACATGGTGGGGATGATGATGCGGGGCAACGGCCGCTGGCCGGAGCGTTGCACCATGCGCAAGGTGCTCAGCATCCTCTCCAGCCCCTTGCGGGCGAGAAATTCGGTCTGTACCGGGATCAGCAGCCGCTCACAGGCCGCCAGCGCGTTGATCATCAGGACACCGAGCACCGGAGGGCAGTCCAGCAGTACATGGTCATACCGCCCCTGCAGCTCCCGCAGCGCCTTTGTCATCACCAGTCCGGTACCCTTGCGGATCCCGAGCTGGCGATCCAGCGTGGCCAGGGCCATGGAGGCCGGCATCAGCTGCAGATGGGAGACCCTGGTATCACGGATCACAGGCCACGGATCGATGGCCGCGCCACCGGCCGCGGCGTGGAAGAAGTTGTAGATGGAGTCCTCCATCTCGTCCGGGTCGAAGCCGAAATAGGAGGTGAGGGAGCCGTGCGGATCCATGTCCACCAGCAGGGTACGGCAGCGCCGCTCGGCCAGCAAGCCGGCCAGGGTCACGGCCGTGGTGGTCTTGCCCACACCACCCTTCTGATTGGCAACCGCCCATATCCTCATTGCTCTGCTCCCGCTGCGGCCTCCTGCCGGGTCCGTACCGCCGGAACCGGCCCGGAAACCCGTGCCTCTCCACTGCTATTTCGGCCCATCTTGAAGATCTTTAATATCACGCGGCGGTTTCTGGCGCGCCCCTCAGGGGTGCTGTTGTCGGCCACCGGATCATTCTCCCCGTAGCCCAGCGCCACCAGCTGGGCGGGATCCACTCCATGCCGGGCCAGCAGGTTCACCACCGCCGCGGCACGGGCCGCGGAGAGCTCCCAGTTGGAGGAGAACGCCACGCTGCTGATGGGCCGGTCATCGGTGTACCCCTCCACCTGCACCGGGTTGGGGAAACGCCCCAGCACCTCCCCCAGCAGGGCCAGCAGCGCCTGGGCCTCCTCCCCCGGTCGCGCGCTGCCGCTGGCGAACAGGATACGGTTGTTTATCTCGATCTCCAGCCAGCCATCCCTCTCCCGTATATCCACCAGTCCCTGCTCCAGCAGCGGCTCCATCCGCCGGGCGACCTCCCCGGCCAGGGTCCGGATGGGTGACGGGGAGCCCCCCTGCAGTACCCCGGTGGTTGCGGCCGGAGCAGCAGCGGGTGGCGCTACCGCCTGAACCGGGGTGGAACCGCGCAGATCCGAGCGGAACGCAGACTCCAGGGATCCGGACAGCACCCGGTACTTGCCCTCGTTGACCTGGGAGACCGAGTACATCACCACGAAAAAGGCAAACAGCAGAGTTATGAAATCGGCGTAGGAGACCAGCCAGCGCTCATGATTTTCGTGCTCTTCGTGACGTCTTTTGCGCGCCATCTCCCCCCTCCGGAAGCTCAGTGCAGATAGCTCTGCAGGCGCAGCTCGATACTGCGTGGATTCTCCCCCTGGGCGATGGAGACGATCCCCTCGGTGATCATCTCGCACAGGTTGGCCCTGGCGCGGGCGATGCTCTTCAGCTTGTTGGCCACCGGCAGCAGCAGCAGGTTGGCCAGACCCACGCCATAAATGGTGGCCACGAACGCCACCGCTATACCCGGACCCAGCTTGTCCGGTTCCGAAAGATTCTCCATGACATGAATCAACCCCATCACCGCACCCAGAATGCCGATGGTGGGTGCATACCCCCCCATACCCTCGAACACCCTGGCCGCCTGCATCTCCCGCTGTTCACGGAACTCAATCTCGGTTTCCAGCACGGTGCGGATCACCTCCGGCTCGCTGCCGTCCACCAGCATGCGCAGCCCCTTGCGGGCGAAAGGATTCTGCTCCGTCTCACCGATGCTCTCCAGGCCCAGCAACCCCTGCTGGCGCGAGATGGTGCTCCAGCCGATGATCTTCTTGAGGGTCTGCTCCGCGTCGAGAACCGGCGGTCGGATCACCAGCACGATGGAGCGCATCGCCTGGGAAAAGACCTTCAGCGGCGTCTGCAGCATCGAGGCGCCCAGGGTACCGCCCAGCACGATTAGCGCTGCGGGGCCATTGAGCAGGCTGGCGACATGACCTCCCTCCAGCGACTGTCCGACCAGGATTGCCCCCAGCGCCAGCAGTACGCCGGCGATACTCAGTGCATCCACTCCTCCCCACCCCGCGGATCAGTGAAACATGCGTGCCAACCCCGGACCTATGGCCGCCAAATCCAGAATCTCGTCGGTCAGGTTGGCCCTGGCCACGGCGCCCGGCATGCCGTAGATCACCGAGCTGGCCCGGTCCTGGGCCCAAACCGTGGCGCCCTTCTGCTTCAGCAGGCGCGCCCCCTCGCGGCCGTCCGCCCCCATTCCGGTGAGGATGATGGAGAGCACCTGGCTGCCATACTGCTCGGCAAGGGAGCTGAACATCAGGTCCGCGCTAGGTCTGTAGCTCAGAGACGGATCACTCTCCCGCACCCGCACCACATGCCGTCCCCCGCGGCGCTCCACGGTCATCTGCTTGCCGCCGGGCGCCAGCAGCGCGGTGCCGGGCTGCAGCGGGTCCCCGTCCTCGGCGTGGCGCACCCTGATGGCGCACTGCTGATCGAGCCGCTGCGCGAAAGAGGGAGTGAAGTTGGCCGGCATGTGCTGGGCAATCAGCAGCGGAACCGGCAGATCGGCAGGAAGGCTGGAGAGCACCTTGGGCAGCGCGGCCGGCCCGCCCGTGGAAGATGCCAGCGCCACCAGCCGGTAGCGCTGGGCGCCTCCGGGTGAAGGGGATCGGGGGACGCTCGCCGGAGCCTCGCCGGAGGGGAGATGGTGCGACCTGGCGCCGCCCAGCGCCACCACCTTGGCGCAGAGCTGCTGCTTCAGATCCTCCGGGCTGCCGGTAACCTCGCTGAACCGCTTGGGGATGAAATCCATGGCGCCGGCCTCTAGCGCATCCAGAGTGGCGCGGGCGCCCTCTTTGGTCAGGATGGAGAACATCAGGATCGGGGTGGGGCGGGTGGCCATTATCCTGCGCACCGCGGTGATGCCGTCCATCAGCGGCATCTCGATATCCATGGTGATCACGTCGGGGCGCAGCCGCTCCAGCTGGGTCACCGCCTCCAGCCCGTTGACCGCCTGACCCACCACCTCGATACGCGGGTCGCTGCCCAGCATCGCAACGATGCGGCGGCGGAAGAAGCCGGAATCCTCTACCACCAGTACCCGAACAGCCATCTTCTCCCCCAGGCGGACGGCCAATCAGGCGACCCGTTTCCAGGTGGCGTGCTTGCGCAGCAGGCCCGGCACGTCCAGAATCAGCGAGATTTTGCCGTCGCCGGTGATGGTGGCACCCGCCAGACCGGCCACGTTGTGCAGCAGCGCCCCGAGCGGCTTGATCACCACCTCCTCCTGGCCGATGAGCTGGTCCACCACGAACCCTACCCGCTGGGTTCCGGCATGCACCACCACCACATGGGTGGAGTCGCCGCGCTGTTCCCTCCCGCCTCCATCCTCGATCAGCCATTCGCTCAGATAGAACAGCGGCAGGGCGGTATCGCGCACCATCACCACCCGCTGCCCATCCACCATGTTGGTACTGCTCAGGTCCAGGTCGAAGATCTCGCTGACGTTGACCAGCGGCAGGGCGAACACCTGCTTGCCCAGAACCACCATCAGCGTGGGAATGATGGCCAGGGTGAGGGGCACCTTGATGGTGAGGCGGGTCCCCTCGCCCACCACCGAATCGATCTCGATACTGCCGTTGAGCTGGCTGATGCTGGTCTTGACCACATCCATCCCCACACCGCGGCCGGAGACATCCGAGATCTCCTGCTTGGTGGAGAATCCCGGCATGAAGATCAGGTTGAAACTCTCCCGGTCATCCATGCGCGCCGCGCTGGCCTCGTCCAGAATCCCCTTCTCGATGGCCTTCCGGCGCAGCTTGGCGGCATCCATTCCGGCGCCGTCATCCTCGATGGTGAGCAGGATATGATCCCCCTCCTGCTCGGCGGAGAGCACCACGGTGCCGGTGCGCGGCTTGCCCGCCTTCTCCCGTACCTCCGGCAGCTCAATGCCGTGGTCCACTGCGTTGCGCACCAGATGAACCAGGGGATCCGCCAGCGCCTCCACCAGGTTCTTGTCCAGATCGGTCTCCTCGCCATGCAGCTCCAGGTTGATCTCCTTGTTCAGGTTGCGCGCCAGATCGCGCACCACGCGCGGGAAACGCCCGAACACCTTTTTGATGGGTTGCATGCGGGTCTTCATTACCGCCGCCTGCAGATCGGCGGTCACCACGTCCAGGTTTCCCACCGCCTTGGCCACCTGCTCGTTGTCCAGTTCGCTCTCCAGGTTCACCAACCGGTTGCGCACCAGCACCAGCTCTCCCACCATGTTCATGATCCCGTCCAGGCGCCGGGTGTCCACGCGCACCGTGGTCTCGGGGGGCTGCACCTCCTGCTTGGGCTTTGGCTTGGGGATCTCGGTCACCGAGGAGGGGCTGTTGGGCTTCGCCGCCGGATCCGGAGCGGCGGCCGCGGTTTCGCTTCTCCTCTTGACGCCGGGAGCGCCCCCTTTGCCATGCAGTTGATCCAGAAGGGCATCGAACTCCTCCTCGGTGATCTCGTCGTCGGCCGCCGACCCGTTGCCCGGATCGGGGTCACCCTTGCCTCCCGGAGCCCCCCCTTCACCATGCAGCTGATCCAGAAGGGCGTCGAACTCCTCCTGGGTGATCTCGTCATCCGCCGCTTTCTGCTCTTCTGGCGCCGGCTCCTCCAAGGCATCGAGCATCGCCTCAAACTCCTGCTCGGCGCTGTCAGCGGGTGCTCCGGCCTGCGGCCCGGGGGAGGCGGGACCCTCCTCGTCCGGCGCTTCTCCGATCAACCGCTCCAGGGCGCGCAACAGGGAGGGATCGGCATGCTGCGGCATCTCGCGGTTGCGCACGCTGACGAACATCTCGTTCAGCACATCCAGCACCGGCAGGATCACATCCATCAGGGAGGAGTCCACCCTTCTGCCACCGCTGCGCAACATGTTGAACACATCCTCGGCAC
>WFXP01000086.1 GCA_015490535.1 Gammaproteobacteria bacterium
ATCCAGCAGGTGCGCCGCGCCGCTACCTGATACTGGAGCTGAGCGCCGAGCTGCGGGCACGGCAACGGGCGACGCTGCAAAGCGGCGCGGCGCACCTGCTGGATCGGGTGGAGTGGCTGGACACCCTGCCGGAACCGCCGCTGCATGGCGTGGTTCTGGCCAACGAGCTGCTGGATGCGATGCCGGTGCACCTATTCCAGACCGGCGCCCACGGGGTGGAGGAGCTCTTTGTGGCATACGGCGGGGAGGGGTTCCAGTGGAGGCGCGCCCCCGTCAGCGACAGGACGCTGGAGGAGCGGTTGCAGCAGATAACCCCCCTGCTGCCCGACAGCTACCGCTCGGAGGTCGGCCTTGCCGCAGAGCGGTGGCTGCACACCGTCGGCACCCTGTTGGAGGCGGGGGTGATCCTGCTGATCGATTACGGATTTCCGCAACGTGAGTTCTACCACCCCCAGCGCAGCGGGGGCACCCTGATGTGCCACTATCGCCACCGCGCCCATACGGACCCGCTGATCCTGCCGGGCCTGCAGGATATCACCGCCCACGTAAACTTCACCGCCATGGCGGAAACGGCGCTGGCGACCGGCCTGGAGCTGTATGGCTACACCACCCAGGCCAACTTCCTGCTCGCCACCGGCCTGGAGCAGGCGCTGCAGGAGATGCCGCACCGGCTGCCCGCCCGACTGGAGCTGAGCCGGCAGATCAGGATCCTGACCATGCCGCAGGAGATGGGAGAGCTGTTCAAGGTGATGGCGGTCGGCCGGGGGCTGACGGACCTGCCGCTTCGGGGGTTCACGCTGCGTGACCTGAGAGGGAGGCTGTAGCATGGATCCCGTACAGATGGTGGTGCTGGCGCTGCTGCAGGGGCTGACGGAGTTCCTGCCCATATCCAGCTCGGCCCATCTCATCCTGGTGCCGGTGCTGACCGGCTGGCGGGATCAGGGGCTGGCGTTCGACGTCGCGGTACATATCGGAACCCTGGCTGCAGTAATGTGGTATTTCCGCCAGGAGCTGACCGCCATGGCGCGGGAGTGGGGGCTCTCCGTAGCCGGGGGGGAGTCCACCCCCAACAGCCGGCTGGCCTGGGCGGTGCTGCTGGGGACCATTCCGGCGGGACTGGCCGGGCTGCTGTTCAAGGGCTTCATCGAGACCGGCCTGCGCTCCCCCCTGGTAATCGCCGCCACCACCATCATCTTCGGCCTGCTGCTGTGGTGGGCCGATGCACAGGGACGCAGGGAGCGGGACGAGCACACCCTGGGCTGGCGGGATGTGCTGCTGATCGGCTGCGCCCAGGCCCTGGCGCTGATTCCGGGCACCTCGCGTTCGGGGATCACCATGACCGCGGCCCTGATGCTGGGGCTGACCCGGGAGGGCGCGGCGCGCTTTTCGTTCCTGCTCTCCATCCCGATCATCCTGCTGGCGGGGGGGGTCAAGACACTGGACCTGCTGCAGACGGATGCGCCGGTGGAGTGGCTGGCCCTGATTCTGGGGACGTTGTTGTCGGCGGTGAGCGCCTACCTGTGTATCCACTGGTTCCTCAAGCTGCTGGAGCGTGTCGGCATGCTCCCGTTTGTGATCTACCGGTTGTTGCTGGGACTGTTTCTGTTCTATGTGTTCGTCTGAGACCGGCGCCCGTGGCGCGCTGAGATACCGCCCCCTCTGGCTCGCCATAGGCTGGGCCCTGGTGACCCTGGTGCTCTACCTCTCGCTTACCCCGAGACCCCTGGAGCTGACTATCGATCACGGCGACAAATACATGCACCTGCTGGCCTATTTCGTCCTGATGGGGTGGTTCCAGCAGCTCTACCCGAAGCGCCGTTCGCGCCTGTTGCTGCTGGGGCTGTTCATCGGCATGGGGATCGGCCTGGAGTATCTGCAGGGGATGAGCGGCGCGCGCCTTTTCGACCCGGCGGACATGGTGGCCAACAGCCTCGGCGCCCTGCTGGCCTGGCTGCTGGGGTGGACGGGCTTCGCGTCGCTCCTGCCGCGGCTGGAGGATCTGCTGCTGCCGAGACGGGAATGACCGGCGCTCAGCTCCGGTTCCAGTAACGCCGCGCGGTGGCGCGGTAGAGGAGGGGGGCGGAGATCCCCTCCCCGCCGAGCCGGAAGCGGATGGCACCGTGAGTGGCGCTGTCCAGCAGCGTCGCCCCCGTCTCCCGGTAGCGCTGCACCACCTCTGGATGGGGATGGCGGAAACGGTTGCGATAGCCCACCGGAAACAGCACGTACGCAGGGTCCACCGCGGCCACGAACCGGCGCTGGGAGGAGCTCCTGCTCCCGTGATGCGGCGCCACCAGGATATCCGCCGCCAGCCGGGAGGGGAGCTCCGCCAGCAACTCCCGCTCGGCGCGCCGCTCGATATCCCCGGTCAACAGCAGGGCGCCGCCGTCGGTCTCCACCCTGAGCACGCAGGAGGCATCGTTGCCCTTCACCGCGCTGTCCGGCTTCGGGTGCAGGAACGAGAAGCGCACCCCGTCCCAGCGCCAGCTCTCCCCCCGCCGGCACAGCCCGGCCCCTTCCGGCAGCCTTCCCGGAACGGTACTCAGCAGCCGTCTGACGCGAAAGCTGCGCAGCAGCGACCGCGCCCCGCCGATATGGTCATTGTCGCCATGCCCCACCACCAACATATCCAGCGAAGCGATCCCCGCGCTGCGCAGAAACGGAACCACCACCGCCTTCCCGGCATCGAACCGCTCGCTGAATTTCGGGCCGGTATCGTACACCAGGGCGTGGTTGCGGGTCTGCACCACCGCGGCCAGACCCTGCCCCACATCCAGCAGGGTGAACCAGGCCTCCCCCACCGGGGGGCGCTCCGGTGGGGCGAGAACCATCGGCAGCAGCCAGATACCGCCCACCCAGCGCGCCGGGATGCCGCGTGGCGCCAACATCCACAGCACCCCCGTCGCAGCGGCCAGCACGGCCCAGAGGGAGGGTTCACCGCTCAGCTGCCAGCGGGCGAAATCCAGTTCCGCCAGCCACTCCAGCACCGGCCACAGCCATGCCAGCAGATCGGCCGCCAGCCTCAGCAACCAGCCTCCCAGGGGAGGGTAGAGCAGCACCCATACAGCGCCCAGCAGGATGAGGGGGACCACCGCCATACCCACCCATGGCACCGCCACCAGATTGGCGAGGGGCGACAGCAGGGGCAGCTGCTGGAAGTATATTGCCAACAGGGGCAGCAGCCCCAGCGCCACCACCCACTGCACCCGGCCCCAGAGACGCCAGCCGCTTCTCCTGAAGAGCCGTCCACCCACGCCGTAGAGGATCACCGCTACCGCGGCAAAGGAGAGCCAGAACCCGGGGGTCACCACCGCCATGGGATCCAGCAGCAGCACCCCGCCGAGCGCCAGCAGCAGCCCGTGGAGGGGAGTGCTCCACCGCCCCAGCAGCAGGGCCGCCATAACCGCGACGACCATGATCAGCGCCCGCTGGGTGGGAATGGAGAAACCGGCCAGGGCGGCATATCCCGTGGCCGCCAGCAGCGCCATCACCGCGGCGGCCCGGGGGGCCGGGAACAGCAGCGCCGCGCGACCCACCCTGCACCAGAGATGGCGCCCGAGAAAAAAGGCCAGGCCCGCTATCAAACCGATATGCAGCCCCGATATGGCCATCAGGTGGTTGGTGCCGGTGGTGGTGAGCACCTGCCACTGATCTTCCCGGATGCCTCCGCGCTCGCCGATGGCCAGGGCGGCAACAAGGCCGGACAAGGGGTGATCGCCCAGCTGCGCGAGCATCAGCCGCCGCAGCTGATCCCGCAGACGATCCACCGGGCGGGAGTACCAGGCGGACCCCAGAAAGCCCCGAGGTGAATCGGCGCGCACATAACCCGTGGCGCCGATACGCTGGTGAAACAGCCACTTCTCATAGTCGAAACCGCCGGGATTCATGAAGCCGTGGGGCCGCTTGAGACGTGCCGTCAGCCGCCAGCGATCCCCCACCCGCAGCGCGGGTGGATTGCCGTACCAGCTCAACAGCACGAGACGCGGAACGGTGAACTCCTCCCCCTGCCGGTGGAGACTCTCCACCCGAAACCGGAACCGCGCCCGGCGGGCGTCCCGCTCAACCAGGGAGGCAACGGTTCCCACCAGCTCCACGTCCACACCCTCCAGACTCTCGGGCAGCACGCCGCCGGCAATCCAGGTGGCATGCAGCAGGGCCCACAGGAGACCGGCCGGCAGCGCCAGCGGCAGCAGCAGGATCCGCCACCGCAGAACCAGGGGAAGAAGGGCGGCGCCAACAAGCCAGTGGCGCGCGGGCAGCTCCTCACTCTGCTGGAACAGAACCACTCCCAACAGAAAAAAGAGTATCGCCAAATGCATACTGTTCTTATTAGAATAGGGCGTTTTCCGCCGACTCCACCGCCCCATGCCGAGAAAATTCCTGAAACGCCATATGCCGGATCACAGACAGATCCAGGAGCACCGGCATCTGCGCATGTTCGGGTCCCTGCTCAACGACCCCAACCTGTGGCATCTGAATCGCCGCTCGGCCGCCGGGGCGTTCGCGGTGGGGCTGTTCAGCGCCTTTGTTCCCATCCCGCTGCAGATGGTTCTGGCCGCCGCCCTGGCGATCCTGTTCCGGGTCAACCTCCCCATATCCGTCGCGCTGGTCTGGATAACCAATCCGCTCACCATGGCCCCCATCTTCTACTTCGCCTACCGCATGGGAGCCTACATATTGGGGCAGCCGCTTCAGGCAGAGCTGGCCATGCCCTCCATCGAGCAGCTATGGAGCGGCCTGAACTCCGTCTGGGGACCGTTGGTGCTGGGCAGCTTCATACTCAGCAGCGTAAGCGCCATCTGTGGCTATCTGCTGATCCGCCTCCTGTGGCGCCTCTATGTGGTCCGGCAGTGGCGAAGCAAGCGGTTACGGGACAGGGCGCGCTGACGAGGCCATGCCGATTTCAGCGGTGGCCTCGGGCAGCCGGACAACCCCGGCGCGCCTCCAGTCGATGGCCGCCACCGCCGTCTGCTGATCAATATATCTGTGCTCATCCAGAATGGCGGACAGCTTGGCCAGCGCCCCGCGCAGACCCACATAAGACTTGAACTTGCGCACCAGCGAGAGATCCCTGATGACCGGCTGATCGGGATCGAAGTCGCGTGGATGGAAATAGGTCATCACATAGTCGGAGTTACGCAGCCAGCGGCGCACCAGGGAGAGGGGCAGAACGCGAAAATAGCCCCCGCCGGAGAAGATGATGTTACGGCCAAACAGCCGCTTGGTGTTGATGGGCAGCTCCTTTATGACCCCGCTGGGGGTGTGCACCAGTACCGGAGTGGTGGCGCCGAACTCGGGATAGCCGCCATGCGCGCGCCGGGCGGGGAATATGGAGCTGTCCACCTCGATCCCCTGTTCGATCAACACCTCGAAAAACCAGGTGCACCTCTTGGTAGCCGAAAAGCCCGGAGCACGGTAACTGGTCACCCTGTGGCCGGTCGCATCCTCGATGGCATCGATGGCCTGGCGGAGATCCTCCCTGAACTGCTGCGGGCTCATCTTGTAGACCAGCTGGTGCATGTGCGAGTGACAACCGATCTCGTAGCCCCGCTCGGATATGCTGCGCACCACCTCCGGATAGCGACGCGCCACCCACCCCAGCACAAAGAAGGTGGCCGACTGCCTCTTCTCCTCCAACAGATCCAGGATACGGTCCATGTTTCCCCTTATGCGGGGCGGAAACCGCTCCCAGTCGCGCTCGGTGGTGGTGGATTTGTGGTCGAGAATGTGAAACCACTCCTCGACATCGAAAGTCAATACTCTCATCAAGACTGCCCTGGTTCTTGTTTCCCGAGTGAAAACAGCTTCTTCCGGGCCTGCCCGCCGCCGGCAACCGCCATTAACCAGCTTGGCGAAGCCAAACTCCTCCAGCGCTCCTCGTGTGACACAGGGTGGTGTCGCCATCATCGATGATCGGGGTCATCGAAAAGATGGTAAACCGGAGGCTGCCTCCTCGGTCTCCGCCGCGGAAAAAACCTGGCAGACTCCACCTCCCGCCAACCGAATGCGCCGAACAGCAGGGCCACTCCTGCCAAGGCCCTTTCCGGCAACCAGCCCTCTCCAGCGAATTCAACCCATGCCCAGTTTGAACAGATCGCATCCCTGCTGCGGGCTTCCTCCTTTCCCTCGGCCCGGGGCCGAGGTTGCGGGGTCGCTCCGCCGCTCTCCGTCAACCGGGAGAGCTTATGGTAGAGTATATCTGTCGCGGGGCGGAA
This sequence comes from Gammaproteobacteria bacterium, assembly GCA_015490535.1. Taxonomy (GTDB): domain Bacteria; phylum Pseudomonadota; class Gammaproteobacteria; order Thiohalospirales; family Thiohalospiraceae; genus DRMK01. The sequence goes on from WFXP01000086.1 coordinate 6,216, forward strand.
CGGCCATCCCAAAGCACGCGCAACAGCCGGAAATTCGATAAAACTTTGTTGCAGGAGCCGCCCGGCAGCACCACTGCCGCGGAATCAGCGGGGCGGGCTGCTCTCGCGCCTGAAAAACAGGCTGTCCAGAATCAGCATGACGGCTCCTACGGTAATGGCGGAGTCGGCCACGTTGAAAGCCGGATAGGCCCAGTGCCGGTAGTAGAGCTGCACGAAATCCACCACATGCCCCAGAACCAGGCGATCCCACAGATTGCCCAGTGCGCCGCCCAGGATCAGGGCCAGCGCCACCGCGATCCATCTCTCCGATGAGTCCAGGCGCCGCAACCACCAGACGATACCAGCGCTGACCACGCCGGAGAGTATGGCCAGGAACCAGCGCTGCCAGCCGCCGGCATCGTGCAGAAAGCTGAACGCCGCGCCGGTATTGTAGGCCAGCATCAGGTTGAATCCGGGAACCACCGGCAGCGGCTGGTGCAGCACCAGATAATGTTCCGCCAGCTGCTTGGTGATCTGATCCAGGAGGAACACCAGCGCCGACAGCCAGAGCCATTTCAGCATCAGGCGAACTCCCGCCGTTCACCCTCACCGGCGACGTTTTC
>WFXP01000087.1 GCA_015490535.1 Gammaproteobacteria bacterium
AAGCAGGATTTCTCTACCATCACCGAAGCGGAGGTGCGCATGGTCATGGACAAGCTCAACAATCGCCCCAGAAAATGCCTTGGCATGAAAACACCCAATCAGGTATTTTTTGGAATCAATCCCCCCGTTGCACTAGCGAGTTGAATCCGCGTATTATAGACGCTCTCCATCCAGATCCTCCACCGTGACATTTGCCAGGGCGCCGCTGCTGGTGTCCAGGTCATACTCCTTGTCCAGCTTCATCATGAGGCGCAGCTGGCTGGGGGAGTCGGCGTGCGCCAGCGCGGCATCCCTGCTGATGGCCCCCTCCTTGTACAGCTCGTAGAGTGACTGATCAAAGGTGCGCATCCCCTCCTGGTTGGGCTTGGCCATCGCCTCTTTCAGCTCATGGATCTTGCCGTGCAGGATCAGGTCGGAGATCATCGGGGTCAGTATCATCACCTCGGTCACCACCCGACGGCTGTCACCATCCTTGGTGGGGATAAGCTGCTGGGCCACCACCGCCTTCAGGTTGAGGGAGAGATCCATCAGCAACTGGCGGGAGCGCTCCTCGGAGAAAAAGTGGATGATGCGCTCCAGCGCCTGGTTGGCGGTATTGGCATGCAGTGTCGCCAGGCATAGATGACCGCTTTCGGCAAAGGCGATGGCGTAGTCCATGGTATCGGCACAGCGGATCTCGCCGATGGTTATCACGTTGGGCGCCTGGCGCAGGGCGTTGCGCAACGCAACCTCGTAGCTCTCGGTGTCGATCCCCACCTCCCGCTGGGTAACGATACACTTCTGGTGGGTATGCAGGTATTCGATGGGATCCTCGATGGTCAGGATGTGTCCATTGTCGGTCCGGTTACGGTGATCGATCATGGCCGCCATGGTGCTGGACTTGCCGGCGCCGGTACCACCGACGATCAGAATCAGCCCCCGTTTCAGCAGGGCCAGCTTCTTGAGCACCGGCGGCAGATGCAGCTCCTCCACCGACGGGATGCGGCTCTCGATACGCCGCAGCACCATCCCCAGCTGGCCGCGCTGCTGGAAGGCGCTGAGACGGAACCGGCCCAGGCCGGTTCGGCTGATGGCGATATTGCACTCCCGCGTCTCCAGAAAGCTCTGCTGCTGCTTCTCGGTCAAGGCACTCAACACCAGCTCGCGCACCTCGGAAGGGGTCATGGAATCCCTGGAGAGCATCCGGATCAGGCCGTCAATCTTCATGCTGGGGGGAAGCGCAGCGGTGATGAACAGATCGGAGGCCTTGTGCTCCACCATCAGGCGCAGCAGGGCGTCAAGATCCCGTGGTGCGACCCCGCTCATACCCGGAACGTATCCTTGTTCTTGGCCTTGGCGCGGGCATCCGCGGCATCAATCAGGCGCTTGCTGACCAGCTCCTGGAGACACTGGTCGAGGGTCTGCATCCCCACGTTGCGGCCGGTCTGGATGGCGGAGTAGATCTGGGGCACCTTGTCCTCGCGAATCAGGTTGCGGATGGCAGGGTTGGTGATCAGGATCTCGTGGGCGGCGATACGGCCTCCCCCAGTCTTCTTGAGCAGGGTCTGGGAGATCACCGCGCGCAGCGACTCGGAGAGCATGGTGCGGATCATGGACTTCTCACCGGCCGGGAACACGTCGATGATACGGTCGATGGTCTTGGCGGCCGAGTTGGTGTGCAGGGTTCCGAACACCAGGTGGCCGGTCTCCGCCGCGGTGATGGCGAGGCGGATGGTCTCCAGATCGCGCATTTCGCCCACCAGAATGGTATCGGGATCCTCGCGCAGCGCGGAGCGCAGCGCCTCGGCAAAACCCAGCGTGTCGCGGTGAACCTCGCGCTGCTGGATGAGACACTTCTTGCTCTGGTGCACGAACTCCACCGGGTCCTCGATGGTAAGGATGTGGTGCTGCTTGGTGCTGTTTATGTGATCGATCATGGCGGCCAGGGTGGTGGACTTGCCCGAACCGGTGGGACCGGTAACCAGGATCAGGCCGTTGGGGGCGTTTACCACGTCCTTGAGCACGGCCGGCGCCTTGAGATCGTCCAGGGTCAGGATCTCGGTGGGGATCTGGCGGAACGCCGCGCTGGCGCCGCGTCCCTGATGGAAGGCGTTGACACGGAAACGGGCCACGCCGGGCAGCTCGAACGAGAAGTCGGTCTCCAGGAACTCCTCGAAATCCTTGCGCTGCTTGTCCCCCATGATGTCATAGATCAGCTTCTGCGCCTGATCCGCGCTCAGCGCCGGAAGATTGATGCGGCGGATATCCCCATCCACCCGGATCATGGGCGGCAGGCCTGCCGAGATATGCAGATCGGATGCACCGTGCTGCACGGTGAAAGCCAGCAGTTCTGTTATATCCATCTCTCCCCTCTCTAGTACGGTTTTACGTATAATCGGGCGGATGCGACCCCACATCGCCCACAACCTGGAGCGGCTGCAACGGCGTATCCGGGCGGCGGAGAAGCGCCACCGGCGCCCCCCGGGCTCGGTGCGGCTGCTCGCGGTGAGCAAGACCCGTCCGCCGGCGGACCTCCTCACCGCCCTCGCCTGCGACCAGCACCGCTTCGGCGAAAACTACCTCCAGGAGGCGCTGGAGAAGATCGCCGCCCTGCGGGAGCACCGGCTGCAGTGGCACTTCATAGGCCCGATTCAATCCAACAAAACCCGCGCCATCGCCGCCCATTTCGACTGGGTGCACAGCGTGGATCGCCTGAAGATCGCCCGGCGTCTCAGCGACCAGCGCCCCCCGGAGGCAGGGGCGCTCCAGATCTGCCTCCAGGTCAACCTCAGCGGCGAGACCAGCAAATCCGGAACCACGCTGGCCGAGCTGCCCCGCCTGGCCGAGGGGATCGCTGCCCTGCCCAACCTGCGGCTGCGCGGCCTGATGACCATCCCGGCACCAAGCAGCGATCCCGAACAACAACGCATCCCGTTTCGCCGCCTGCGCCAGGCCCTGGAGGGGCTGAACCGCTCGGGATTCGCCCTGGATACGCTGTCCATGGGGATGTCCGCCGACCTGGAGGCGGCAATCGCCGAGGGGGCCACCATGGTGCGGGTAGGCACCGACATTTTTGGCCCGCGCAATTGAATCCTTACCCCGCTACCTTGTACCCTATCCGGACATCTCTACCCCTACTTAGCGGAACCCGGTATGCAAAACTTTAACGTCGGCTTCATCGGTGGCGGAAACATGGCGCGCAGCCTGATCGGGGGGCTGATCGCCGACGGCTTCCGGCGTGACAGGATCGCGGTGGCGGAGCCGGACCAGAGGCGTCGCGCGGCGCTGGCGGCGGAGTTCGGCATCCGGGCAGAGGGGGACAACCTGCGGGTGGCCGGCAGCGCCGACCTGCTGCTGCTGGCGGTGAAGCCCCAGGTGATCGAACGGATCGCCCTGGGAATAGCCGAAACGGTGCAGCAGAGACGGCCGCTGGTGGTCTCCATCGCCGCCGGCATTCGCGAGTCGGATCTGGACCGCTGGCTGGGCGGAGGATGCGCCATCGTACGCGCCATGCCCAACACGCCGGCGCTGGTAGGGTGCAGCGCCACCGCCCTGCATGCCAATCCGGAGGTGAACCAGCGGCAGCGGGAGCGGGCCGAATCGGTGCTGCGCGCGGTGGGGCTCGCCCTGTGGCTGCCGGCAGAGGATCTCATGGATACCGTCACCGCCCTTTCCGGCAGCGGTCCGGCCTACTTCCTGCTGCTGATGGAGGTGATGCAGGAGGCCGCCACCACCCTCGGACTGGATCGGGAGAGCGCCCGCCTGCTCACATTGCAGACCGCCTTCGGCACCGCCAAGATGGCCCTGGAGAGCAGCGAGGACGCGGCCACCCTGCGGCGGCGCGTCACCTCCCCCGGGGGAACCACCGAGCAGGCGCTGCGGGTGCTCGAGGAGGGGGAGATCCGGGAGCTGTTCCGAAGGGCGCTCGAGGCCGCCCGCCGGCGCTCGGAGCAACTTGCTGAACAACTGGGAGAAAAATAGATGGGTGGAAACTACGCCGAACACGCCGGAGTGTTCCTGGTCCAGACCCTGTTTGGACTCTACATCCTGGCCATAATGCTGCGTTTCCTTCTCCAGTGGGTACGCGCCGACTTCTACAATCCGGTCTCGCAGTTTCTGGTCAAGGTGACCAACCCCCTGCTCAAGCCGCTGCGCCGCATGGTGCCGGGACTGTGGGGGATCGATCTGGCAGCGGTGCTGCTGATGCTGTTCCTGCAGATGCTGGAGCTGTTCCTGGTGGGGCTGATGGTGGGGCAGTCGTTCCGGCCGCCGGGAGTGCTGGTGATGTCCATAGGTGAGCTGCTCTCGCTGACGGTCTATGTATTCATGATTGCCATCCTGATCCAGGTGGTGCTGAGCTGGATCCAGCCCGGCGGCTACAACCCCATCATCGGCCTGATAAACCGCCTCACAGAGCCGCTGCTGGCTCCGGCGAGACGCATCATCCCGCCCATCGCGGGACTGGATCTGTCGCCGCTGGCGGTGCTCATCCTGCTGCAGCTCACCCTGATCCTGCTGGTGTCGCCCGTCAAGGATCTGGGCAGGATGCTGGCCTTCCAATGACCGCCTTTTATCGGAACCTGCAGCCCGGGGCGGGGCGGGACGGGGGCATCGCCCGCCGGAAAGGTGATCTCGCGGCGCGCAGCGCCGCTCCACCGCTGGGCGGAGATGGCGGCGCCCGGCCGCCGGAACCAATGGAGAGGGAACGGGACTGATGCCCGACACCATTCCCGGCGACTCGGTCGGCCTGGTCACCCCGCAGACCATCCAGTTCGATGCACCGCTGACCCTCGACTGCGGACGGACGCTGCCCGGCTACCAGCTGATCTACGAAACCTACGGCGAGCTGAACGCCGCACGCAGCAACGCCGTGCTGATCTGCCACGCCCTCTCCAGCGATCACCATGCCGCCGGCTACCACAGCACGGAGGATCGCAAACCCGGCTGGTGGGAGGCCTGCATCGGCCCCGGCAAGCCCATCGATACCGACCGCTTCTTCGTGGTCTGCCCCAATAACCTGGGCGGCTGCAAGGGCTCGACGGGACCCCTCACCATCAACCCGGATACCGGCAAGCGCTACGGCCCGGACTTCCCCATCGTCACCGTGGGAGACTGGGTGCGCAGCCAGGCGCAGCTTGCCGATCGGCTGGGCATCGAACGCTGGGCCGCGGTGATCGGTGGCAGCCTGGGGGGAATGCAGGCGCTGCAGTGGGCCATCGACCATCCGCAGCGGCTCCGCCACAGCATCGTGATCGCCGCCGCCCCCAAGCTGTCGGCGCAGAACATAGCCTTCAACGAGGTGGCGCGGCAGGCCATCATGTCCGACCCCGATTTCCACGCCGGCCGCTACTATGAGCATGATACCGTGCCCCGCCGCGGCCTGATGCTGGCACGCATGCTGGGGCACATCACCTATCTGTCGGACGAATCCATGCGCAAGAAGTTCGGCCGCGAGCTGCGCCAGGGCAAGATCAACTACGGTTTCGACGTAGAGTTCCAGGTGGAGAGCTACCTGCGCTACCAGGGCAGATCGTTCGTGGAGCGTTTCGACGCCAACAGCTACCTGCTGATGACCAAGGCGCTGGACTATTTCGATCCGGCCAGCAAGACCGGAGGAGATCTGGCAGCGGCGCTGAAGCCGGTACAGGCCCACTTTCTGGTGATCTCCTTCACCAGCGACTGGCGCTTCGCCCCCGCCCGCTCCCGGGAGATGGTCAAGGCGCTCACCGAAGGAGACAACCCGGTGGCTTACGCCGAGATAGAGGCGCACCAGGGGCACGATGCCTTCCTCATGCCCATTCCACAATACCTCAAGGTATTCCGCGCCTACATGGAGCGGGTGGCGGAGGAGACGAACCGATGAGCGCGCTGCGTCCCGATCTGGAGATCATCGACCACTGGATCGCCCCGCGCAGCCGGGTGCTGGATCTCGGCTGCGGGGACGGCACCCTGCTGCGCCACCTGCGGGAGAACAAGCAGGTGGAGAGCTACGGACTGGAGATCGATGACGACAATATCGCGCGCTGCATCAAGGCGGGGGTCAACGTGATCCAGATGGACATCGATGCCGGCCTCTCCGACTTCGACGCCGACTCCTTCGACTATGTGGTGATGAGCCAGACCCTGCAGGCGGTCCAGCACCCGGACCGGATCCTGGACGAGATGCTGCGCGTGGGGCGCGAGGGAATCGTCACCTTTCCCAACTTCGGCCACTGGCTCAACCGTCTGCAGATCACCTTCGGGGGGCGCATGCCGCTTACCAGGGTGCTGCCGGAACCCTGGTACCAGACCCCCAACATCCACCTGTGCACGCTGCGCGACTTCGAACAGCTGTGCCACGCCAAGGGGATCGAGATCCTGCAGCGCAAGGTGGTCAACTCGGCCCACCGCACCGGACCGCTGATGCATCTCCTGCCCAACCTGTTTGCCGAGATTGCGCTCTACCGGTTCCGGCGCGGCTGACCGCACCGCGCCGACCCCGCTCAGGGTGCTACATCGTCGTACCTGTCGGGGCCTACGGCGATCCGGAATGCATCCAGATAGCTCAGCCGCGAAGGATATTCATCCGCAGCGAACGGATTCTGTCCCGGGTTGTCCAGATAGGGGTTCTTGCTGTCGCCGGGCCGCTTCCAGTCCGGTTTGTAACTTCCGATATTCAGGTAAGGCCCTACCCTGTCATTGAACGCGGTCCGGATATTGCGGCGTTCCAGAACCTTCTCCCCATCCTTCCATACCCGGATGAATCCGTCCGGCCTCCAGGAAACCCTGAAATTGAATACCCAGGTCACCCAGCGCCCGACATCCGGAGCTGCCGGTGCCACGGGAATGGAGAGGTTGGTGGGATAGTAGCGCTTGTTGCCGGTAGGGGTGAACTCCCTGTCATCTCCCTTGACCGTTACCACCCACTGATGGATCAGATGCTGGCGCGACTCCTTCCTGCTCTTGCCATGTATGCGCAGGGTGAGGTTGGGATTCTTGTAGGACTCCCCCAGATGCTGGTCGGGCACGTCGTGGAGCTGGAACAGGATGTCGCTGGTTCCGGGCATCCGGTAGTCGTCCGCAAGATAGATGGCAAATCCCACCCAGTACTCCTTGCCATACTTGAGGTTGCGGAAAATTCCGGCATTCTTGTTCACCAGTTTCAGCTCCCTGCGATAGGGGCTGGGGCTGGCACGGCGATCATGGCGATCCAGATAGATCTGCAGGGAGCGGGAGCCTTCGAATACGGGATGGGTGTCCGCGGACACCACCGGCGGATCACCGGAGGCGTTGAAACCGCTGGCGGCGTAGTCCCCTGTTTCAAATGTCTCCTCGATCATCCCCTCCCGATTACGCTCCCGATACGATCCGCCCGGGGCCTGGCCGCCCGAGTCATCCCCTTCCCGGACGGTTATGGAGAAGGGTCCTATGCTGCTACTCTCCCATCCATCGGTCACCGATATTACGATGCCCTCGGTGACTCCCGCATCGGCCGGACCGGGGACCCCTTCCAGCAGCCCCCTGCCGCTGTCAAAGGAGGCCCATGCAGGTTTGTTCTCGATCCGGAAGGAGAGGGCGTCTCCATCCGGATCGGTGGCGTTCACCTGAAACCTGTAACTCTCACCAACCACCGCCACGGGATCGGGAACCTCCCCGCCGACTCGCGGAGCACGGTTGGTTCCGCCGCCGCTGCCCCAGATCTCCACCTCGGTTATGCTGTTCCACATGTTCTCCGTGTTTCCGCGCCCAACGATGCGGAGGTAACGGGCATCCACGGTGGGTAGCGAATAGCGTTCCAGAGCGAGCTGCCCGCCGCTGCTTGCGCCGCCGAGAACATGTCTCCAGTTTTCGGCGTCGTCACTCACCTCTATATCGAACTCCGCGCTGCGCTTGTCTCCCTTGTACCAGGCGATGGCCACGGCGCTGAGAGAGCGGGATTCACCCAGGTCGAAGCGGATCCATGCTCCATCCCCGGGGGCGGACCAGCGGGTTTCCAGATTCCCGTCAATGGCGTTGTCCGCAACGTGCTCATTTCGGTGATCGCTCGTCTCGACCGCGATCACCTCCAGCGGCCCGCTCTCCCGAGGGGACTCGGCAACCGGCCCGGTCTCGCCGCTGTCATCCTCCTCACCGTTTCCCGCGCCGGTGTTGTATGGAATGCCCGGTAGCTGCTCGGAGATACACCCGGAGACCAGGGCAATGAAAGACAGAAGCAACAGGATCCGGGACACCCGGACCGCTTTGAAGGCCGCTTCGCTATCGATGATCTTGGTAGCAGGATGAGACATGGTGGTTGTCCTCCTCGTGATGCGTGCTGTCAGATAATCGTAGGTAACCCTGTTCTACCTTTCTACCGCAGCCCTCCGCATCTTTAACCGTTTGTCACTCTTTTAACAATTTTGCCGGGTTCCGGCAGCTGCACGCTGGCCGCCGACCACCCGCCAAGGTGGAGAATCGAGCCACCTGGCAGGTCCGGATTGTGTATCATAGCCGCCCATGCACGAGAGAAAGGCGGCCGGCCGATCCGGCCTGCTCCGCTCCAAGATGTTCTGGGTGGGGATCCTCTATTTCGCGGAAGGGCTGCCGCTGGGGATCTTCTATGACGTATTCCCGGTCCACTTCCGCCAGCAGGGGGTGGAGCTGTGGAAGATCGGTTTCATGAGCCTGCTGGGGCTGGCCTGGACCCTGAAGTTCCTGTGGGCGCCCGCCATCGACCACTACCGCCACCACCGGCGCTGGATGTTCGGCGTGGATCTGCTGATGGCGGCGGTGATGGTGGTGTTCGCCGTCCATGGGGAGTTCGGGCCCTGGGTATGGTTCGCCATCGGGCTGTTCACCCTGCTCTCCGCCACCAACGACATCGCCATCGACGGCTACACCATCGAGATGCTGAACAAGCGCGAGATGGGACTGGCCAACGGCCTGCGCATCGGCTTCTACCGGGTGGGGATGCTGGCCGCCGGTTTCATCCTGATCCTGAGTGACTTCATCGGCTGGAGTGGCACCTACCTGAGCGCCGCCGGCCTGCTGATCCTGCTCGGCGGCATCATCCTGCTCCGGGCCCCGCGGGAGATGCCGATCCCGCGCCGGGACGGAATGGGGCTTGCCGCGGAGCTCAGAAACCTGGCCAACCACCCGGCCGCGTTCGGCACGGTGATCATGTTCCTGCTGGGAACCCTCTGGCTGATCGATCGCGTCACCCACTGGTCCCGGGAGGTGGATGGCTTCTGGTGGTACGCCCTGGGGACGGGCGCCCTGCTCACCTCCATCAGCGCGATACGCGGCCGCGGCTCCGCCGCAGAAGAGAGCGCCGCCGCGCCGGGGCGGGGTCCCATGTTCGGCACCCTGCTGGAGATGCTGCAACGCCCCTACATCCTGCCCGTGATCCTGTTCATACTTATCTTCAAGCTGGGCGACGCGGCTATGGGATTCATGATCAAGCCGTTCTGGGTGGATGCGGGATTCTCCGCCAGCCAGATCGGCCTGGTTTCGGTGAATCTGGGGCTGGTGCTCTCCATAGCCGGAGGGATTGCCGGGGGCTGGATCACCGATCGCATCGGGATCTTCAACGGCCTCTGGGTGCTGGGGCTGTTCCAGGCCGTCTCCAACCTCGGTTACGCCTGGGCCGCCTGGACGCTGCCGCTGGGAGAGGTCAACAGCGGCGGCGAACTGGCGCTGGCCCACCAGGCCATCATGTACACCGCCAGCGGCCTGGAGTCGTTTACCGGCGGACTGGGCACCGCCGCCTTCCTCGCCTTCCTGATGGCCATAGTGGACAAGCGCGCCTCCGCCACCGAATACGCGCTGCTCTCCTCCATCTTCGCCCTGAGCCGGTCGGTGGCCGGATGGGCGGGGGGATTCGGGGCGGAGAGCATGGGTTACGCCCCCTATTTCCTGCTCACCTTCTTCCTCTCCTTTCCGGCCTACCTGCTGCTCCCCTGGGTGGCGAGGATGCTCTCCTACGCGGAATCCAGAAAGGAGTGGCACCAGGAGTAGGTTTCACCCCCATGAATATCCGCCTTCTCTCCACCCCGCCACACCCGTGCAGCTACCTGCCCGACGAGCAGAGCGCGGCCCTGTTCGTGGATCCCGGCACCCCGCTCGACAACGGGATCTACCAGGCCCTCATCGAACGCGGCTTCCGCCGCAGCGGCGAGCACCTCTACCGCCCCCGCTGCGCAGGCTGCGATGCCTGCATCCCGCTGCGCCTCCCGGTGGAGAGGTTCCGCCCCAGCCGCGGCCAGCGCCGCACCTGGCGGCGCAATGCGGACCTCGAGGTGAGCTGTGGGCCGGCCCGCTTTCAGGAGGAGCAATTCCGCCTCTACCGCGACTACCTGCATGCGCGTCATCGCGGCGGAGCGATGGATGATCCCACCCCGGAGAGCTACCTAGAATTCCTCACCAGCAGCTGGTCGGAGACGGTGTTCTACCAGTTCCGGCTGGAGGGAAAGCTGCTCGCAGTGGCCGCGGCCGACCTGCTCGGCGACGGCCTCTCCGCCGTCTACACCTTCTTCCATCCGGACCACCAGGAGCGCAGCCTGGGCAGCTACGCCATCCTGCGGCTGATTCACGAGGCGAGGCGGCTCGGGCTTCCCTGGCTGTACCTGGGCTACTGGATTGCGCAGTGCCCCAAAATGGCCTATAAAGGCCGCTACCGTCCGCACGAACTCTACCGGAACGGAGGCTGGCGAAGAGGTGACCATGAAGCTGATTGACACCGCCCTGCTGCAGGAGCTGAGCGCCCGGGCCGCGTCCTCCCAGCGCCGGCGGGCCAATTTCAACCTGCACCATGACCTGGAGGATCCGGTGCAGCGCTTCCTGAACGCCGTGGAGCCCGGAAGCTACGTCTGTCCCCACCGCCACCACATGCCACCGCGCCATGAGCTGCTCGCCGCCGTCGAGGGGCGGGCAGCGGTCCTGCTCTTCACCCCGGACGGCGAGGTGACGGAGCGTACCGAGATCACCGCCGGGGGCGGGATCCGGGTAGCCGAGATCCCGGCCGGCACATGGCACACCCTGGCGGCGCTGCAGCCGGGTACCGTCCTGCTGGAGATCAAGCAGGGCCCGTACACCCCGCGTACCGAGGAGAGCCTCGCCTCCTGGGCCCCCAGCGACGGGGATCCCGCCTGCATGGAGGTGGAGCGCTGGTTCCGCACCGCCCGCCCCGGGGATCTCTTCGGGCGCTGAGATGGATGCGACCACCACCCTCGCCCTGGCCCGCGCCATCCATGTGATCGGGGTGGTGCTCTGGATCGGAGGCGTGGCCTTCGTCACCACGGTTCTGCTCGGCGCGCTGCGGCGCCATCACGACGCCCGGGAAGGGGTGGCGCTGTTCGAGCGGCTGGAGGGCAGGTTCGCCCTGCAGGCCAGAATCGTGACCCTGATCACCGGCCTCTCCGGTTTCTACATGCTCCATCTGCTGAATGGCTGGGAGCGCTACCAGCAGCCCCACTTCTGGTGGCTGCACCTGATGACCCTGGTCTGGTTGATCTTCACCGCGGTGCTTTTCGTGCTCGAACCGCTGATCCTGCGCCGCTGGTTCCACCGATGGGCCCGGAGGGATGGGGCGCGCGCCCTTGCACTGGTTCACCGCATGCACCGGCTGCTGCTCGCCTTGAGCCTGCTGGCGGTGGCCGGGGCCGTCGCCGGATCACACGGAGCGACGCTGTTCTGAGCGTTTGCCCCCGACCCGGGCGTCTCGTCCAGGAACGCGCCGCGGATGCCGTGGGAGATGTGCCCCGGGGTTAATAGTACCGATCCAGCTTGAACGGTCCGTTGGCAATCCCCATATATAACCATCTGAAGCATTCACGCGGTAGATTTCCCGAGCAACAGGAGGAAACAGCCATGACCGAACAGAGCAGAGAGGTAGCCAGAAAAGAGGGCGCCGTGCAGCGCGCACCGGCGCGTCTCCTGTCACCCTTCGAGGAGATGGAACGGATGTTTGAAAGTATCTTTCCCCGTGGCTGGCTGCGCCCCGCCCGCTGGGATTGGCCGGAATGGAGTGAACTGGCGGCCCCCTTCGGGGGACGCGCGCCCAAGGTGGACGTGGTGGAGCGGGACGAGGAGATTCTCGTGAAAGCGGAGCTCCCTGGCGTGGACAAGAAGGATCTGGATGTCTCCGTGACCGACAACACCCTGACCATCAAGGCCACCACGCGGGAGGAGAGCGAGAAGGAGGAGGGCGAATACCATCGCCGCGAGATCGTCACCGGCTCCTTCGCCCGCTCCATCCTGCTTCCCGCGGAAGTGGATGGCAACAAGGCCAGGGCCACCTTCAGGGACGGTCTCCTGGAACTCTCCATTCCCAAGGTAGCCAAGGCCCGGCGGCGCAGGATCGAGGTGTCGTGACCGCCGGCCCGGAGAGTCATCCGAGGGCGACAAGGGGCCGCAGCGGACGGATGCTGCGGCCCTTTTTGTCTTCCCGGCCCGCCGGGTGAGCGCCCGTGCACGAATATGCCCTCTGCGTCGCCCTGCTGGAACAGGTGGAACAGCTGGCAGATCAGCACCAGGCGCAGAAGGTGGAGCGCATCCTGCTCCAGGTGGGTCCGCTCTCCGGGGCAGAACCGGAGCTGCTGCGCCGCGCCTGGCCGCTGGCGGCAGCGGGTAGCGTGGCGGAACAGGCCGAGCTGGCCATCGAACCGGTCCCCGTGACCATAAAATGCAGCCGCTGCGGCGGCGTGTCCAGCGTCCCGCCGAACCGCCTGCTGTGTGACCAGTGTAGCAGCTTCCAGACCCGCATCCTGTCAGGAGATGAGATGGTATTGTGCAGCGTCGAGCTGCTGAAGGGGGAACAGGAGCCATGTGCCTAGCGATACCCATGCAGATCACCGCAATCGATGGCTTCGACGCCCGCTGTGAGGCCCGCGGTGTGGAACGCGATGTCAGCCTGTTCATGCTCCAGAACGAGGAGGTGAAGGTGGGCGACCATGTGATGGTCCATGTGGGATATGCCATCCAGAAGGTCACCCCACAGGAGGCCCGCTCCACCTGGGAGCTGTTCGATCAACTGGACGGAACGGGAGAAGGAAACCATGTGTGATACCTGCGGCTGCAACGTCACCCCGGCCAACCGGCACCTGCTCGAAGGGGACGGCAAGCTGGCGAGAACGAAAGAGGGGCGCGAAGCGGTAACGGTACTGAAGGGACTGCTGACCGAAAACGATCACCAGGCGGCGCACAACCGGGCCCATTTCGACCGCCAGGGAGTGCTCGCCATCAACCTGATGTCCTCCCCTGGCGCCGGCAAGACCACCTTGCTGGAGGCCACCATCGACGCCCTGGGCAAAGAGTGCGGCATCGCCGTCATCGAAGGGGATCTGGAGACGGAGAACGACGCACGGCGGATCCGGCAAAAGGGGATCGAAGCGTTGCAGATCACCACCGGCAGCGCCTGTCATCTGGACGCCCACATGATCCACTCCGCCCTGCACCAACTGGATCTCTCCGGCATCGACCTGCTCTTCATCGAGAATGTCGGCAACCTGGT
>WFXP01000088.1 GCA_015490535.1 Gammaproteobacteria bacterium
ACCCTCAACATCAAGGGCGAGAGCTTCCGGCTGAAGGAGAAGCGCAAGGCCGGTCTCATCACCCAACCCATCGAGAAACCCGAAGGAGACAACTGAGCGACCTCAAGCGGCCTGGTCAGCCAAGCTGAAATCGTTGAAAACCGGACATCTTAAATCGGTGAAAAGGGGACAGTTGGCGTCGGCGTTGACAGCTGGTCAACCAGTTCTGGGCGACCGGCGAGATGTACACCCGGCGGGCCGATCTGGTGGGGTTCGTCAACGGCATCCCGCTGGTATTCGTGGAGCTGAAGGCGTCCCATCCCACGGGCGACGCGCAGTTGCTCGAACAGGATGGGCAGGCGCAGGACCGCGGTTTCCATCATCGTGACCGCCAATTCCAAAAAGGATAGTGGAATCGGTCACGATCAATCGAAATCATCGGTTACGTCCCGCTGGAATGAGCGGTCACGTTTGTTTGGAATCTGCGGTCATGATGGCCTGGAATACGCACCAGAAGCGGCTGCTGCTCACCATCTGCGAATATATCAAGGCCAATGCCGGCCGGCTGGAGGGTTTCACCCCGGATCACTTCGTGGTGCCGCCGTTTTCCAACATCGGTGGCCTGCTGCGCGCCATACAGACCTTCGGTTCCGAAGAGGGGCTCACCCGGGTGCTCGACGGCCTAAACCAAGCCCTGTTCAGACCTGGAACAACGGAAACCGGGCGGGAATTGCCAACGAATCAATGATCGATTAGGATAACGTAATACCACTGGGACAAACAGGAATCCCACCATGGAAGCTGTGAAGATCTCACCCAAATATCAGGTTGTTATCCCCAAGCGGATCCGCGACGCCCTGCACCTGCGTCCAGGCCAGCGGCTGCAGATCATGGAAATCGGCAATCGCATCGAACTCATCCCCGAGCGCTCAATCAAGGAGATGGAAGGCTTCCTTGAAGGCATCGATACTGAGGTGCCGCGAGAGGACGACCGCCTGTGAACCACGTGGTGGATTCCTCCGCCTGGCTGGAATACTTCGCCGCCGGTCCCAATGCGGCGCACTTCCGGAAACCGTTGAAGCAGGCGGACCGGCTCGTTGTCCCCACCATCACCCTGTTCGAGGTGTTCAAGATTGTGCACCGGCAGCGGGGTGAGGACGCAGCGATCCAGACCGTCGCCCTGATGAAACAGGGACGGGAGATCCCCCTGGACGGCAGCCTGGCCATGCAGGCCGCGCAACTGAGCCTGGAGCTCAAACTCCCCATGGCTGACAGCATCATCCTTGCCACCGCGCGATTCTACGGGGCCGAACTCTGGACCCAGGACGACGATTTCGAGGGCCTGGAAGGGGTGCACTATTTCCCCAAAAAAAATTGAAGCCGATCGACCAACATGCCTCTCACACCCGAAATCAGCCAGGAGATCGACCAGATCCGCGACTACCTCTGAAAAAACGAGAGCGCTTGGGCAGATTTGACAGCGTGCCGATGTTCAGTTTTGACACAGATTCCAAAGGGACCTCTGTTCAAGACCACCTAGCAACGGGCGATGGCGCTGCTTTCTGGCTAGCTTTGGCAAAGTTTGCCGGCGGACGACGATGGCTATAGAGAAATTTCACCTGCGCAATGTGCGCGTTATCAGATCCGCAACCATTCAGCCGTCACCCGGAATAAATCTCATATACGGGAAAAACGCCAGCGGCAAGAGCTCCCTGCTGGAGGCGATCCACATTTTGGCGCAGGGCAGATCTTTCCGTACCCATCTGGTATCCAGGGTGGTAACCGGAGGGGCCGCCAGCATGATTCTTTTTGCCAGGTTGAGCAAAAGGGGAGGAGAGCAGCTTACTATCGGGGCGGAGCGGGGAGAGGGGGTGATACGCCTTCGCAAAGAGGGAAGGAGTGTGCCTTCTACCGCCGAGCTGGCCCGGGAGCTTCCTGTTCAAGCGATCACCCCGGAGGTTCATGCCCTTGTGGAGCAGGGGCCTGCGAGTCGGCGCCGCTTTCTGGATTGGGGAGTGTTTCACGTGGAACACGGCTTCATATCCACCTGGAGACGTTTCGTAAAGGCTCTGCAACAGCGCAACGCAGCGCTGCGAACCGGTCTGCCAAACGGCCAGATCTCCGTATGGCACGGGGAGCTGGCGGAGTGCGCCGTGGAGATGGGACGTATGAGAAGGGGATATCTTGAGGAGCTCGTGCCCCTGGCCAGGAATCTACTGCAGCTTATGACCGGCGGTTCAGAGCTGGAGTTGCGCTACCTGCCGGGCTGGAACGAGGAGAAAGAGGACTACGCGGCCCATTTACAGCGCTCCCTGGATTCCGACCGGCGCAGCGGCTATACGAGACATGGCCCTCACCGGTTTGATCTGGCCATCTTTGTGGACGGCGAGCCCGCCCGGGATCGGATCTCAAGAGGCGAGCAGAAGATGTTGGCAATAGCACTGCGGCTGGCGCAGGCGGAGCTGTTGCAAAGCCGGGGTGACAGGGAGCAGTGCGTGCTGTTGGTGGACGATCTGGCCTCGGAGCTGGATCCCGAGCGGAGGAGTTCGCTGCTTAGGGTGCTGGGGGAGTGTGGGTGCCAGGTCTTCATAACCGCTACCGATCTGGAGTCCATTGAAGATACCGCGATGCGGACCGCGAAACTGTTTCACGTGGAACACGGGGTCTTGCAAGAAGTGGTACAATAAACAGTGATTTAATTTCTGCGAGACCGTTTGCGCTCTCTGGGGCGAAATCGGGTCTTGCCATCTATCCCAGCGGAGCACTCTATGAGCCAGGAGACATACAATTCCTCAAATATCAAGGTCCTGAAGGGGCTGGACGCGGTGCGCAAGCGCCCCGGAATGTATATCGGCGACACCGATGACGGCACCGGACTGCACCATATGGTGTTTGAGGTGGTGGACAACTCCATAGATGAAGCGCTGGCGGGCTACTGTTCGTCGGTGGAGGTTACCATCCACAGCGACGGATCCGTTTCCGTGAAAGACGATGGCAGAGGGATCCCGGTCGATATCCATAAGGATGAGGGGCGCTCCGCCGCCGAGGTGATAATGACGGTGCTCCATGCCGGGGGCAAGTTTGACAGCAACTCCTACAAGGTGTCCGGAGGGCTGCACGGGGTTGGCGTGTCGGTGGTGAACGCCCTGTCGGAGAGGCTGCAGCTCACCATCAGAAGGGGCGGCAAGATCTATCATCAAGAGTACCGCATGGGAGAACCCCAGGGCCCCCTGGAGGAGATTGGTGAGACCGAAGAGAGCGGCACGGAGATTCGCTTTCTGCCGAGCGGAAGGATCTTCAGCGACACCGAATTTCACTACGATATTCTGGCTAAACGCTTGAGAGAGCTGTCATTTCTTAACTCCGGGGTACGAATACTTCTCACCGAAGAGCGCACGCAGAAGCAGAGCGTATTCGAGTACCATGGAGGGATCCGGGCGTTCGTCGAGCATCTGAACCAGAAAAAGACCCCCCTTCACCCCTCCGTCATCCATTTCACCGCGGAGAGGAGCCAGATAGTGGTGGAAGCGGCCCTGCAGTGGAACGACTCCTACCAGGAGAATATCTACTGCTATACCAACAACATACCTCAGAGGGACGGCGGCACCCACCTGGCCGGATTTCGCAGCGCGCTGACCCGCACCATAAACCAGTATCTGGAACAGGAGGGGGTGGCCAAGAAGGCCAAGGTGTCTCCCTGTGGGGACGATACCAGGGAGGGCCTGACGGCGGTGCTTTCAGTGAAGGTGCCGGACCCCAAGTTCTCCTCCCAGACCAAGGACAAGCTGGTATCGTCGGAGGTCAAGGGGGTGGTGGAGGCCTGCCTGACCGAGAAGCTGCACGAGTTTCTGGCGGAGAACCCCACCGAGGCGGCAAGTATCGCGGCAAAGGTGGTTGAGGCGGCGCGTGCCCGGGAGGCGGCGCGCAAGGCGCGGGAGATGACGCGGCGCAAGGGGGCCCTGGATGTGGCCGGCCTGCCGGGAAAGTTGGCGGACTGCCAGGAAAGGGATCCGGCCCTTTCCGAGCTGTTTCTGGTGGAGGGCGATTCCGCCGGGGGATCCGCCAAGCAGGGCAGGGATCGTCGTTTTCAGGCCATTCTGCCGCTTAAGGGGAAGATTCTGAATGTGGAGAAGGCCCGCTTCGACAAGATGCTCTCCTCGGCCGAGGTGGGTACCCTGATCACCGCGCTGGGCTGCGGTATAGGCAGGGAGGAGTACGATCCGGACAAGCTGCGCTATCACCGCATAATAATCATGACGGATGCCGATGTGGATGGATCCCACATTCGTACCCTGCTGTTGACCTTTTTCTACCGGCAGATGCCGGAGCTTATCGAGCGGGGGCACATTTATATAGCGCAGCCTCCCCTGTACAAGGTGAAAAAGGGCAAGCAGGAGCGCTATGTAAAGGATGATGCGGAGCTGAACGACTACCTGCTGCAACGCGCCCTGGAGGGCGCCCGGCTGTACGTAAACGACGAGGCGCCTCCAATCGGCGGGGGGCCGCTGGAGAGCCTTGCCCGGGACTACATTCTGGTGAGCTCCGCCATCAACAGGCTTTCGGGGCGCTTCAACGGGGATATCCTGGAGAAATTGATCTATGTGCCGGTGCTGAAGCCGGCGGATCTGCTGGATGAAACCAGGTTGCGGGAGTGGGTCGGGGAGCTTGAAGGGCTTCTCAACAGTGACGGCAGCGACAACTCGCGCTACTCCTTCCGGGTGGAGAGGGGCGAAGATGGGCAGCACCGGATCAGGGCAGAGGTTATCAGGCATGGAGTGGAGAGCGTATATATCTATGACGCGCTGTTCTTCAACTCGTCGGAATATTCCATAATTTCTAAGCTAAATCAAGAACTTAGCGGCCTGCTGGGGGATGGCGCGTCCGTTCAGCGAGGGGAGCGGAGAGAGCCGGTGACCAGCTTCAAGCAAGCGATGGAGTGGTTGATGCAGCAGGCCAGGCGGGGCCAGGATATCCAGCGCTACAAGGGTCTGGGAGAGATGAATCCGGAGCAGCTCTGGGAGACCACCATGGACCCGGCGACCCGCCGCATGCTGCAGGTGAGGATCGAGGACGCCATAGCTGCGGACGAGATCTTCACCACCCTGATGGGTGATCAGGTGGAGCCCCGCCGGGAGTTCATAGAGAACAATGCCCTCTCCGTGACCAATCTGGATGTGTGATATTCGACCGGGATTATGCCGGGCCGGTGACGCGATCATCGCGCCGGGCAGTGCCGCGCCGGAACACCGCAGGGATGCTGAATCCTGATAGGGCCTTCCTCGAATCGAGTGGGTGAAATGGTAAATCACCGCGTAGCGGCTCCGTCCTTGACAGGCGGAATGCACGCCACATACTCGGTAACCAGAAGGGGATTGGGGCTGTCTGGTCGAGGAGTGGCGGATATCCACCAGCTGCGCCAATTGCAACTGGAGCGGCTATCCCAAAGTCTCCCCAATCCCCTTCTGCCGACCATCTTCCGGCGTGCATTCCGCCTGTCAAGGATGATTTACCATTTCACCCACTCGATTCGAGGAAGGCCCTATCAGGATTCAGTATCCTTCCAACTGAATCCTAATTTATTACCTTGACGGAGTACTAGTTGCCCCACCCCATCCGAACCGGCGGTGCAGATCGTCCAGCAACCGGTAGTTGACCGGCACCAGCAGCAGGGTGATGAAAGTGGCGAACAGGATGCCGAAACCAAGGGAGACTCCCATCGGGATCAGGAACTGGGCCTGGGTGCTCTTCTCCAGGATGAGCGGCAGCAGCCCGGCGAAGGTGGTGAGTGAGGTGAGCCAGATGGCACGGAAGCGGGCGGAGCCGGCGCTGGTGATGGCCTCCATCAGGGGTATGCCCTCGCGCCGCCGGCGGTTGATGTAGTCCACCAGCACCAGGCTGTCGTTGACCACCACGCCGGAGAGGGCGAGCATGCCCAGCATGCTGGAGATGCTCAGGCTCAT
>WFXP01000089.1 GCA_015490535.1 Gammaproteobacteria bacterium
GGCCACGCCTCGCCCCCCACCGCGATCCATCCCCCGGCCACCGCCGCCGCACCGAACCAGCTGGCCAGCATCTTGGATGGAATATCCAGCCGCCGCCCCCGGCGCACCAGCGCGTTGAGAACCGCGAAGCTCATGCCGGAGCTGATCGCCAGCCAGTCCGCCCGGCCGGCGGGCCAGGGCACCATCATACCCGGTTGCCACAGCATGAACAGGGCTCCCAGCACGGAGACCACCAGCAGCAGCATGGAGAGCAGGGTCAGCCGCTCCCCCAGAAACCACCACCCGATCAGGGTGGCCCAGAGGGGCGAGAGGTAGAACAGCAGCAGCATGCGCATGACGTTCCCCTCCAGCATGGCCAGATTGAAGCTGGTGTTGCACCATCCGCTGGCCAGGGCGATGCCCAGCGCTATCCATGGCTGACGGCGCATCTCCCGCAGGTGGCGCGACATGAACAGCACCCCCACCACGCCGGCCGCGGCGAAGAATATCAGGGTGACCCACAGACCGCTCAAGCCATGCGCCTCGAACAGGCGCAGCGGATACCACATCACTCCCCAGACGGTAGCACTGAACAGCAGGGCCAGGACCGGCAGCGCGCTTGTTTCCCGTTTGGATCCCATCATTTATACTGTTGCGCTCCATGAATTCCGAACTCGACAGGCTGCACCCCTATCCCTTTGCCAGGCTCGCGCGGCTGAAACAGGGCATCCAACCACCCGGCGACCGCAGCCATATCGCGCTCTCCATCGGCGAGCCGCGCCATGCCCCCCCCGGTTTCATCGCCCGGGAATTGCTCGATCACCTGGATGGCCTCGCCAGCTACCCGGCAACCAGGGGAGCTGCGCGGCTGCGGAAAACCATAGCACAGTGGCTTGCGCGGCGTTACGATCTCGCGGCCGATGCGGTCGATGCGCAGCGGCAGGTGCTGCCGGTCAACGGCACCCGCGAGGCGCTGTTCGCCTTCGCCCAGGCGGTGGTGGACCGCTCCAGCCGGCCGCTGGTCATAATGCCCAACCCCTTTTACCAGATTTACGAGGGGGCGGCGCTGCTGGCCGGGGCCGAGCCCTGGTACCTGAACGCCACGGCCGAGACCGGTTTCGTGCCGGATTTCGACGCCGTGCCCGATAGCGTCTGGCGGCGCTGCCAGCTGCTCTATCTCTGCTCGCCGGCCAACCCCACCGGGGCGGTCGCCGACCTGAGCACCCTGCAGCGGCTCATTCAGCTCGCGGAACGGCACGATTTCATCATCGCCTCGGACGAGTGCTACTCGGAGATCTACTTCGACGACGGAAAGCCGCCTCCGGGGCTGCTGCAGGCAGCAGCGGCGCTGGGCAACCATCGCTTCGAGCGCTGCGTGGTGTTTCACAGCCTGTCGAAACGCTCCAGCGTGCCCGGACTGCGCTCCGGCTTCGTGGCCGGGGACGCCAGGGTGCTGGAGCGGTTCCTGCTCTACCGCACCTATCACGGCAGCGCCATGCCCCTGCCCACCCAGGCGGCCAGCATCGCGGCCTGGAGTGACGAGCAACATGTGCTGGAGAACCGGCTCCTGTACCGGCAAAAGTTCGCGGCGGTGCTCGAGGTCCTCTCCCCCGTCATGGAGATCAGCCAGCCCGAGGCGGGCTTCTACCTGTGGGCCGGAACCGGTTCCAGCGACACCGATTTCACCCGCGAGCTGTACGCGCGGCAGAATGTCACCGTACTGCCGGGCAGCTACCTGTCACGCAAGGCCCACGGAATAAACCCGGGGCGGAACCGGGTGCGCATGGCCCTGGTGGCGCAGCTGGAGGAGTGCGTGGAGGCGGCCAGACGCATCCGCAATTTCATCGAAAATCGAGACATCTAACCGGAGAGATCCATGAATGACATCCAGAGCATAATCGAACAGGCCTTCGAAAACCGCGCCGAAATCACCCCGCGCAGCGTGGACACCCATGTGAAGGAGGCGGTGGAGCAGGCCGTGGACCTGCTGGACAGCGGCAGGCTGCGCGTCGCCGAAAAGCTGGATGGCGAATGGGTGGTGCACCAGTGGCTGAAGAAGGCGGTGCTGCTCTCCTTCCGCATCACGGACAACCGTTTCGTGGATGGCGGCTTCACCAACTACTACGACAAGGTGGAGGCCAAGTTCTCCGACTACAGCACGCGCGATTTCCGGGAGGGTGGCGCGCGGGTGGTGCCGCCCGCCATGGTACGCAAGGGCTCCTATATTGCTTCCGGCGTGGTGCTGATGCCCTCCTACGTCAACATCGGCGCCTGGGTGGACAGCGGCACCATGGTGGACACCTGGGCCACGGTGGGATCCTGCGCCCAGATCGGCAAAAACGTGCACCTCTCCGGCGGTGTCGGGATCGGCGGCGTCCTGGAGCCGCTGCAGGCCAGCCCCACCATCATCGAGGACAACTGCTTCATCGGCGCCCGCTCCGAGATCGTGGAAGGGGTCATCGTAGAGGAGGGGTCGGTGATCTCCATGGGAGTGTACATTGGCCAAAGCACCCGGATCTACAATCGCGAGACCGGAGAGATCAGCTACGGCCGCATCCCGGCCGGGTCGGTGGTGGTGCCCGGCAATCTTCCCTCGAAGGATGGCAGCTACAGCCTCTACTGCGCGGTGATCGTCAAGCAGGTGGACGAGAAGACCCGCTCCAAGGTGGGCATCAACGAGCTGCTGCGGGATATCTGAGGCGCCGGGATGCCCACCCGCAACGGCATGCACAACCGGGGTACGGACCGCCGGCCGGACGCTGTTCCCCTGCCCCTCTCCCCGAGGCGCACGCCACGGGAGCGGCAGCCGTGACCCCCACCCTGGAGCTGGCCATGGAGCTGGTGCGGCGGCGCTCGATCACCCCGGATGACGCGGGCTGCCAGCAGCTGCTGGCCGGACGGCTGGAGGACTTGGGGTTCCGGATCGAGCGGCTGCGCTTCGGCGAGGTGGACAATCTCTGGGCGCGGTTCGGCAGCGCGGAACCCCTGTTCGCCTTTGCCGGCCATACCGACGTGGTCCCTCCCGGTCCGGAGGAGCGCTGGCAGAGCCCGCCTTTCCAGCCCACCCTGCGCGACGGTTTTCTCTACGGCCGGGGCACCGCCGACATGAAGGGCTCCATCGCCGCCATGGTGACCGCCTGCGAGAGATTTCTGGCCGGCGGCCGGCAGCCAAACGGCTCCATCGCCTTCCTGATCACCAGCGACGAGGAGGGGCCGGCGGTGGATGGCACCGTCAGGGTGGTGGAGCAGCTGGAGAGGCGCGGCGAGAAGATCCGGTGGTGTCTGGTCGGTGAGCCCACCTGCGCCCGGCAGCTGGGGGACACCATCAAGAACGGCCGGCGCGGCTCGCTGAACGGCCGCCTCCGGGTCTTCGGAATCCAGGGCCACATCGCCTACCCGCACCTGGCGCGCAACCCCATCCACCTCGCCGCCCCGCTGCTGGAGGAGCTGACCTCCATGGAGTGGGATCGGGGCAACGACTTCTTTCCTCCCACCAGCTTCCAGATCTCCAACATCAACGCCGGCACCGGCGCCACCAACGTCACCCCCGGCGAGCTGGAGATCCTGTTCAACTTCCGCTTCTCCACCGAGGTCACCGAGGAGCAGCTGCGCCGGCGGGTGGAGGAGACGGTGGCGGCGCACGGCATCGACCACGAGCTGGAGTGGTCCCTCTCCGGCCACCCCTACCTTACCCCGGCCGGCGAGCTGGTGGAGGCCGCCCGCAGCGCCATCGGGCAAACCACCGGACTGGAGGCGCAGCTCTCCACCAGCGGCGGCACCTCCGACGGCCGCTTCATAGCACCCACCGGCGCCCAGGTGGTGGAGCTGGGGCCGCTGAACGCCACCATCCACCAGATCGACGAGCGGGTCGGCACGGAGGATCTGGAGCAGCTGTCCGGGATCTATGAACGGATTCTGAAAGGTTTGCTCACTTGACACTTGTCAATCGATACCCAGATTTACGCACTGGTGGTGATGGCTGTGAGACCTGGTTCAGGTCCTCAAGGAAACGGCCCGTTCCAGGCCACGCAGCCGGTAGCTTCGACCGCGGACCCTTGATGTTAAAAACGTGGGAAAATGCCCCATGACGACGCAACGAATAGTCTCCTCTCAACTACTCCAATAATGCCTTCAATAGCGCATCAGGCGTATCCGAATAAAACTGAATATTGATCCGCGTCGCCATATCGTCGGAGAGATCAAATAACTGCTTCCGCGCGGATACCGGCATAAGTACGGTGTCGGCGCCTTTTTCTACTGCCACTTCGACAATGCCAACAGCATTGGCAAGCGGCTCTACCGAGCCGCCCAGGTTCAACGCACCAACAACGATAAGGCCACCACGGATACTTTTCTCCAGCAGTCCACTACAAAGAGCTATCAATGCCGGCAAGCCAAGCCCAGAACCCGAGCGGTCGTTATCCATTGCCCTAAGCTGCACCGAAAACTCATGGGCGCGAGGGTCACGGTCTCCGACAAGCTCCTTGTCACGTGTATACAGATTCTGCTCCGCATACCGGACGCTCTCTCGGAAAGCTGGGGGTACCGGGGCATTCAAGATCTTTACACCACTACCCTTACCAACGGTCACTTCGATTCGATACAGGCTCGGACCGGTTTCGGGTCCGCCTGGGCTAATACCCCACACCTGTCCGGGTGGCAACGGGTCAAGCTCGATCGCCTCGTCGCTATGCAACTCTGGCGTGGAAACGAATCTCTCTATGCCATCCTCGCCCATCGTGTAGCTAAAGTGGGTGTTACGGAATTCGCTCTTGAAGACCCTTTTCTGCTGCTCTTTGACCCGACGCCGGGCCTCCAGAGCCGCCCGAACCATTTCCTCCAGTTCTTCATCTGGTACCGGCATATCCGGATCAGGATACAAGAGCTTCAAAAGACCACTCACAGTCTTGTTGACTGCGGTAATATCCCGGCCGCTCAGCGCACCGCCGTAGTACACCCTCCCCTGCAGAACGGGCACACGACTTCCGGTGCGCAACCGGCTCCAGCACTCGGACAGGAAGTCGCTTACCAGGCCAAAGTGATTCGTAAAGTGTTCCTTGGGGTTAAGCTTCGGGAAGTCCCAACCGGGTGCATAGGCATGAATGCGGTCCATGAACGCCGTATCGTCCCGCATCTCGGGTGGCAGTGGGCTTAGCAAATGGCCTACACGCTGCTGATGCTCGACCTCGACGTCGAGGTTACCGACCATGACGATACCACCCTCGGCGCGAATGCTTTCCTTGCCGCGAGAGAATTCTCCGGATTCCATGTAACCCTTGAGAATGTTGACGCCGTCTTTCTGGTCGAATGACACACCAGAAATTTCATCAAAACAAACAACATCGTACTGGCACACCAAACCCCGCTGCCCGGTGGCGTTATTGACAAACATCTTGGCCACCGTTGCCTTACCACCCGAAATCAGGTGCGCGTAAGGAGAAATTTGTTGAAACAGATGACTCTTACCGGTGCCACGAGGACCAAGCTCGACCATGTTGTAGTTACGCTCAACGAAAGGCACCATGCGCAATAATCCAACGATCTGTGCGCGATCAGACAGCGCGGTCGGTTCTAGTCCAATACTGCGCAAGAGAAGCTGCTTCCATTCTTCGGTCGTGAATTCATGCCGGCCGCGTTTAAAAGCGTCCAAAACATCCGCTTTGGAA
>WFXP01000090.1 GCA_015490535.1 Gammaproteobacteria bacterium
AACTGGATCCCGACTACGTCTGGCGCTATCCGCACGAGTTTTCCGGCGGCCAGCGGCAGCGCATCGGTATCGCCCGTGCATTGGTGCTCGATCCCCGCTTCATCGTCTGCGACGAGGTGACCAGCGCGCTGGATGTGTCGGTGCAGGCCGGGATCCTGCAACTGTTGCTGGAGCTGCGCCGGGAGCGCAACCTCACCCTGCTGTTCATCACCCACAACATCGGCGTGGTGGAGTATGTGAGCGACGAGATGGTGGTGATGTATGGCGGCCGGGTCGTGGAGCGCGGCCCCACCGCCGAGGTGTGCGCCGACCCGCGGCACGAATATACCCGGCGGCTGCTGGCCGCTGTTTCCCGGGTTCGGATGTGAGATCCGCGCGGGCCGCTTGCTGTCGGGGTGTCCCGGTATATTTGGCCGCCGGGTTAATTTATAATCAGCGCCTTTGGCCTAACCGGATATGAGATGAACCAGCAGACCGGATCTCGCACTACCCCTGATCTGTCCACTTTTCAGGGGCTGATCCTGGCGCTGCAGCAGTACTGGGCGGAGCAGGGGTGCGTCATTCTGCAGCCTCTCGACATGGAGGTGGGGGCGGGAACCTTCCATCCGGCCACCTTCCTGCGCGCCGTCGGCCCCGAGCCGTGGCGTACCGCCTACGTGCAGCCCTCGCGCCGCCCTACCGACGGCCGCTACGGCGAGAATCCCAACCGGCTGCAGCACTACTACCAGTTTCAGGTGATTCTCAAGCCGTCGCCGCTGGATATCCAGGATCTCTACCTGGGGTCGCTGCGCATGCTCGGCATCGATCCCCTGGTGCATGACATCCGCTTCGTGGAGGACAACTGGGAATCGCCCACCCTGGGGGCCTGGGGGCTGGGCTGGGAGGTGTGGCTGAACGGAATGGAGGTCACGCAGTTCACCTACTTCCAGCAGGTAGGGGGGCTGGACTGCCGGCCGGTGAGCGGCGAGATCACCTACGGCCTGGAGCGCATCGCCATGTACCTGCAGGGGGTGGACAGCATCTATGACCTGGTGTGGACCAGGGGCGGCGAGGGGGATGCCGTGGTTACCTACGGGGACGTGTTCCACCAGAACGAGGTGGAGATGTCCTCCTACAACTTCGAGCATGCCGACGTCCCGGCCCTGTTCGCCGGGTTCGACTCGTGCGAGCAGCAGAGCCGTGCGCTGGTGGAGGCGGGGCTGCCGCTGCCCGCCTACGAGATGGTGCTCAAGGCCTCGCACCTGTTCAACCTGCTGGATGCCCGCCACGCCATCTCGGTCACCGAGCGCCAGCGCTACATCCTGAGGGTCAGGGCACTGTCGCGCGCGGTGGCCCAGGCATACTACGAGGCGCGGGAGAAGCTGGGTTTTCCGCTGTACCGGGAGGAGAGCCGCTCCTCCCCGCCCGCGCCATGCTCCCCCCCACCGGGAAGAGGGGAGAAGCGGGATCTGCTCATCGAGATCGGCACCGAGGAGCTGCCGCCCGGGGCGCTGTGCCGTCTGGCGGAGAGTTTCGCAAAGGAGATTGGGAGCGCCCTGCAGGGGGCCGGTCTCTCCTTCGCCGGGGTGCGGCATTTCGCCACCCCGCGGCGCCTGGCGGTGCTGGTGGAGGAGTTGCCGGATCAGCAGCCGGACATGACCGTGGAGCGGCGCGGCCCGGCGCTCACCGCCGCCTTCGACGATGCCGGTTGCCCCACGAAGGCGGCCACCGGCTTTGCCGCCAGCTGCGGCGTGAGTGTCGATCAGCTGGAGCGTATGGAGAGTGACAAGGGCGCCTGGCTGCTGTTTCGCAGCACGGAGCCGGGCAGGCCGGTTGCCGCCCTGCTTCCCGGGATGGTGGAGGAGGCCCTGAGGCGGCTGCCGATCCCCAAGCGGATGCGCTGGGGAGCCGGGCGGGAGGAGTTCGTGCGTCCGCTGCACTGGGTGGTGCTGCTGCACGGGGAGCAGCTCATCGACGCCACCGTGCTGGGGCTGCCTGTCACCAGGTTCAGCCGCGGGCACCGGTTTCACCACCCGGATCCCCTGTTTCTCGCCACTGCCGGGGACTATGAGGAGCTGCTCCACACCAGGGGGCGCGTGATAGCCGATTTCGACCGCCGCCGCCAGGCGATCCATGGCCAGGTGGAGGAGGCCGCCAGGGAGCTGGGAGGAAGCGCCGTTATTGATCCGCAGCTGCTGGGCGAGGTCACCTCCCTGGTGGAGTGGCCGGTGGCCATCGCCGGCAGTTTCGACCGGCGCTTTCTCGACATCCCTCCCGAGGTGCTGATCTCGTCCATGAAGGGGCACCAGAAATATTTCCACGTGGTGGATGGTAAGGGGCGCCTGCTGCCCCACTTCATCGCGGTCAGCAACATCGAGAGCGGCGATCCGGCGCTGGTGCGCGAGGGCAACGAAAGGGTGATCCGTCCCCGTCTCGCCGATGCCGAATTCTTCTGGAACCAGGATCGCAGGATCCGCCTGGAGGCGCGCCTGGAGGAGCTGAAGGGGATCGTGTTCCAGAAGCGGCTCGGCTCGCTGCATGACCGGTCGCTGCGCATCAGCCGGCTGGCCAAGTCCCTGGCCGGGGCCACCGGGGCCGACGAGGGGCTCGCGGAGCGTGCCGGACTGCTCTGCAAGTGTGATCTCACCACCGAGATGGTGGGGGAGTTTCCCGAGCTGCAGGGGATCATGGGGCGCTACTACGCGCTGCATGACGGAGAGCCCGAAGAGGTGGCCCGGGCCCTGGACGAGCAGTACCTGCCCCGGTTCGCGGGAGACGGGCTGCCGGCGAGTGCCACCGGCCGGCTGCTGTCCATCGCCGACAAGCTGGACCTGCTGGTGGGGATCTTCGCCATCGGCCAGGCCCCCACCGGCGACCGGGATCCCTTCGCGCTGCGCCGCGCGGCCCTCGGCGTGCTGCGCATCGTCATCGAGTGCGGAGTGGATCTGGATCTGGAGCAGGCGCTCCGGGAGGCCGCCACCGGTTACGGTCACCATCTCTCCGGGGAGGAGACGGTGGAGCAGCTGTTCTACTTCATGATGGAGAGGCTGCGCGGGTACTATCAGGAGCAGGGCCATGCGCCGGATCTGTTCGACGCCGTCCTCACCCGGCGTCCCACCCGGCCGCTGGATTTCCACCGCAGGGTGCTGGCCCTGGCGGAATTCCGCAAGCTGCCGGAGGCGGACAGTCTGGCCGCCGCCAACAAGCGCATCGCCAACATCCTGCGCCAGGCGGACGGCGCAATCCCCTCCCGGGTGGATCCCGATCTGCTGGAGGAGGCGGCGGAGAAGCGGCTGGCCGACGCCGTAGCCGGGATGGAGGAGAGGGTGCGGTCGCTGTTCCGCAAGCGGGACTACCAGCGGGCGCTCGCCATGCTGGCCACCCTGCGCGCCCCGGTGGACGATTTCTTCGAGCAGGTACTGGTCATGGCGGAGGACGAGGCGCTGCGCAACAACCGCCTGGCGCTGCTGGAGAGGCTGCATGATCTGTTTCTGCATGTGGCCGAGCTGTCGCGGCTGCAGCAGGAGCCGGCATGATCTATCTGCGCTCGCTGCTGTTCAGCGTCGGCATGCTGCTCTCCATGGTGCTGCTTGCCACGCTGGCGCTGCTGATGTTCATACTGCTGGTTCCCTACCAGGTGCGCTACCGGCTGGTGGTGTGGTGGGCCCGGTTCACCATCTGGTGGCTGGAGGTGACCTGCGGCCTGGGGTGGCGCCTGGAGGGAGTGGAGCATATTCCGCGCCGGGGTCCCGCCATAGTGTTTTGCAAACACCAGTCAACCTGGGAGACCCTGGTTACCCAGCTTATCTTTCCGCCCCAGTCGTGGGTGCTGAAGCGGGAGCTGATGTGGCTGCCGGTATTCGGCTGGACTGCGGCCACCATGAAACCGATCCCCATCGATCGCAAGGGGGGGCGCAGGGCGGTAAGAAAGATAATCGAGCATGGCACGCGGCGGCTTAACAGCGGGCTGTGGGTGGTGATATTCCCCGAGGGGACGCGCCTCAGGCCCGGGCAGACCAGACGCTTCGGCGTGGGCGGGGCGCTGCTCGCCGCGCACAGTGGTTATCCGGTGGTGCCGGTGGCGCACAATGCGGGGCTGTTCTGGCCACGCCGATCGTTCCTCAAGCGTCCCGGCACCGTCACCGTGGTAGTGGGGCCGGTCATCGAGAGCAAGGGGCGTTCGGCAGCCGAGATCAACGCCGAAGCGCAGCGCTGGATCGATACCACCTGTGCGCGCCTCTGTTGACAACCGTCGTCGTGTGGGGGGCGTATCGGATATAATGGCACCTTTTCTGGTTCGCGGCGGGTGGTCCCGACACTTTACCAACCAACAGATAGGGTAACGCTATGCAAAACGGAATGTCTTTGAAACAGTATCTGGTGAATCAGCAGCGCAGCGGCGTGGATATCGCCGCCGATCTGGTGGATCTGATCTGCGAGGTGGCGGTCACCTGCAAGGAGATCACCGCCAAGATAGACCGCGCCTCCCTGGAGGGCGCGCTGGGCCTGGCTGGCTCGGAAAATGTGCAGGGGGAGGAGCAGAAGAAACTGGATGTCATCACCAACGACGTCATGTCTGAACACCTGCGCACCACCGGACTGGTGGCGGGGATGGGCTCCGAGGAGGTGGACGAGCCGATGATGATTCCGGAGGAGTATCCGCGGGGCAGATACATCATCTATTTCGATCCCCTGGACGGCTCTTCCAATATCGATGTGAATATATCCGTTGGAACCATATTCTCCATAGTACCCGCTCCCCACGGAACCGATGTGCCGGCGCTGGACGATTTCCACCGGAAGGGTACCGAGCAGGTGGCATCCGGTTTCTGCGTCTACGGGCCGTCCACCACGCTGGTGCTGACCGTGGGCAACGGTGTGGCCATGTTCACCCTGGACCGCAGCGTGGGGGAGTTCATTCTGGTGCGCGACAGGGTGCAGATCCCGGCGGATACCCAGGAGTTCGCCATAAACATGTCCAACCAGCGCTTCTGGGAGCCACCGGTACAGCAGTACATAGCCGACTGTGTGGCCGGAGAGACCGGGCCGCTCGGCAAGCGCTACAACATGCGCTGGGTCGCCTCCATGGTGGCCGAGGTGTTCCGCATCCTGACCCGTGGCGGCATCTTTCTCTACCCGATGGATGAGCGGGTGCGCGACAAGGGCGGCAAGCTGCGCCTGATGTACGAGGCCAATCCCATCAGCTTCATCGTCGAGCAGGCGGGTGGCGCCAGCTCCACCGGCCGGCAGCGCATCATGGAGGTGGAGTCCACGGCGCTGCACCAGCGGGTGCCGGTGATTCTGGGCTCCCGCAACGAGGTGGAGAAGGTGGTCGAGTACCACAGGCGCTAGCCTGGATGGTTCGCCCTGGTCCGCCGGCCGGGCTGCCGTGGGAGCCGAAAAGGGTCTTCGCCGAACCGTGTGGGTAAAATGGCAAACCATCCTTGACAGGCAGAATGCACGTCGGAAGATGGTCGGCATAAGGGGATTGGGGACACTATTGGAATAGCCGGATCACTTGCAATCTGCGCAGGTAGTGGATATTCGATAGTCTCCAGCCGGACGGCCCCAATCCCCTCTTGGCTGCCGAGTAGGGGACGTGCATTCTGCCTGTCAAGGACGAAGCCGCTACGCGGTGGTTTGCCATTTCACCCACACGATTTGGCGAAGACCCGCCCCAAAAGGTCCGTGGGTGGGATTACCGGCGATCCCCCTTTTCGCGCGGCGCACACTTTGTTACATTGTGTCCCTTGTATTCAGTTAATCAGGGTCATCTAAAGTGCTGGAGTTCTTGCAGGCGGGCGGCTGGCTCATGCTGCCCATCGTGCTCTGTTCTGTTCTCGCCCTGGCCATTGTAGGGGAGCGCTTCTGGAGCCTGCGCAGGAAGCGCATCGTGCCGGAAGGGCTGGTGGAGCAGGTCATGCAGTGGCACCGCAGCGGGCAGCTGACCGAGGCCAGGATCGAGGAGATTCGCAGCAGCTCCCCGCTCGGGAGGGTGCTGGCGGCGGGGCTGGTGAACCTGAATCACAGCCGCGAGATCATGAAGGAGGCCATCGAGGACACCGGTCGCCAGGTGGTGGCCAGCCTGGAGCGGTTCCTGAATGCCCTGGGCACCATCGCCTCCATATCCCCGCTGCTCGGGCTGCTCGGCACCGTAATCGGGATGATCAAGGTGTTCGCCACCATCACCACGCAGGGGGTGGGAGATCCCGGTTCCCTGGCGGGAGGCATATCCGAGGCCCTGATTACCACCGCAGCAGGGCTTTCGGTGGCGATCCCCGCGCTGATGTTCTACCGCTTCTTCCGGCGCCGGGTGGATGAGCTGGTGCTGAGCATGGAGGAGGAGTCACTCAAGCTGGTGGAGGTGATCCACGGGGAGCGGGAGCCGGATCGCGCCAGTGAGGCGGCCTGATGAACCTGCGCCCCAACCGCAGCAGTGAAGAGGTGGAGATCAACCTGACGCCGCTCATCGATGTGGTGTTTCTGCTCCTGATCTTCTTCATGGTCTCCACGACCTTTACCCGGGAATCGGAGGTGAGCGTGGATCTCCCCGAGGCGAGCGGCGAGGCGTTGAAGGTCAAGCCACATGTTATAGAGATCAGCATCGACGCCCAGGGCCACTACTTCATCAACCGCCAGGGGGTGATCAATACCCAGCTGAGCACCCTGAAACGGGCCATACGCAAGGCGGCGGCCGGTTCCAGCGAGCCGCAGCTCATCATCAGCGCGGATCGCAAGACCCCGCACGAGTTTGTCGTCCGCGCCATGGATGCCGCCCGGCAGCTCAACTTTACCCACCTGACATTCGCCACCAGGCGCCCGGAAAAAGAGTAGCCGACCCCTTTCCGCCCCGGCAATCCGCGATGAGGTAATATAGCCGGATGCGCGCATCGTCGAAACAGCCACTGCCCGCCGGCGGCTGGGAAACCTACCGCCGCCTGCTGCGTTACGTGTTTGCCTACAAGGGCACCTTTCTTCTCGCCCTGCTGGGCATGGTGGTGGCGGCCGCCACCGAGACCGGCTTCGCCGCGCTGATGAAACCGCTGCTGGACGGCACCTTTGTGGAGAAGGATCCGGAGGTCATCCGGATCATCCCCTTCGCCCTGCTGGGGATCGCGCTGCTGCGCGGGATTGCCGGCTTCGCCGCCTCCTTTGGCATGAGCTGGGTGGCGCGCAACGTGATCCGGGACCTGCGCGGGCAGATGTTCCGGGAGATGTTGCACAAGCCGGTCAGTTACTTCGACTCCATGGCGGCGGGCCAGCTCATCTCCAAGCTGATCTATGACGTGGAGCAGGTGGCCAGCGCCAGCACCCAGGTGGTGACCGTGCTGGTGCGTGACGTGTTCACCATCGCCGGACTGCTGGGCTGGATGCTCTATCTGAACGCGCCGCTGGTGCTGGTGCTGGCGGTGGTGGGTCCTGTGGTGGTGGTTACGGTGCGGTTCGCCAGCGAACGCTTCCGCCTGCTCAGCCGCCGGGTGCAGACCTCCATGGGGGACGTGGGCAGCGCCGCCAACGAGGCGGTGCAGGGGCAGCGGGTGATCAAGATATTCCGTGGCGAGGAGTACGAGAACCGGCACTTCCAAAGGGTAAATGAGTACAACAGGCGCCAGAACCTGAAGCATGACGCCACCAGATCCGTCAACGTATCGGTGGTGGAGTTTCTGGTGGCGGTGGCGATCGCCGGCGTGGTCTACATAGCCACCCTGCCCGGTATGCTGGAGGATATCACCGCCGGAACCTTTATGTCCTTCATCGCCGCCATGTCGCTGCTGGTGCAGCCGGCCAAGCGCCTCACCACTGTAAACGCGGCCCTGCAGCGGGGCATAGTGGCCTCCCAGAGCATCTTCTCCCTGCTGGATGCCGCGCCGGAGAGGGACACCGGGGAGCGGGTGCTGGGTAGGGTGCGGGGCGAGGTGGAGTTCTGCAACGTCTCCTTCAGCTATCCATCCAGCGACGAGCCGGTACTGAAGGGGATCTCGTTCCGCACCGCGGCCGGCAGGATGACGGCCCTGGTGGGCCGCTCCGGCAGCGGCAAGTCCACCCTGGTGAGTCTGCTGCCGCGTTTCTACGATCCGGACAGCGGCACCATCCTGGTGGACGGGCAGAACATCCGCGACTGCACCCTCGCCTCGCTGCGGGACCAGATCGCCCTGGTGAGCCAGGATGTGGTGCTGTTCGACGACACGGTGGCCGGCAACATCGCCTACAGCCGCCGCGGCAAGGCCAGCGAACGGGAGATCCTGGAGGCGGCCGAGGCGGCGCACGCCATGGAGTTTATCCGCCGGATGCCGCAGGGGCTGGAGACCAGGGTGGGCGAGAACGGCGCGCTGCTCTCCGGCGGACAGCGCCAGCGCATCGCCATCGCCCGGGCCTTTCTGAAAAATGCCCCAATCCTGATTCTGGACGAGGCCACCTCGGCGCTGGACAGCGAGACCGAGCAGCACATCCAGGTGGCGCTGGATCGGCTGATGCAGAACCGCACCACGCTGGTGATCGCCCACCGCCTCTCCACCATCGAGCGGGCGGACACCATCCTGGTGATGGAGAGTGGTGCCATAGTGGAGCGGGGTTCCCACGCGGAGCTGCTGGCGCGCGGCGGTCACTACACCAGGCTCTACCAGATGCAGTTCAGGGAGCCGGAACGGCGGTGAAACCCCTGGAGAGGCTCTGGTATGGCGGCAGCTTGCCGGCTCTGCCCCTGGTTCCCCTCTCCTGGCTGTTCCGCGGAGTGGTGGCGCTGCGCCGCCGGGCCTACCGGCGTGGCATGCTGCACAGCCAGCGCGTCGGCTGCCCGGTGATCGTGGTGGGCAACCTGACGGTGGGCGGCAGCGGCAAGACCCCTTTTGTGATCTGGCTGGCGGGGCAGCTGCTGAGCGCCGGTTACTGGCCCGGCATCGTCAGCCGCGGCTACGGCGGCAGGGCCAGCCGCTGGCCGCAGCAGGTGCGCCCGGACAGCGACACCAAGGTGGTCGGCGACGAAGCGGTGCTGATAGCGCGCCGTACCGGCTGCCCTATGGCGGTGGGCCCCGATCGGGTGGAGGCGTGCCGCGCCCTGCAGAAGTTCCACCGATGTGATGTGATAATATCCGACGACGGGCTGCAGCACTACGCCATGCAGCGTGACCTGGAGATCGTGATCATCGACGGGGCGCGCCGCTTTGGCAACGGTCACTGTTTGCCGGCGGGGCCGCTCCGGGAGCCGCCGGCACGGCTGCGCAGCGTCGATCTGGTGGTGCTGAACGGCGGTTTTCCCCATGCCGGTGAGGCCCTTATGCTGCTGGAGGGCAACACCCTCTGCAACCTGGCCGAACCCGAGAGCTGCCGGCCGCTCTCCTCCCTGAGCGGGAGTCGCGTGCATGCGGTGGCGGGTATCGGCAATCCAGGGCGCTTCTTCGCCCGCCTGCGGGAGACGGGCTTGGCGGTGGAGGAGCACCCGTTTCCCGACCACCACCGCTTCAGCGCCCGGGACCTGGAGTTCGGTGACAACCTGCCGGTGGTGATGACCGAGAAGGACGCGGTAAAATGCCGCCAGTTCGCCCGCCCGGAACACTGGTACCTGCCGGTCAGCGCCCGCCTGGAGGATGGGTTCGCAGCCCGGCTGCTGCAACTACTGAAAAGGAAAACCGATGGATAGCAAACTGCTCGAGATCCTGGTCTGCCCTGTGTGCAAGGGCCCCCTCACCTACCGGAAAAGCGAGAGGGAGCTGATCTGCAAGGCGGACCGCCTGGCCTATCCCATCCAGGATGGCATTCCGGTGATGCTGGAGAGCGAGGCGCGCCGGCTGGAGCCGGAGGAGGAGCCGGAGTAGTGCCCGGCGGTGGCGTGGAGTTCAGCGTCATAATTCCGGCGCGTTATGGCTCACGGCGCCTGCCGGGCAAGCCGCTCCGCGAGATAGCCGGCAAGCCCATGATCCGGCACGTCTATGAGCGTGCTCTGGAGAGCGGCGCGGCGGAGGTGATAGTGGCCACCGACGACGAGCGCATAGTGGATGCGGTGGAGTCGTTCGGCGGCGCCGCCTGCATGACCGCCACCACCCACCACTCGGGCAGTGAGCGCCTGGCGGAGGTGGTGGCCAGGCGTGGCTATCCCCCTGAGCGGATAGTGGTCAACCTGCAGGGGGACGAGCCGCTCATGCCACCCTCCCTGATCCGCCAGGTGGCGGGGGATCTGCGGCAGCATCCCGAGGCCCATCTATCCACCCTGTGCACCCCTATCCAGAGCGCCGCGCAACTGTTCGATCCCCACACCGTCAAGGTGGTGCTGGACGCCACGGGTTACGCCCTCTATTTCAGCCGCGCCCCCGTTCCCTGGGACAGGGATGCCTTCGCCGTGACAACGGAACAGCTTCCGGAAGTCTGCGAACATCGGCGCCATATCGGACTCTATGCCTACCGGGCCGGTTATCTGTTACAATACGCATCCCTCTCCCCGGCCCCTGCGGAGCGTCTGGAGTGTCTGGAACAGCTGCGCGTCCTGTGGCACGGCGGGCGCATCCATGTGGCGGAGGCGTGTACCGCTCCCTGTCCCGGCGTTGATACCCGGGATGATCTTGATGCAGCGGAAAAATCGTTTTTGCAATTCTGACAAAGCGCTGTCTCTTATTGGCTACACTGGATGGGACGGTTTCACTTGATCGTCGGGAAGCTGACGTCTAGAATAGGGGGCACAAAATAATTATTGAGGGAAAACAGCCGTCTGGAGAGGGCTTTCCCGATGTTCCGAGAACCCCCCGACAGAGCGGTTGCGCGGGATGCAGGTTTAACCGTGGATGGTATCGGCGGGAGCGGTAGCTGCAGTTTCGCATCAGCCGGTAACAAAACAGGAATCCATATGACGTCACGCTTCAGCATCGCTTGCTTGACCACGGTCGGCGCCATCATGCTCTCCTCCTGCGGGTGGGTGGACCAAGGTGTGGGCGGCAACATACCGCCGCGCAGCGCTGATGATTTTTTTGAGGTAAAAGAGGGCGATACCCTCGAGGTTATCGGCTTTGAAGAGGGGGTGCTGAGCAATGACGAGGATGGCAATCGGCGCAAGCTGACGGCGCGGCTGGTGGAGGGGAAGGGCCCCCTCTACGCGGCGGAGGACGGCTTTGTCTTCAACTCGGATGGTACTTTCACCTATGTCCATAACGGAGAGGAGCCCCCGGAGCCCAGCGAAGTGCAGGGCGTCCTGCGCAGCTGCGATTTCTTCACCTATATCGCCAACGACGGGATAGATGATGGCGAGCCGAAGGATGTCTGCATAGATATTCAGGGGGTCAATGATCCGCCGCGGATAAAGGAGCAGCGAGACATCTCCACCGATGAGGATACCCCCATCGCCATCACTCCGGACCATCTGGTCATCGAGGATCCCGACAATGCGCCCCGAGAGCTTAGAGTGATCGTCGAGAGCGGCAAATTCTATCGGCGGGAGGGGAATACCATCCATCCCGCCAATAACTATAACGGTGACCTGTCGGTAGAGCTTTCGGTGAGCGATGGCAAGGCCGTCAGCGAGCCGTTCACGGTGACCGTGAAGGTGATTCCTGTCAACGACCCGACAGTGATCGCCCAGAAGGGCCCTATCGTGATTGACGAGGATACCGAGAGGGAGATTACCTTCGATGATCTCAGGGTGACCGATCCGGACAACATCTATCCCGACGATTTCACCCTGGCGGTGAG
Organism: Gammaproteobacteria bacterium; assembly: GCA_015490535.1. Classification (GTDB taxonomy): domain Bacteria; phylum Pseudomonadota; class Gammaproteobacteria; order Thiohalospirales; family Thiohalospiraceae; genus DRMK01. Next base: position 11,653 of record WFXP01000090.1, read on the forward strand.
CGACGGCAACGACTACGAGATCTCCCCCCCGGGCAGCAACCAGATACTTCCGGATGCAAACTACAATGGACCGCTCCAGGTCGGCATAACCCTTACCGACAAGGATGGGCAGACCACCGGCAAGACCCTGGCGGTGCAGGTAAACGCTGTCAACGATGAACCCGTTGCGGAGGGCGATGCCGTCCAGGTGCTTGAAGACGGGAGCTATTCGGCCGAGGCCCCCGGCCTGCTTGCAGCAGACAAGGCGAAGGACGTGGATGGCGACAAGCTGACGCTGGATACCACACCTGTCGTTCCCCCCCAGCACGGCTCGTTGACCCTGAATGCCGATGGCTCCTGGAGCTATGACCACGACGGCAGCGAGACCACGAGCGACAGCTTCACCTACCGGATCACCGATGGCAACGGAGGCGAGGGCACGGCTACGGTGAACATTACCATCATTCCGGTCGATGATGGCCCACCTGTTGCCGGTAATGATACGGCAACCACTCCGGAAGATACGATGGTCAATATTGTGGTGCTGGCCAACGATACTGATCCGGATGGTGTTGGTGATATTCAGGTGGGCAGTGTCGCGATTGCTGCTGCTCCTGCCAACGGCACAGCGGCGGCCAAGTCAGACGGCACGGTGGACTATACGCCCAATGCCAACTTCAATGGTACTGACAGCTTTACCTATACAGTGGAAGATTCGTTTGGGTCGACCTCCAATGCTGCCACCGTGACGGTAACGGTAAGCGGAGTCAATGATGGCCCACCTGTTGCCGGCAATGATACGGCAACCACTCCGGAAGATACGATGGTCAATATTGTGGTGCTGGCCAACGATACTGATCCGGATGGTGTTGGTGATATTCAGGTAGGCAGTGTCGCGATTGCTGCTGCTCCTGCCAACGGCACAGCGGCGGCCAAGTCAGACGGCACGGTGGACTATACGCCCAATGCCAACTTCAATGGTACTGACAGCTTTACCTATACAGTGG
>WFXP01000091.1 GCA_015490535.1 Gammaproteobacteria bacterium
CCAGAACAGGATGCGCTGGTTGCGGCGCACGGCCGGGTTGGCACACAGCGCCTCCTGTCGACAGCTCTCCGGTACGAGATAGAGTCTGCGAAACGCCAGCCAGAGGAACAGCAGCGTGATCCCGATGAAAATGGGCCGGTACGGCTCGAGCGCCGTCAGACCGCCGATCCACGCACCACCCACCCCGAGCGACAACAGCAGCAACGGTCCGACACAGCAGAGCGATGCCCCGACCGCCGCCACACCGGCCATCAGCAAGGAGCGGCCTCCGCCCGATTTCAGCTCCGGCACCGTTTAGCCCTCCTCCAGCCTCCGGACCATAGCATAGACTCCGTATCGTGGTACGGAGTCAAGCGTACGCCTGGGAGATACCGCCCTGTGCAACCAACGCTAACCCCCTGGGAGAGTTGACCTGGAGTCGGATACAGGTTGTAAGCTGAAGGGTAACTATTCAGCTCACCCCTGAAATCCGCCATTTCGGCGTTGAATCCGCGCCATGCTGAATAGTTACAAAACGGGTTCAGTGGATGAGCTTGCGCACACCTCCCGGTTGCACTTCGATACCCAGCGCCTGGCAGAGCTCCAGGTGCCGCCCCCCCGGGCGTGTGGCCTTGCGTACATGCAGGGTATGCCCGCCGGGCTGTTGAAAGACCGCCGTGACCCGAACCTGGCCACCAAGCTGCCGGCGCGGGGATGGAGCGCTGACCAGGGATGGATCACCTTTTTATGGTACTACGTCGCGACTGCAGTTCCAGGACACCAACAATCAATGACTTACCGCAGTTTTGGGGGAATCCAGGGTGAGAGCTGACAAAGATGGGCTAGCCGTATCTGAACCACTCCGGCGTGTGCTCGAAGGCCCGCGGCACAAACCGATTCAGGTATTCGCTAAGTTGCCGGGCCTGGTATCTCCTGCTGAACTCCGAAACATCCCCGATATCCACGCTGAAGGGTTGCTTCCCGGAGATCTTTCGCTTGATCCGCTCCTCTATCCAGGCAGCGATGGCGGCGACGTCCCCCCCTCCAAACCTGTTGTCCGCAAAGTAACGGATAATCAGCTCAGCCGCCTCACCTTGCGGCATGATGGCCAGAATCTCTCGACGCATGGCCAGATACTCGAACAGTTTTGCGGGGACCACCCTCTCCGCCCCCTCCACCTCGCTCAGCAGCAGGCACAGGACGTCGGCTGATTCCATCAGGGAGAGCGCCTCTCCGTGATCGCAGTAGTCCCGCATCTCCACTCTGCAGCCGGTCTCCGACAGCCGCTCCAGGAGAGACACCTGATGTGAAACCTTCCTGCCTGCGAAGACCAGGTCCAGCTTGGTCGCCAGCTCCGGATTGCGGGCAGAGAGCAGCTGCACGGCCTTTACCAGGGGCGCCACACTGGTCAGATTCCAGAGAGTCCCGGTGTACACCATGCGCAATCGCCCCCCGTACCGCAGCGTCGCCACCTTGCCGGCACGGGCGCGCACAATGTCCGCTTCGTCAAATCCGTTGTAGATGCAGATCCCGGGAAGCTGGATGCCGTAATGCCTCGCCTGCTTCACGATGGTGTCGGTACTGGCCCTGGTGGTGGCGACCAAACCATCCGCCGAGCGCAGAACGGTGCGCTGCATCATGCGCTGAATGGAAAGAGAGATGGCGTCGCGCTTGCTGTTCTCCCGATAGGCGCTGCTCAGATCCCATTCATCCCGATAGTCGAGTACCAGGGGCAGACCGCTCTTGCGTTTCAGCCAGCTCCCGAGCAGGAGGCTGGTGTATGGGGGGGCGGTGGCAAATATGACATCATGTGGCATGGTGCGCAGCAGCTCCAGCCCCTTTTTGGCGGCCGCGGGGAACCAGAGAATCTGGGGGTCCGGCTGCAGCACTACCCCCATGACGCCACGCAGCACCCTCTTTACTCCCCGCACCAGGGAACCCCTGTCTCTCTCCGATACCTCGGAGCACGCCACACCATCCGGGCTGGCAATCCTGGCCTTGTGCCGGTAGCCGGGCTCCATGGTGTAGGCCTTGCGGATCACAGTATATGGCGGAATATCCTCCGACAGACTGTTGTCGAACACCGGTACCGAGGGGTTTTCCACCGTCAACACCGACACATCCCAGCCGAAGCGGTGCAGATATTTCACAAACTTTGCCGGACGCTGGACTCCCGCCCCACCAACGGGAGGGAAAAGGTAGCATATGAACAGCGCCCGGCGCCGGGTACGGGATTTGCGGATATTGGGGAGAGACATCAACCCACCCACCCGGAGAGGCCGACATACTCGACCCGGCCCGCGCCGCCGCCCTCCACCATGGCCCGAACGATAACCTCCGCCCAGGGATGGTTGTCGTGCAACAGCACAATATCCCCGCCCTGGGGGACATAACCGGCACCCCACTGCGCAGCCTGCTGCGGCGCCGACATACGGTAGTCCCGGGGATCCACGCTCCAGAGGACCGTGGTCATCCTCTCCCTCCAGAGCCCCAGCTGTTTACCCACGGTCAGGGTCCCCTTGGGAGGGCGTACCAGGCGGCACGGCCGACCGCCGATATCCTCCAGCAGATCCCGTGTCCTGCGGACTTCATCGAGAAAAGCGGTGGTGGAGATGCTCCGTGGCTCGGAGTGGGTATACGAGTGATTGCCGAGCTCATGGCCGGCCGCGACCATTTGCTGCACGATCCCCCGATAGCGCCGCGCCTTCTCGCCGATGAGAAAAAAGGTCGCCCCGATACCGTACCGCTCCAGAAGCTCGAGGAGCGCGGGCGTGGTTTCAGGTTCGGGACCGTCATCAAAAGTGAGCGCCACTTCGCAGCGCCGGGGCGAAGCTGAACCGCCGCGCCCTCCGGGCCGCGGGCCGCGGACCAACAACATCTGTCGGGGAACAACCGCAAGGCAGGAGGCCTTGACCATGCGGCGGACGATACTCATGACAGACTTCCGCCCGAGGTCAGCCGCCACGGTAACCGGAACAGCAGGGAAGCCAAACCACCCCCCTCCCTCCGGGGGCGCTACGCAACGGCATATCAACCCCGGAGGAACCGGCGTGAACGGGAAGCTACAGAGCCATCACAGGAAGCTGCGCAAACGCGCGCTAGAGAGCGGTACACGAGCATACACCTCCAAATCCGTTTGAAGCCTACTCCATACCGAGACAGGAGGCCGATGGACCGCAACCTGCGCGGCGCCGACCCCGTTTTCCGCACCCCGGCGCACATCCCTGCGCCGGACATGCCGGAGCTGTCCCGACCTTTTGCTATGATACCCTTTTGTCTCCAAGTTCGCAAACCGGGCCCCAGTGGTCAAACGGAAAGGTATCCATAGATGAGATGGTGGGCGAAATGGGGTATCAGTTATGCGTTGGCGCATCTGCCGTACGGCAAACCCCTGTACGGCAGGATACTGCGCAGATTTGGCGAATTGGGACAGATAGCATCATCCAGTCGCTTCGAAAATGCCGAAACGCTGCTGGATATGGCCCGGCGCCACTGCGACGGGATAGACCGGCTGCACGCGGTGGAGATCGGGACCGGATGGATCCCGGCGGTGCCGCTGGGATTCATGCTGGCAGGGGCGCGCGTGGACACCTTCGACATCTCCCGTCTCGCGGCAGACGATCTGTTCCTCCAGACCCGTCAGACGCTGGAGACACGAATCGACGGGCTGGCCAGGGCCTCCGGCACAGCGCCCGGCATACTCCGCCAACGGCTGAAAGATATCGGCCAGGCCCCCGCTTTTGACGCGGCCTGCCGTATCCTGGGCGGCAGCTACCATGCGCCGTACGACACCGCCTCCCTGCCCCTTGCCGATGGTGAGGCCGATCTGGTGATCAGCAACCTGGTGCTGCAGTGCGTTCCGCGGGATCTCCTTCCCCCCCTGCTGCAGGAGATCTGGCGCATACTGAAGCCGGGAGGAGTGGCGCTGCACCGGATCCGCATGTCCGACGAGTACGCCCCGGCCGGCTCAGGGGCCGGCAGAAACCACCTGGAGTACCTGAAATACAGTGATGAGAGCTGGAACCGCTGGTTCAACCACTCCCTGAAGCATCTCAACCGTCTGCGCGCCCCCCAGTTCATGGAGCTGTTTGCAAGGCATGGTTTCACCTGCCTGGAGTGCGGCCGCAACATCGACACCGACAGCATTCCGTTCCTGCAGCAGCTGGAGCTTGCGCCCCCTTTCCGGCAGATGAGCTGGGAAGATCTGGCAACAGTGGCCATAGAGGTCGCGCTGAAGAAGGTGCCGGTTCCCTGAGAAAAACCAAGAGTACCATCCCTGTTCCGCTCCCGGAGTTCCTTTCCTGGGAGTAATGCATTACCGGGTGATTTGCGGGATAATGTGCGGTTTGACGACATACGACTGCAGGACCAATGGCGCAATATATCTACACGATGAACCGGGTGAGCAAGGTGGTGCCGCCCAAGCGGGAGATTATCAAGGACATCTCGCTCTCCTTCTTCCCCGGCGCGAAGATCGGTGTTCTGGGCCTCAATGGTGCAGGCAAATCCACCGTACTGCGCATCATGGCGGGGGTGGACAGGGAGTTCGACGGCGAGGCGCGGCCCCAGCCGGGGATCCGTATCGGCTATCTGCCCCAGGAGCCGGAGCTGAATCCCGATAAAGATGTGCGCGGCAACGTGGAAGAAGGGGTGGCCGAGGTCAAGCAGGCCCTTGAGGAGCTGGAGCAGGTCTACGCCGCCTACGCCGAGCCGGATGCCGATTTCGACGCCCTCGCCGCCCGCCAGGCAGAGCTGGAGAACATCGTCCAGGCGGCCGACGGGCACAATCTGGAACATACCCTGGAGGTGGCGGCCGAAGCCCTCC
>WFXP01000092.1 GCA_015490535.1 Gammaproteobacteria bacterium
ACCCTGGGCGATCCAGGAGACCAGCGTCCGATACTCCAGCTCCGAAAGATTGGGCATGGCGTAGGGCATGCCCCACAACGGATGCTCCTGCTCGAATTCGTCCATCGCCTCGATCTTCGGGCAGCCCTGTTCGCGGTTGAGCTCCAGGGTGAAACTGTCCGGCAGACGCCCCCCGCGCGGCTGGGGGTGCCGCTGTTTCAGCCGCAGCAGATGGTACATCACCGAATTTTCCAGGTTGTTTTTCGGGGTTGGCTGCCGCTCGTTGAGCACTGGGTGAAATCCGCGGGCACGCCACCCCTCCGTGCTCTTGGCGTCCACGAACAGGCGGGTCGGCTGCATGGGCGTCAGGCGCCTCGGGTTGTACACCAGCTCCTCGCTGGCGCCGCGCCTTATCCCCTCGCCGGAGGAGAGTTTCAGCTGACAGGGGGCATCGTAACAGCCATGGCAGACCACGCAGCGCCGCTCCAGAACGGGCTTCACCTGATGCTCGAACGACACCGGTCCGCTCAGCAGGGGCGGCAACGGATCCGGCTCAACACTGATGTGGTTGTGGTCGCCGCCCGGGGTAAACAGCAGATAGATCGAAACACCCGACAACAGGGCCGCGAACAGCACCAGCAGCCGCATTCCGGCTGCTCCGCTTTGCGGCCGGAGTTCAGTCAAGAGCCCCACGTCCAGTCACGAATCTCCGGCATATCCTCTCCATGTTGAACGATGTAAGCCTTGTGTTCGATCCGTTTGTCACGCATTTTCTGTTTCAGATAAGCCGCGTTTGCACCCAAAGATGGTACCCGGTCGATCACATCTTCAACCAGATGAAAACGGTCCATGTCGTTCAGCACCACCATATCGAACGGGGTCGTGGTGGTGCCCTCCTCCTTGTATCCCCGCACATGCAGATCATGATGACACAGACGGCGGTAGGTGAGGCGGTGAATCAGCCACGGATAACCGTGGTAAGCAAAAATAACCGGCGTGTCGGCGGGAAACAGGCTGTTAAAATCCTTGTCCGGCAGACCGTGGGGGTGTTCGCTCTGCGGCTGCAGGGTCATAAGATCCACCACATTGATCACCCTCACCTTCAGATCGGGAAGATGCTTGCGCAGCAGATCCACCGCCGCCAGCGTCTCCAGGGTCGGCACATCACCCGCGCAGGCCATCACCACATCCGGCTCACTGCCCTGATCGTTGCTGGCCCAGTCCCAGATGCCGATACCGGCGCTGCAGTGTTTTATCGCCGCATCCATATCAAGCCACTGCAACTGCGGCTGTTTACCCGCGACGATGACGTTGACAAAATTCCGGGAGCGCAGGCAGGTATCGGTCACGCACAGCAGGGTGTTGGCATCGGGCGGCAGATAGACACGGATGATGTCGGCCTTCTTGTTCACCACATGGTCGATGAAGCCGGGATCCTGATGGGAAAAGCCGTTGTGATCCTGCCGCCAGACATGGGAGGTGAGCAGGTAGTTGAGCGAGGCAATAGGCCGCCGCCAGGGGATCTCCCTGCTGGTCACCTTGAGCCATTTGGCGTGCTGGTTGAACATGGAATCGACGATGTGGATAAACGCCTCGTAGCAGGAGAAAAAGCCATGCCGGCCGGTAAGCAGGTATCCCTCCAGCCAGCCCTGGCAGGTGTGTTCGCTCAGGATCTCCATCACCCGGCCGTCGGCCGAGAGATACTCGTCTTCCTGCAGTATCTCCGCCTGCCAGGCCCGGTTGGTCACTTCGAACAGCGCACCGAGCCGGTTGGAGGCGGTCTCGTCCGGGCCGAACACGCGAAAGTTCCCTGCATCCCGGTTTAGTTTCATCACGTCGCGCAGCAGCCTGCCCATCACCCGCGTCGCTTCCCCCGTACTCCGTCCCGGTTCGGTCACCTCCAGGGCATAATCGCGAAACCCGGGCATGATCAGATCCTTCAGCAACACGCCACCATTGGCATGGGGGTTGGCCCCCATGCGGCGTTCACCTTCAGGCGCCAGCGCCGCAAGCTCCTCGCGCAGGGTGCCGTTGTCGTCGAACAGCTCCTCCGGCCGGTAACTCTTCATCCACTGCTCGAGCAGGGCGAGATGACCCGGCTTGGTAGCCAGATCGCCAAACGGAACCTGATGCGAACGCCAGTAACCCTCGGTCTTTTTGCCATCCACCTCCTTTGGCCCCGTCCACCCCTTGGGTGAACGCAGCACCAGCATCGGCCAGCGCGGACGGTGCTTTTTACCATGAACCCTGGCCTGCCGCTGGATCTCCCTGATCTCCGCGAAGATGCTGTCCAGCGCCGCCGCCATTTTCTGGTGCATCAGTTCGGGATCATCACCCTCGACGAAGAAGGGTTTGTGACCGAAACCGATCAGAAGATTCTCCAGCTCGTCACTGCTGATCCGCGCCAGCACGGTGGGGTTGGCGATCTTGTAGCCGTTGAGATGCAGTATCGGCAACACTGCGCCATCGGTTGCCGGATTGAGAAATTTATTGGAGTGCCATGCGGTAGCCAGCGGGCCGGTCTCCGCTTCACCGTCACCAACCACACAGGCAGCGATCAGATCAGGGTTATCGAATACCGCGCCGTAGGCGTGGGAGAGCACATAACCCAGTTCACCCCCTTCATGAATGGAACCCGGCGTTTCCGGCGCCACATGGCTGGGAACCCCGCCGGGGAACGAAAACTGCCGGAACAGCTTTCTCATCCCCTCGGCATCCCGGCTGATGTTGGGATAGAACTCGCTGTAGGTTCCCTCGAGCCAGGTATTTGCTATCAGACCGGGACCACCGTGACCGGGGCCGGTGAGATAAATCATGTTCAAATCGTCCCGCTTGATCACGCGGTTGAGATGGGCGTAGATGAAATTCAGCCCCGGCGTGGTGCCCCAGTGGCCGAGCAGCCTCGGTTTGACATGCTCAAGCGTCAAAGGCTCTTTCAGCAGGGGATTGTCCAGCAGATAGATCTGTCCCACCGAGAGATAGTTGGCGGCGCGCCAGTAGGCGTCGATGCGCTGCAGCTCCTGTTCGGAAAGAGGCTTGTGATCTGGTATCGAATTCATGTTGGTATCACTCCTGATTCTCGGTCCCCTCCCATTTGACGGCACAAATGCCTGGAAAACTGGAGGAGACCACATACGGGTCAATTGCCCTCGTCGGGTATGGCAAACAGCACCACCAGCAACAACAGAACGGCGATGGCGGCAAACCCGGCACGTTGCGCGAGATGCCCGCGGCCGCGGGAGGCGAGCAACGCCACCACGCACTGCAACAGATAATAGAACGCAAAGGCGCGCGAGGCGATGGTGATGATCTCAAAAATGGTGGCGGACCAGACCAGAACAATTGCGGTTGCCGCCACCAGAACGTAACCGGGACCGGGGGCCAGCAGGCGGCGGCTGGACTCGGACAGCAGGCCTCCGGAGCCGGCGGTATCCGCCACCGCGGCGCTGAACTGGCTCATCACCGCCGCCACGATCAGCATCGCAGGCAACACGGCGGCCACCATTGCAGAGAGGGTAATGATGGCGGTTTCATCACGC
>WFXP01000093.1 GCA_015490535.1 Gammaproteobacteria bacterium
GTAATAAATCAGGAAGGTCTTCCCCGAATCGTGTGGGTAAAATGGTAAATCATCCTTGACAGGCGGAATGCACGCCGGAAGATGGTCGGCAGAAGGGGATTGGGGAGAGTTTGGGATAGCCGAACCGGTTGCAATTGGCGCAGGTGGTGGATATCCGCCACTCCCCGGCCAAACAGCCCCCAATCCCCTTCTGGTTCCCGATTATGTGGCGTGCATTCCGCCTGTCAAGGACGGAGCCGCTACGCGGTGATTTACCATTTTACCCACACGATTCGGGGAAGACCTTCCTGATTTATTACCTTGAAAGAGTACTAAAGGGGGGGATTCTAACACAGGGGCGGCCCGCCGATGCCCCGGCAAGTCCGGGAGGGAAACCATGTGATGTATAATCGCGCCGACCATCAACTTCTGCCCCGTACTCACCGATCATGCCGGAACTCCCCGAAGTCGAAACCACGCGGCGCGGCATCGCCCCTCATGTAACCGGACGCACCGTGACCGGCGTGGTGGTGCGGCAGCCCGCCCTGCGCTGGCCGGTGCCGGCGGATCTGGAGCAATATCTCCGTGGCCGGACCGTTACGGAGGTCGGACGCCGCGCCAAGTACCTGCTGCTCCGGTTCCCGGCCGGCACCCTGATAGTACATCTCGGCATGTCGGGCACGCTGCGCATCCTGGCCCGGCAGGAGCCGGCCGGACCCCATGACCACCTGGATCTGCTGTTCGACGACGCCAGCTGCCTGCGCCTGCGCGACCCGCGCCGCTTCGGCTCGGTGCTCTGGACCGCGGACGATCCGGCCCGCCACCGCCTGCTGCGCCATCTCGGCCCCGAGCCGCTGGGCGACGGGTTCCACGGCGACCATCTCCACCAACGCTCCCGGGGGCGCCGGATAGCCGTCAAGCAGTTCCTCATGGACGGTCGGGTGGTGGTGGGAGTGGGCAACATCTACGCCTGCGAGGCGCTCCACCTGGCGGGGATCCACCCCGCCAGGGCGGCGGGAAGCATCTCTCTGCCCCGCTACCGGCGCCTGGCGGAGGCGGTCCGGGAGCGGTTGCAGCTGGCCATCTCCTGCGGCGGCACCACCCTGCGCGACTTCCGCGGCGGCAGCGGCCGGCCCGGCTACTTCCAACAGCGGCTGAGCGTCTATGGCCGCGCCGGAGAACCTTGCACCAGATGCGCCGCCCCCATCAGGCAGATCCGGCAGGGGCAGCGCTCCACCTTCTACTGCGGCCGCTGCCAGCGCTGACCCGAATGTTCCGGCCGGGCAGCAACAGTGGCTATTGAAGAGAGGCGTTGCGGATCCGTATGACCACATCCACCCCGTCCGCCACGGTACCCGGTGGCAGATGGGGCATGTTGCGCAGCTGCAGCTGGGTGGCGTCGAAATCCAGCAACTCGCCGGTGTCGATGTTGTAGAAGTGATGGTGTGCAGTGGGGTTGGAGTCGTAGAACACCCGGCTGGGGTCGACTATGATCTCCCGCACCAGCCCCCTGCTGGAGAACAGGGCCAGGGTGTTGTATACGGTGGCCTTGGAGATACGCGCCCCCAGCTCCCTGGTGGAGCGCAGGATCTCGTCGGCAGAGAGATGCTGGGGACGGGCGAACAGCACCCTGGCTACGTCGATACGCTGCCTGGTGGGGTTCACTCCGTGTTTCTGAAGGCGGCGGATCACCTCTTCGGTAGTTGGTTGTTGTTGGCTCATTGTCACTCTATCCCCCCGGTTCAACCCGGTTTCAGAACGTTTTTCTGCCTGATGCATCAAGTATATAGGCAGAGCTGAACAGAATCTATTTAAGAAAAAATGCTTATTCTAATATACCATAGGGTTCAGGATTTACAAGAGGTTCTCCACCGGTAATCAGCTCCACCAGCAACCGCGCCGATGCCGGCCCGGTCACCACGCCGTTGCGGTAGTGGCCAACATTGAGGAACAGACCGCCGACGCGGGGGTGTTGGCAAATGAACGGAATCCCTTTCGGCGAGCCGGGGCGCAACCCGGCCCAGTGGTGCACGATGGGAGCATCGGCAAGCGCGGGAATCATGCGCAGCGCCTCGTCCCGCAGACGCCGCCGGGCGGTGGCGGTGGTGCCCCTGTCGAACCCGCACCGCTCCAGGGTGCTGCCAGCCAGAACCAGCCCGTCCCGCCGGGGTATGACATACCGCCCGGAGTGCAGCACGATACGCGACAGGATGCCCGGCTTGGCGCAAAAGGCGATCATCTGACCCCGCACCGGCTCCACGCGGCCGGACAGCTCGGGAAGAAGCAGGCCGCTCCAGGCGCCCGCAGCCAGAACCACCCGATCCGCCAGCAGCCTGGCGCCGCCCGCCTCCACCCCCAGTACCCGTCCCCGGTGTATCACCAGCCCGGTCACCCTGGTGCGCTCCCGCAGTCCCACCCCGCGCAGCCGCAGACTGCCGCGCAGCGCCCGCAGCAGCCGCGGGTTGCGCAGCTGGGCCACCTGCGGCATCCAGAGGGCGCGCCGCCAGGCAGGGGCCAGCCCCGTCTCGCACGCGGAGAGCGCCGCTCCGCTCAGCTGCTCCAGCGCGACACCGGTTTCCCGGGCCCATGAGCGGGCCTGCTCCCGCTCCTCCTGGTCCAGGATCAACAGGCCGCTGGGTTGCCACTGGATATCCATCCCGACCTCGTCCAGCAGCTGCCGGGCGAGCCGTTGGTACTCCCGCTGGCTGTGGCGAGCCAGCACGGTCACAGCGGCAGGGTGGCGCCAGGGGTAGAGGGGCGAGAGGATACCTCCTCCCGCCCAGGAGGCCTCGCGCCCCGCCTCTCCCTTCTCCACCAGGCAAACGGTGGCACCCGCTTCGGACAGCATACGGGCGCAAAGCATGCCGATCAGGCCGCCACCCACTATCAGACAGTCCATCCGCACACCTAAAGTCACTCTACGCCAAGGCCGATGTTAAACATGGCGCAGCGGGAAAGCGAGCGATGTTTGGGTCAATCTTTTGTAACTCGCACAAACATCTTTACATTCAATGGGTTGAGATCGTCTGCAACATCAGGGGAGATTTGCCGGGGCGGCCGGATCAGCTGCGTCCGGATGGCCCCGAAGAGCCAACCGGAAGCCGGAGCCGATCCCGACACACAACTTTTACATGATGCATACAGGTGGACACACAAACGCTCAACATGGATTCACCCTGGTGGAGGTGATGGTGGCACTGCTGATCTTTTCGGTCAGCCTGCTGGGACTGGCCGCGCTGCAGGCCTCTGCCCTGCGCGACAGTCATGTGGCGGATCAGAACACCATCGCAACCCAGCTCGCCAGGGACATGGCGGAGCGGCTGCGCGCCAATCGACCGGGGGTCTCCAGCAACCTCTACGACGGCATTTCCGGGCCGGCCGCCGCGGTGCCGTCCTGTTACGGCGAGAGCAGCAGCTGCACTCCAGCCGAGATCGCCCGGCTGGACAGCGGCGAGTGGCTGGCGGCGGTAGCCAGAGCCCTCCCCTCGGGAACCGGGACCGTCCGGAACAACGGAGCGGGATACACCATTACAGTGATGTGGGACCAGGAGCGCAGCGGCGCGACCGGAACCTCCTGCAGCGGTGACCCGAGCGTGGATCTGAAATGCCTCGCTTTTACGGTACAGCCATGAGAACGAGGCGCCGCCCCCCCGCCGCGCTGCACGGCTTCACCCTGGTGGAGATGATGGTCGCCATCGCGGTGGGCATGATCGTGATTACCGGCATCGGCAACGTATTCATCAAGACCAAACGCGCCTCGGCGCTGCAGGAGGAGCTGGCGCGCATGCAGGAGAACAGCCGCTATGCCCTGCATATTCTGGATGAAGAGATCCGCAACGCGGGCTATCTCGGGTGCAGACACGCCAGCAGCATTGACGCCGAATACCTGGATGCCGGAACCGGCTATCTGGAAAACTTCGCGCTTGCCATCGAAGGCTACGAGGCGCAAGGCACCGCCCCGGACTTCCCCTTCACCATGGACTCCGCCGCGGCCAGCTGGGACGGTACGCCACCTCCGCCCCCTCTGGACAGCATCCGGTTTGCCCCCGACTCGGACGTGATCGTAGTACGTTACGCGTACGGCGCGGGACTGACGCTGGCCGATGACAAACAGCTCGACAGCAACGTGCTGGTGAACAACATCTCCCAGCAAACCAGCGGCTGCAGTGGCGGTGGCACCAGATACAGCGGCCTGTGCCCCAACGATCGGGTGATCATATCCGACTGCGAACGGGCCCGTATCTTCACCATCGGCACACCGGTGCTGAACAGCGGGATCCTTACTGTCCCAGATGCCTCCGGCACTGCCTGGGTCGGAGAGAACAACAGCACGGTCTCGTTCACCGCCGCCGACAGCACCCTGTTCGAGGCGCGTACGGTGGCCTTCTTCGTGAAACGGAACACCAGAGACGGTGTGGTGGTGCCGTCCCTCTACCGGAAGGTGGGCAGCGGTAACGCCCAGGAGCTGGTGGAGGGGGTGGAAAACATCCAGATCGCCTATGGCGAAGATGGCAACGGGGACGGCGTCGCCGACCGCTATGTGGCCGCCCACCAGGTGACCGATTTCTCCAGCGTGGTCAGCGTGCGCCTGGCCCTGGTAATGCGCACCATCCGCGAACCGGCCAGCCGGAGGGCGGCGGCGCGCACCCTGCCGCTTCTCGCCACCAGCGTCACCACCCCCAGCGACCGGCACCACCGGCGCATCTTCTCCGCCACCATACAACTGCGTAATCCCAATGAGTAACAGAGCAGCTGCAAGACCGAAGCGGAAGGGGGCCCGGGATCAGGCGGGGGCGGTGCTGGCCGCCGTGCTGATGATCATCCTGGTGGTCACCATCCTGGGCGTAACGGCCATGGGAAGTGCCAGCCTGGAGGGAAAGCTGGCCCACAATTTCCAGGAGCGCTCGCTGGCGTTCCAGGCCGCGGAGCAGGCCTTGAGCAGAGGCGAACAGTTTCTGGACGGACTCACCGCCGAGCCGCTCCCATGCAGCAGCACACCGTGCACGATATGGGCACGCAACTCCCTGCAGGGCAACGCCCCCGATACGACGCAAATGTGGTGGGAGTCCGCAGACCCGGCGTGGTGGACCAGCATGGGAGCAATCAGCATGGATGCCGGAGGCGGCTCGACCGGCTACTACCTCATTGAAGAGAGGGCCTTCGTGGAAAACAGCGCCCAGGCCAACACTGCCGGCAGCGGCCTGAACTACTACACCGTCACCGCCCTGGGGATCCGCGACGGCTCCGGCGCCGTCGTGATCCTGCAGAGCCACTACATGAAACGCTTCAACTGAACGAGCGAGCGGGAGAACAGCTGATGAAAACCATGCATAGCAGATTTGGAACGGTCCTGTTACTCGCCCTGCTGGCCACGGCATCCGTCAGTCACGGAGCGAAACTGGATCTTCCCGATTCTCCGCTGTTTCTGAGCACCAAGGTTCCGCCCAATGTGTTTCTCCAGATCGACGACTCCGGCTCCATGCTGGAGGAGATCCTGACCCGGCCCCACTGGTTCGCATACTGTTACGATCCTCAGGCTCCGGCGTGGGGCGACGGGGACTGGGACTGCGACCCCAACAGCTGGGAGAGAAAAACGGATGGCGGCTGGCTCAGCTACACGGGGAAGACGGAGTTCTACACCTATTTCGGCTTCCTCTTTCCCACCAAGGACACCCTCGACGACGCCTGGTACAGGGAGTGCGAGAAGTTTGGGGGCAGGCGCGAAGATGAGAACTGGATCCCCAGAATCGCGCTCTCCTGCGGCGGTGATTTCGCCACGGGAGACAATCCGCCGTACGAGCACGACTGGAGAATTCTCTCCTCGGATTTCAACGTCCTGTATTTCGATCCGAAGCAGACCTATCTGCCATGGAAAGGGCCGTGCGACTCATCCGGCACACCCTGCGCGGACGCATCCTTCGAAATGGCGCGCAGCGACCCTTTCAAGGGCACCAGCGGCTATGACGATCTGCGGGACCTGACCGGTTTCGTTTTCGAGATGTGGATTGACGACAAGGGCTACAGCGGCACCGTTCCGCGACGCGGCCGCGATGCCGACGGCGCCGGGGGACCCGACCAGGCGGTCAACGTCACCTCCGGAGCCAACGGGGAGATTGACCTGTGGGACACCCACGCGCGTGTCACTGTCGAGAGAGACCAGATGAAGCTGGAGATCATCAGCTACGATCCGGATGAGGGGGGACTGAATCCGATGATAACGCGTAGCTTCAGCATCCCCGACGGCCCGGCCCTGGAACAGATGAAGCAGAACATCGCCAACTGGTACCAGTACCACAGGCGCCGGGCGATGACCGCCAAGGCGGCCATTGCCGAGGTGATAACCAAGCGCCCCAACCTGCGGTACGGCGCCAGCACCATCAATGAGACGCGGATAAGCAGACCGCTGTTCATCGAGATGCCCCCGCCGGAGACAACCGACTTCACCAGCCACAACTCGGAGCTGCTGAAACAGCTCCTGGGGTTCAAGATGGGACAGGGCAGCACACCGCTGCGCAAAGGCCTGGAGCGGGTGGGTGAATACTACTCCGACAATATCAGGGGAAGACCCACCCCCATCCTGCCCGAAGAGAGAGGGGGCGCCTGCCAGAAAAACTTTGCCGTGCTGTTCACCGACGGCTACTGGAACAGGGAGGATCCCTCCGTGGGAGACAGCGACGGGGATGGGATCCCCAACACCCTCGCCGATGTGGCCATGTACTATTATCAGAAGGATCTGAGCCCCCTGGAAGACAAGGTGCCGGCGGACAGCGTTGATCCGGCCACCCATCAGCACATGGTTACCTTCGGCGCGGCCTTCGGCGTCAACGGCAGGCTCACCGATACCGACGGGGATGGATGGCCGAACCCGCCCCTGGCGGCGAACGGATACTGGGGAGATCCCACCACCGACTCCGCCGACATGGAGAAGATAGACGATCTGTGGCATGCCGCCTTCAACAGCAGGGGCGGCTTCTTCTCCGCCGCAACTCCGGAGGATCTGCTACGAGGCCTCAACAACACGATGGAGCAGATCACCGGCCGCAGCAACGCCTCCGCGGCGATGGTGGCCCTGAGCAGCGGCTATCTCAACAGCGGCGCCAGGGTGTACCAGGCGCGCTTCGACAGCGGCAAGTGGACCGGACAGCTCCTCTCTTACCGGCTGCTGACCGATCCGGACAATATGGGAAAGCTGGATACCTCGGGCAGCGGGCCGGAGGGATCCGAATGGGATGCCGCCGAGCGGATCCCCGACCACGACAGCCGCACCATCATCACCTACGACCGCAGCAGCCGCAGCGGCAAGCCGTTCCGCTGGAACGCCCTGAACGCCGCCCAGAAGGCCGCCCTGCGTTCGGAAGATCTGCTCCGCTATCTGCGCGGCGACGACTCTCTGGAGCAGAGAAATGGCGGCCCGCTGCGGAATCGTGCCGGCAGGCTGGGTGACATAGTGAACTCCTCCCCCCTGTTCGTGGGTTCACCGTCGTTCCGCTACAGCTTCGAGGGATACGCCTCTTTCCGGAACAGCTACAAGGACCGGCGCGGCACGATCTACGTGGGGGCCAACGACGGCATGCTGCACGCCTTTGATGCCGAAACGGGGGAGGAGAGATTTGCCTACATACCGGGCAGCATCCACAACCGGCTTGTCATGCTGGCCAGCCCCTCCTACACCCACAAATTCTACGTCGACGCGACTCCGGTGGCGGGTGACGCCTACTACAAGGGCGCCTGGCGTACCCTGTTGGCCGGGGGACTGCGCGCCGGCGGCAGAGGGTTCTATCTGCTGGACATCACCGATCCGGACAGCTTCGGCAATGAAATCGCCGCAGCCGGCAACGTGTTGTGGGAGTTCACCAGCGAGGATGACGGAGATCTGGGCTACAGCTACGCCCAGCCCACCATCAGCAGAATGCGGAACGGCGAGTGGGCGGTAATCTTCGGCAACGGCTACAACAGCGATGGTGGTACCGCCGCGCTGTTCATCGCCTTTGTGGACAAGGGGCCAGGGGGCTGGGTCGAGGGCCGTAACTATATCAAGCTTGACACCCTGGTGGGACGCCCCGATCACCCCAACGGACTGTCCAGCGCCACCCCCCTCGACATAGACGGAGATGACAAGGTGGACTACATCTACGCCGGGGACCTGTATGGCAACCTGTGGAAATTCGATGTCAGCAGCCCCGACCCGTCCAGATGGAGCGTCTCCAGCCTGGGTGGAGCGGGCCCCACCCCCCTGTTCCGTACCCAGGTGGTAAACGGAACCGACAGGCAGCCCATAACCGTCCGCCCGGAGGTGGGACACACCCCGTTCGGCTCCGGCATCATGATCTACTTCGGCACCGGCAAGTTCCTGGAGGCCGGTGATGTGGGCAGTACCACACGGCAATCGTTCTACGCAATCCTGGACAACAACACTCCGCTTACCGTCAGCAACCTGCTCGAACAGGAGATCGAGGAGAAAACCAACTATGGTGACACCGGCCAGCAGGTCCGGATAACCAGCAACAGGAAAATGGCCACCGAGTCCGGATGGTATCTGGATCTTCCCGCGGACGGCGAACGCCAGGTAAGCAACCCGGTACTGCGCGGCAGGCGCATAATATTCACCACCATGAGCCCCGCGGGCAGCACCTGCGAATCCGGAGGCGAGAGCTGGTTGATGGTGCTGGACGCATTCCACGGCAGCCGCCTGCAGACCAGCCCGTTCGACCTGAACAGGGACGGCAGCTTTGACAACGCGGATCTGGTGGACAAAAGGACCGCAAGCGGCATGAAGATCGGCCAGATCACCAACGCACCGGGATTCGCCACCTCCGGCGACAGGGATTTCGTCTATCTCACCGGGGATCCGGGCAATGAGCCCTATACCCTGGATCCGGGCGAACCCCCGGGGCGCAAATCGTGGCGGCAGATCCGGTGACAATATGACCAAACATCATCCAGACGGTGAAACCTGAAGATATGAGGCTCCCTGACGCAAACATCCCTTCCGCCCGTGGGTTTACCCTTGTCGAAACCATGATCGCGCTCGCGATCATCGCCATCCTGGCCGGGGTGGGCTGGTCCATGTACGAAAAGCAGACGGCCCGGCAGCGGGTATCCGACGGCGTCATCCTGATAAACAAGGCCCGCACCGCCATGGAGAGATGCCTGCTGGATCGGGGCAGTTACAGCGGCTGTGATCTCAGCGGGGTAACCTCCCCCAACGGTTACTACACCCTGGGCAGCAGCATCACCGCCACCACCTATACTTTGACCGCATCGCCGACCGCGGAAACCATGAAAAAGTTCGAGTCGGCGGCGGTTTCAGAACTACTCAAAAGTGACCTGACGATCGATCATCTCGGCAGGAAGAGCGGTCCCTGGCCCTGAGGCGGCCGCGGATCCGTGAACACCGGGCGGCGGGTGGCGCAAGCGCCTTCAGCCCGCTCCCCTTTGCGGGCCGGACCGGCACATGGGTGAAACGGGTAACCGCAAAGAGGGGAGAGAAGTGGTGGCGCCCGGTGCGGATGTCCGGTAACTCACATCCACCCGGCCTGACGGCCGCCAGCTCCGCAAGGGATGGAGAGACTTCCCCGGCCCCGGGGAACCGGTAGCCAATGCCACCCCCTGTCGCCCCCCGCGGGTCACAGGAAACCTATCGTTGACGCCCTTGCCAGGAGCTCAGCAGGCGCCGACCGATCCGCCCCGCCTTCCGGGCGAGGCGCACCGGCAGGGTAGCCGGGTGGTGGCGCTCCTGTCCCGGCGGGGGAAACCGGATCTTCATGAAGTTGAGGGGAAAGATATGCCCGTTTTCCCCGGCATCATGTTTCGGCCGCTGCCCGAAGTTGACCATGAACGACTCCTCGTTGAACCACAGATAGTCGTCCATCCAGGTCCAGCAGCCATTGTTGCGGTATATCTCCCGGGCGGCCTCCCCCAGAGCACTGTCTGTCGGCAGAGTCACATAGTCCGAGTCGAAGCTGTGGATGTATTCCAGCATCAGAGGATAGGAGCGGTTGCTGCAGTAGTTGGAGAACCAGAGGTCAAATCCCAGCTCTCTCTGCAGCGACTCCACCACCCGGTAGAGCTGGACATGCTCCTCGTGCCCGTACTCTCCCCAGGGATTATGGGTGAACACGTTACGGCGCCCCTTCAACCTGCCCTTCAACAGGGCGCGCAGCTCGCGGAAATTGTCCCGATAGCGTCTCCTGGCGGCTCTGCCGCAGACGATATCGATCCCGCTGAAGGTGATGGTGGGATTCTCCCAGTCGGCGCAGTTGAACGCCCCTGACTCCTCCAGCTCCAGGGAGGAGATGTTGGCGACCGGATACTCCCCGAGACTGCGGGCGCGCCCCCTCCCCCACTCCGGATGGCCGGGCGAATCCAGAAAGCAGACCACTATCTCCCCCACCTTGCCGAGAATCGAGCTGAACCAGAGCGCCTCGTCGTCCGGGTGGGCTACCACCAGGATCGAGTCCCGCAGCATGCCTTCGTCCGGTTCCCGTTTCATGCCCTGGAAAGATGGATATCCCTGCGGCGGCGATCCCGGCCGGTCCCGTCATGTCGTCCGGTTCTGAACATACCAGCGGTAAGTGGACTCTATTCCCTCCTCCAGTGGTATGGAGGCCCGCCACCCCAACGCAGCCAGCCTGGAGATATCCAGCAACTTGCGCGGAGTGCCGTCGGGCCGCGTGGTGTCGAACACGATGTCACCCCGATAACCCACAATCTCTTTCACCAGCCCGGCCAGCTCGCCGATGCTGATGTCCCGGCCAACACCCACGTTGACTATCTGCTCCTCCGAGTAGCTCTCCATCAGGAACACCGTGGCGTCCGCCATGTCGTCCACATGGAGAAACTCCCGCCTCGGCTTGCCGGTGCCCCATATCACCACCTGCGGTTGCCCCCCCTGCCGGGCCTCATGGAATTTCCTTATCAGGGCGGGCAGAACATGCGAGTTCTCCAGATCAAAGTTGTCGCCGGGGCCATACAGGTTGGTGGGCATCAGGGATATGGCGTCGAAACCGTACTGTCTGCGGTAGGCCTGGCACATCTTGATGCCAGCGATCTTGGCGATGGCGTACCACTCGTTGGTGGGCTCCAGGGGACCGGTGAGCAGGTACTCCTCCTTGAGTGGCTGGGGGGCCATTCGGGGGTAGATGCATGTGGAGCCCAGGAATACGAACTTTTTGCATCCAAAGCGCCAGGCGTTGTCGATCAGGTTGTTCTGGATGAACAGGTTGTCACGGATGAACTCTGCCGGATAACTGTCGTTGGCGTGGATCCCGCCTACCTTGGCTGCCGCGTCTATCACGCAATCCGGGCGCTGTTCGGCGAAGAATCCGGCTACCGCCTGACCGTCGGCCAGGTCAAGCTGTTGCCGGGTGCGGGTCAATATGTTGTTATAACCCCGCCTTCGCAGGCTGCGTACTATGGCGGAGCCCACCAGCCCCCGGTGGCCGGCCACGAAGATCTTCGCATCCCTGCCCAGCGGGGAGTCGACGGTTTTCCGGGACATGTCGGCTCTACTCGTTGTAGCTAAAGATGCGATAGCCGGCGCTCTTGCACAGGCTGTCCCGCTCGGCGCTGGCCAGATCCTCGCGTACCATCTCCGAAACCATCTCCTCAAAGGAGGTGCGCGGCTCCCAGCCCAGCTTCTCCTTGGCCTTGGCGGGATTGCCCAGCAGGGTATCCACCTCGGTGGGGCGAAAGTAACGGGGATCCACCGCTACGATGCATTTGCCACTCCTGCTGTCATACCCCTTCTCGCCGATCCCCTCCCCTTCCCAGGAGATCTCCATACCCAGCTCCCCGGCGGCCGCTTCCACGAACTGACGCACCGAATACTGTTTGCCGGTCGCAATGACGAAGTCATCGGGCTGCTCCTGCTGCAGCATCAGCCACTGCATCTCCACGTAGTCCCGCGCGTGACCCCAGTCGCGCAAGGCGTCCAGATTGCCCAGGTAGAGGCACTCCTGCAAACCCAGCTTGATGCGCGCCATGCCGCGGGTGATCTTGCGGGTCACGAAGGTTTCGCCGCGCAGGGGGGATTCGTGGTTGAACAGGATCCCGTTGCAGGCATAGATTCCGTAAGCCTCACGGTAGTTCACCGTTATCCAGTAGGCATACATCTTGGCCACCGCATAGGGGGAGCGCGGATAGAACGGCGTGGTCTCGGTCTGCGGGATCTCCTGCACCTTGCCGTACAGCTCGGAGGTGGAGGCCTGGTAGAAGCGGGTCTTGCTCTCCAGACCCAGGATCCGGATCGCCTCCAGGATCCGGAGCGTTCCCACTGCGTCGGAGTCCGCGGTGTATTCGGGCGCCTCGAACGACACCTGCACATGACTCTGCGCCGCCAAGTTATAGATCTCGTCCGGCTGTACCTGCTGGATTATCCGGATAAGGTTGGTGGAGTCGGTCAGATCGCCGTAGTGGAGGATGAATCTCTGATCCGCCACATGCGGATCCTGGTAAAGATGGTCTATGCGATCGGTATTGAACAGCGAGGCGCGCCGCTTGATACCATGTACAATATAGTCCTTGCCCAGCAGAAACTCCGCCAGATAGGCGCCATCCTGCCCGGTTATTCCCGTGATAAGCGCTACTTTGGCCACATCTCCCCCTCTTGTCCGGAAAAAATTGTTGTTTGGGCAACTATTCAGCCCACCCCTGAAATCCGCCGTTGCTGCGTTGAAAAATGGTCATCTACCCTCGCAAACTCCCATTTTTCGCCTCGAGCTGACCAATTTCTGGGACGATCTGAACAGTTACCGGCCTGCTTCAGACTTTGCTGAATAGTTACTTGTTTGGTCTGTTGCTGGACCACTGGAACCGGCAGATACTAACATGCATCACATGCAATGGACAAACTGGACCGCTCCTTGTCTCACAACCGGGATATACGCTCCCGCTGGGCCTCCAGCTGCTCCAGGGAGCGGCGCAGTTCCGCGATCCGGGTGCGCTCCTTCTCCACCACTGCCGCCGGCGCCCGCTCCACGAACTTGGCGTTACCCAGCTTGGCCTCGCCGCGCTGCAGCTCCTTGCGCAGCTTGTCGATCTCCCTGGCCAGGCGGGCAAGTTCGGCATCCTTGTCGATCAGGCCCGCCATCGGGATCAGAACCTTCATCTCACCCACCAGGGCGGTGGCGGACTCCGGCGCCGCTTCGTCCGCCTCCAGCCAGCGGATGGTAGCGGTGCGTGCCAGGGCGGTGATGTAGAGCTGGTGGGACTCCAGCAGCTCGCGATCCCGCGCCGAACCGTTCTGCAGCAGCACCGGCAGCGGCTTGCCGGGGGGGATGTTCATCTCCCCGCGGATCCGGCGCACGCCGAGGATGAGATCCATCACCCAGCGCATCTCGCGCTCCGCCGCCGTGTCGATCCGGCCGCTGTCCGCCTCCGGGAAGGGCTGCAGCATGATGGTGTCACCCCTTTTCCCCGCCAGCGGGGCGACGCGCTGCCAGATCTCCTCGGTGAGAAACGGCATCACCGGATGGAGCAGCCGCAACAGGGTCTCAAGCACCCGCACCAGGGTGCGGCGGGTGCCGCGAAGCTGGGCCTCGGAGCTGGTCTCCGACATCAGAACCGGTTTGCACAGCTCCAGGTACCAGTCGCAATACTCGCTCCAGGTGAACTCGTGGAGCGCCTGGGCCATGAGATCGAAGCGGTAGCTTTCGATGGCCTCGGCCACCTGCTGTTCGGTGCGCTGCAGCCGGGAGATGATCCAGCGATCCGCCAGCGACAGCTCCACCTCCTCCCCGCCGGGATTGAGCTGTTCCGTCCCGGATGAGACATTCATCAGCACATAGCGGGCGGCGTTCCAGATCTTGTTGCAGAAGTTGCGGTAGCCCTCGGTGCGGCCGAAGTCGAAGTTGATGTCGCGCCCGGTGGAGGCCAGCGCCGCGAAGGTAAAGCGCAGCGCGTCGGTACCGTAGGCGGGGATCCCGTTGGGGAAATCCCTGCGGGTCTGCTGTTCGATTGTCTGTTTAAGATGGGGCTGCATCATGCCGGCGGTGCGTTTCTCCACCAGCTCGTCCGGCCCGATGCCGTCGATCAGGTCGATGGGATCCAGCACGTTGCCCTTGGACTTGGACATCTTCTGGCCGTGGGAGTCGCGGATCAGGCCGGTGATGTAGACCTCCCGGAACGGCACGTCGCCCATGAACTTGAGCCCCATCATGATCATCCGCGCCACCCAGAAAAAGATGATGTCGAAGCCGGTGACCAGCACGTTGGTGGGATAGTAAGTGTTTACTTCCGGTGTGTCGTGGGGCCAGCCCAGGGTGGAGAAGGGCCACAGGGCGGAGGAGAACCAGGTGTCCAGCACATCCTCGTCCCGGCGCAGGGCCACCTCGGGACCGAAACCGTGCTGGTCGCGCACCTCCTGTTCGCTGCGCCCCACATAGACGTTGCCCTGGTCGTCGTACCAGGCGGGGATGCGGTGGCCCCACCAGAGCTGGCGCGAGATGCACCAGTCCTCGATGTTGCGCATCCATTCGAAATAGGTGTTCTTCCAGTTGTCCGGCACGAAGCGGATGTCGCCCTTTTCCACCGCCTCGATGGCCGGGGCGGCCAGGGGCGCCGCTTTTACATACCACTGATCGGTGAGAAAGGGCTCGATCACCGCGCCGGAGCGGTCGCCGCGCGGCACCATCAGCCGGTGATCCTCCACCTTCTCCAGCAGCCCCCGGGCGTCGAGATCGGCAACGATCTGTTTGCGCGCCTGGTAGCGATCCAGACCCTGGTAGCGCTCCGGGATCAGCTCCACGTTCGGGGCGTCGCCGGCGATGATGCGGGCGCTGCTGTCGAAGATGTTGATCAGCCCGCCGCCCGGCAGATCCATCATCTCGCTGCTGTCGCGGTGGCGCTGCCATACCGCATAGTCGTTGAAGTCGTGGGCCGGGGTGATCTTTACGCAGCCGGTGCCGAACTCCGGATCCACATACTCGTCCACGATGACGGGGATGCGCCGCCCGGTGAGGGGCAGCTCCACCTGCTGGCCGATCAGGTGCCGGTAGCGTTCGTCGTCGGGGTGCACCGCCACCGCTGCGTCCCCCAGCATGGTCTCGGGGCGGGTGGTGGCCACCACCAGACAGCCCTCCTCGTTGACCAGCGGATAGCGCATGTGCCAGAGGTGGCCGCTCTCCTCCCCGGAGAGCACCTCCAGATCTGAGACTGCCGTGTGCAGCACCGGATCCCAGTTCACCAGCCGCTTGCCGCGGTAGATCAGCCCCTCCTCGTACAGGCGCACGAACACCTCGCGCACCGCTTCGGAGAGCCCCTCGTCCATCGTGAAGCGCTCCCGGGACCAGTCGGCCGAGGCGCCCATGCGGCGCAGCTGCTGGCTGA
>WFXP01000094.1 GCA_015490535.1 Gammaproteobacteria bacterium
AGCCGGAGCAGTTGCAATTGGCACAGGCGGTGGATACCCGCCACTCCCCGGCCAGACGGCCCCAATCCCCTTCTGGCTACCGAGTATGTGGCGTGCATTCTGCCTGTCAAGGACGGAGCCGCTACGCGGTGATTTACCATTTCACCCACACGATTTGAGGAAGAGCTTCCTGATTATTACCTTGAAAGAGTACTACAATCCACCTTCTCGCCCCAGAACTCCGGCATCGCCAGCGCCGCGCGGTGGATCGCGTGGTTGTAGTAGCGGGTGGGAAACGGCTTGTTGCGGCTCGCCTCCTCGCGGAACAGGTTCAGCGGCCCGCCTTTTCCAGCCATGGTTGCGCTCCACCAGCCGGAGGGATAGACCGGTTGCGGAAAGAGTATGGTCTGCAGCCGGCTGAAGCCCGCCTCCCGCATCGCGCCACGCATGGCACGGATCAGATCCTGATGAATCAGGGGGGACTCGCTCTGGTGCACCACGATGCCGTCATCTCCCAGGGCGCGCATGCAGTCCCGGTAGAACTTCGCGCTGAACAGCCCCTCGGCGGGGCCAACGGGATCGGTGCTGTCCACGATGATCACATCGAGAGAGCCGGGAGTAGCCTCCTTCACCCAGCGAATGGCATCGGCAAACAGCAGGGTGGCGCGCGGGTCGTCGTTGGCCTCGCACAGCTCGGGAAAGTATCTCTCCGCCAGCCGCGTGACCCGTTCGTCGATCTCCACCTGCGTTACCTGCTTGATCTCCGGGTGGCGCAGCACCTCGCGCAGGGTGCCGCAGTCACCACCGCCGACAATCAGCACCCGCTCCGGGGCAGGGTGGGTGAATAGGACGGGGTGGCTCATCATCTCGTGATAGAGGAAGTTGTCGCGATCCGACAGCATGATAAAGCCGTCGATCACCATCAGGGTGCCGAAATGGGTGGTTTCAAGGATCTCGATGTGCTGAAACGGCGTCCGCTCCTCGTGCAGCTTCCGCTCCACCTGCAGGGAGAAGGCGCTGCCCGATTCGGGACAGATCTCTGTGAACCAGTCTTCGGTCAGTGTCATGTTCCTGCTTTCGCACCGGCGTTCGGGCCACAAGATACCGGATGTTCTGCTACACTTGCAACGATGCAGCGCTTGAACGGCAAACATGTCCTGCTGGGGGTGACGGGTGGTGTCGCCGCCTGCAAGAGTGCCGATCTGGTGCGCCGCCTGCGCGAGGCGGGGGCAGAGGTGCGCGTGGTGCTCACCGAGGCCGGGGCGCGCTTCGTAACCCCCGTTGCCTTCGAGGCGCTCTCCGGCCATCCGGTGGCGGGCCGTATGTTCGATCCGGAGGCGCAGGGCGCGATGGAGCACATCGACCTGGCGCGCTGGGCCGACGTGATTCTGGTTGCGCCCGCCACCGCCCACACCATTGCGCGGCTGAGCCATGGCCTGGCGGACGATCTGCTTACCACCATCTGCCTCGCCAGCAGCGCGCCGCTGGCCCTGGCCCCCGCCATGAACCGGCAGATGTGGGACAATCCGGCGACCCGCGCCAACGTGGAGCGGCTCCGGGAGAGGGGAGCGCACCTGTTCGGACCCGCCGAGGGAGAGCTGGCCTGTGGCGAGAGCGGTATGGGCCGCATGCTGGAGCCGCCGCAGCTGACGGAGTTGCTGGCCGGTCTGTTCGCAGCGCCGCTGCTGGCCGGGGTGCGGGTTATGGTGACCGCCGGTCCCACCCTGGAGGATATCGACCCGGTGCGCTACATCGGCAACCGCAGCTCCGGCAAGATGGGCTACGCGGTGGCCGCCGCGGCGCACCAGGCCGGCGCGGAGGTGACCCTGGTGAGCGGCGAGACCTGCCTTTCTCCCCCTTGCGGGGTCACCGTGGTCCGGGTGCGCAGTGCTGCCGAGATGCACGCCGCGGTGATGCAGCGGGTGACGCATTGTGATATCTTCGTGGGCGCGGCGGCGGTGGCTGACTACCGTCCGGTCCGGCGCGCAGGACAGAAAATCAAGAGAGATCGCGTCCGCATGGAGCTGCAGCTGGAGCGGAATCCCGACATCCTCGGTGAGGTGAGCGCTCTGGACAGAAGGCCGTTTTGCGTTGGTTTCGCCGCCGAGACGGAGCGGGTAACGGAACATGCCCGCGCCAAGATGTCCGGCAGGGGGCTGGATATGATCGCCGCCAACCGGGTGGGGGAACCGGGCAGCGGCTTTGAAAGCGATACCAACAGCCTCGAAGTGCTGTGGAACGGAGGGGGAGAGGCCATCCCCCTGGCCGCCAAGGAGAGGGTGGCGCAACGGCTGGTGGAGCTGATTGCGCAGCGTTACGGGAAGAGGCCCTTCATCGGCTCGACCGGCAGAGGCGCCCGATAAGAATGACCAGGAAGGTTTAATGGCCAACGGCATATTTGTGATCTATTTCGAACACCAAGACAATCGGTGGCAAAACCTTGTTCAGTGGGTGTCGGGACGGCATCTGCGGTGTTGCGTCGGCTTGCCATAGGAGTGCTGTGGCGGCACCGCCGCGCCTTGCGGCTGACCGCCCAGACACTCGCTGAACAAGGTTTTGCCATCGGATTGTCTTGGTAGTATCAATCAGTTTTTCCGGATGGTGTAGGGATGGCTTAGTGCATGGTGCTGTAAGTAATTACTTACCATCCTGAATAAAGAATGTGGTGGAAGTCGCCGATAGCTCTGCTGTCGGGCGGTTGTCATACCTGCCCTGACGAGGGAGTAGTGATGCAGAAGATACAGCTTAAAATCCTCGACCCCCGTGTGGGAACCGAATTCCCGCTGCCGGAGTATGCCACCGAGGGGGCCGCGGGTATGGATCTGCGCGCCTGCCTTCAGGAGGAGATCACCCTCGAACCGGGGGACACCACACTGCTCCCCACCGGTCTCGCGATCCATGTGGCGGATCCCTCCCTGGCGGCGGTGATCCTGCCCCGCTCCGGGCTGGGCCACAAGCACGGCATAGTGCTGGGGAACCTGGTGGGGCTCATTGACTCCGACTATCAGGGAGAGCTGATGGTCTCCTGCTGGAACCGGGGAGGGGAGAGCTTCACCATACGCCCCGGCGAGCGCGTCGCGCAACTGGTGTTTGTACCCGTGGTGCAGGCCGCCTTTCAGTTGGTGGATGAGTTCGACGCCAGCCGGCGCGGAGCCGGGGGGTTTGGCCATACCGGCCGGCACTGAGACAGGAGGGTAGTCCGTTATGCCACTACAACAGCTGCGCAGCGCCAAACCCTACTATCCCCCGGCGGTGAGCGCCTCCATATTCAAGTCCTACGACATACGCGGTATTGCGGGGGAGACGTTGACCCACGATACCATCTATGCCTTGGGGCGCGCCATCGGCAGTGAAGCGGCCGCGCGAGGCGTAGCCACTCTGGCGGTAGGCCGTGACGCGCGCCTTTCCAGCCCGGAGTTCGCCAGGGTGCTGATTGGCGCCCTGTGCGACAGTGGCTGTGAGGTGCTGGATGCGGGCATGGTTCCCACCCCCCTGCTCTATTTCACCGCGCACCACCACGCCGCCGGCAGCGGGGTGATGATCACCGCGAGCCACAACCCCGTCGGCTACAACGGCCTCAAGATAACGCTGGGAGGCGAGGTGTTGCACGGGGAGGGGATCCAGGGGCTGCGGCGGCGTATCGAGCAAAACCATCTGGTGGAGGGGGCGGGCAGCGCCTTTCCCGTCGACGCGGCCGATTCCTATCTGCGGAGGATCTGTGGCGAGATCTGTCTGGAGCGCCCCCTGAAAGTGGTGGTGGACGCCGGCAACGGCATGGCGGGGGAGCTGGCTCCACGGCTGTTCCGCCGGCTGGGGTGCGAGGTTCACGAGCTCCACTGCAAGATCGACGGCCGTTTTCCCAACCACCATCCCGACCCCACGGAGCTGGACAACCTGCAGGATCTGATCGGCGCGGTGAAGGAGCGGGGAGCCGACCTGGGGTTCGCCTTTGACGGGGACGGTGACCGGATAGGGGTGGTGGACAGCTCCGGCAAGGTGATATGGCCGGACCGGCTGCTGATGCTGCTGGCAATCGACGTGCTGGCGCACAACCCCGGGGCGACCATCCTGTTCGACATCAAGTGCACCGGCAACCTGTATGGGGTGATCGAGCGGCACGGCGGTCGTCCCCTGATGTGGCGCACCGGACACTCCGTGGTGCGCAGCAAGATGCACCAGGAGGGAGCGCTGCTGGCGGGTGAACTGACCGGCCACCTGTTCTTCGCCGACCGCTGGTTCGGAGTGGACGACGCCCTCTACGGGGGGGCGCGCCTGCTGGAGCTGTTGGCCCGCAGCCCGGACTCCACCGCCGAACAGTTCAGCGTCCTGCCGGATGCCGTCAGTACCCAGGAGTTCAAGATCCCGGTTCCCGGCGAGCCTCACCACCTGCTGATGGAGAGGCTGCTGGCCCGGGCCCGGTTCCCCGACGCCCGACCCGTGACGCTGGACGGGCTGCGCCTGGAGTTTCCGAACGGCTGGGCGCTGCTGCGCGCCTCCAACACCACCCCCACCCTGGGGGTGCGCTTCGAGGCCAGCGACCGGCGCGAGCTGGAGCTGATCCAGAAACGTATCCGCGGACTCATCCTCAGCGAGGCTCCCCACCTTACCTTGCCGTTCTGAGCGGTGGGGAGCGTGGCGGCGGTACGGCCGGGTATGGTATATTCAGCCGCTGTTCCCCGTTTGCCGTTGACGCCGTCCGCATGAGTCTTGATCCAGCCTCCGCCTGCGAGATAGCCCGGGTTCTTACCGAGGCGCTCCCGTACATTCAACGTTTTACCGGCAAGACCATGGTGATCAAGTATGGCGGCAACGCCATGGTGGAGGAGTCGCTGCGCCAGGGGTTTGCCCGTGACGTGGTGCTGATGAAGCTTGTCGGGATCAACCCGGTGGTGGTGCATGGCGGCGGTCCGCAGATCGGGCGGCTCCTGGAGCGTATCGGCAAGGAGAGCCGCTTCGTGAACGGTATGCGCGTCACCGACAGCGAAACCATGGATGTGGTGGAGATGGTGCTGGGGGGGCTGGTGAACAAGGAGATCGTCAGCCTGATCAACCGCCAGGGAGGGTGCGCGGTGGGGTTGAGCGGCAAGGATGGCGAGATGATCCACGCCCGCAAGATGCAGGTGGAGCGCAGCGCTCCCGAGCTGAAGGCCACCGAAATCATCGATATCGGCCATGTGGGCGAGGTGGAGTCCATAGATGCCGCGGTGCTGCACATGCTGGTGGAGGACGATTTCATTCCGGTGATCGCTCCCATCGGCATCGGCCGGGAGGATCGCCAGACCTACAACATCAATGCCGATCTGGTGGCAGGGAAGCTGGCCGAGACCCTGCAGGCGGAGAAGCTGATGCTGCTGACCAATACCTCCGGCCTGCTCGACAAACAGGGGCGGCTGCTCACCGGCCTGGGCCCGGAGGAGGTTGACCGGCTCATCGCCGACGGCACCATCCACGGCGGCATGCTGCCCAAGATCCGCTGTGCACTGGATGCGGTGCGCGGCGGGGTTAGGTCGGCCCACATCATCGACGGCCGGGTGGAGCACGCCTGCCTGCTGGAGCTGTTCACCGACGAGGGTGTGGGAACCCTGATCAGGGGCGGCCTCTGATGCAGAGAAGGGTGAAGCCGGCCGGCGACCGCAAGCGGCAGATCCTGGAGGCCCTGGCTCACCAGCTGGAGGTGAACCCGGGCGAACACATCACCACCGCCGGCCTGGCCCGGGCCGTAGGGGTTTCGGAGGCGGCCCTCTACCGCCACTTTCCCAGCAAGGCGCGCATGTTCGAGGGGCTTATCGAGTTCAGCGAACAGGCGGTGTTCGGCCGGGTGGCCTCGATTCTGGAGCAGCACACCGATCCCGCCGTACGTTGTGAGATGATCATGGGTGTTGCGCTGGGTTTCTCCTCGCGCAACCCCGGTATCACAAGGATCCTGCTGGGCGAGGCGCTGGTGGGAGAGCCGGAGCGGCTGCGCCGGCGCTCCGAGCAGTATTTCAACCGCCTGGAGACCCAGTTGCGCCAGGTGCTGCGGGAGGGGCGGACCAACGGAGGGGTGCGGCGCGAGATCCCCTCGGAAGTGGCCGCCAATCTGCTGCTGGCCCTGCTGGCGGGGAGGATGCGTCAGTTCGTGCACAGCGGTTTTGAGCTGGATCCGATGAAGCACTGGGAGCAGCAGTGGAGGCTGCTGTCCTCCTCCCTGTTTGTGGACTGGTGACAGGGTCGATCCGCCGGCGCCGCGACTGTTGCATACGCAGGTTATTTCAGGCTACTATTATTCGATAATACAAAAAAACAAAAATTTGCGTATGTCTTGAGCTTATCCGCCTGCTCACCGTACTCAACACGAAATATACGGGGGTTTTCGTGAAGCAAGTTCGAGTTTTTAGTCGCCCGGGGGGCTGTTTGGCCACGATTCATCTCGTCAGCGGGATGAACGGAGCGATCCATCCTTCTGGCGCGGCAGTATACGCCAGGGGCTGAAATATCCATGTCTTTTCCACGCACCGCGCTGCTGGCGGCGATCCTGCTCTGCGTGCCGTTTTCCCTGTTGAGCGAGGAGGAGCTTTCCTACACGGTACGCCCCGGCGATACGCTAGAGAAGGTGATCGAGGAGTTCGGCACCGAGGGGGTGAGCGTCGAGGAGCTGCGCCGGTACAACAACCTGAAGAGTGTGCGGCGTATTCCGCCGGGGACCAAGATCCGGTTTCAGCTCGGCTGGCTCAAGATCAAGCCTTTGCAGGCGGTGGCGGCCGCGGTTTCCGGCGAGGCCAGGGTGATCCGGGCTGGGCGGGAGAAGGCGGAGGAGGTCCGGGAGGGGGATGGATTCAAACCGGGCGATGTGCTGGAGACCGGGACGGACAGCAGCGTGCTTCTCAAGTTCGGGGATGGCTCGCGGCTGCTGCTGCAGGGCAACAGCGCCCTGGCGTTCGAGGTCCTGGAGGCGTATGGGGATCACGATGTTCCCGGGATCAGGATCTTCCTGCACCGGGGGCGGATCGAGACCGAGATTGCACCCAACGAATCCCCCGATCGGCGTTTCGAGATCAGGACCCCGGCCGGCAGCGCCGGGGCGCGCGGTACCCGCTTCAGGGTCGGGAGTGGGGCGGATACCCTGCTCACCGAGGTGACCCACGGTACAGTGGCGGTAGCCGGCAGCGGGGGTGATGGTGTGCTGGCTCTGGAGGAGAATTTCGGCACCGTGGTGGAGGCGGGCAGGCCTCCCATCCCGCCGGTGGAGCTGCTGCCTCCTCCCGGGCTGGACCCGGTCCGGGAGTTCTACCGCCGCATGCCGCTGCGCATCGAGTGGCGCGGGGTGCCGCAGGCCGCGGGTTATCGCGTGCAGCTCAGGAGTGCCTCCGCTGCGGATGTCATCCTTCTGGATCGGATCTCCGAAGGGCCGCGTTTGGAGGTGCGGGAGCTGGATGATGGAGACTATATCCTGCGGGTGCGGGCGCTGGATTCCTACCGGCTGGAGGGCAGGGATGCCGAGCGCCCCTTCACGCTGGACGCCCATCCCCTGCCACCACCTGTCGTGGCCCCTTCTGCCGGGCAGCGGTTTCTGCTGGGAAGGGATGAGGTGGTGTTGCGCTGGGAGGAGTCCCCGGGAGCGGCCGGTTACCAGCTGCAGCTGGCCCGCGGCGAGGATTTCAGCCATCCGCTGATCCAGCGGGCGGGGCTGACCGGAACCAGCTATCTGCTGGCAGAGCCCCTCTCCGCCGGCCGCTACTACTGGCGGATCGCCAGTCGTGATGCCCATGGCGAGAGGGGACCGTTCAGCCGGGTATTCCATTTCGAGCTGGCCCATCCCCCGGAGCCCCCCCGGGAGATCCGGATCAGGAAGAGCGCCGGCGAACTGCGGATCGGGTGGCGGAAGGGGCGCCAAGGTCTGCGTTATCACCTGCAGCTGGCTGAGGATCGGGAGTTCTCCCGGCTGCTGGAGGAGCGTGAGACAGATGCCGACGGGCTTACCCTGCCCCGGCCGCAGGGACGCAGCTACCTGCGCATCCGATCCATGGATGCATGGGGCAACGTCAGCGAGTTCACCACTCCTTTGGAGATCGTTGCCCCCGTGCCGGGCTACATTCCCGCCGTGGTGCTTGGTGTGCTGGGTCTGGTGCTCCTGCTGTGAAGCCCGTTTACCGGCAGATGGTGGTACCGGTTCGGAAGTATCTGTCGCTGACGGCAGTGACGGTTCTGGTCGCCCTTGGGCTGTTGTGGTCCGGCTGGCTGGTCAAACTGGACTATCTGGTCTATGACTCCTATCTGGGGGCCCTGCAGCGGCCCGTCTCCCGGGATGTCATGGTGGTTGCCATCGACGATCGCAGCCTCGCCGAGTTGGGCCGCTGGCCCTGGTCGCGGGCCCAGCACGCCGAGCTTATCGAGCGCCTCAGCGACGCCGGGGCACGTGCCATCGCCCTGGATCTGATTCTGGCCGGGGAGGATCGGCAGAATCCGGAGGGAGACCTGGCGCTGGCGCGGGCGCTGCAGCTCAACGGAAAGGTGGTGCTTCCGGTGATCGCGGAGCAGACCGAGATCGACGGTCTGCTGCGCGAGGTGGCCCCGTTACCCGTTCTGGCCGAGGAGGCGGCGCAGCTGGGGCACATCGACATCGAGCTGGATGAGGATGGCAAGGTGCGGCGCACCTTTCTCTATGCCGGCATAGGTGAGCCCAACCGCCCCTCCCTGGCGCTCGCCATGCTGAATGCCGGAGGTTTCCAGGGAGAGTTGCCCAAGGGGGTGGAGCGGGAGGGCGCTGTCTCCTCCTCCGGAGCCTGGGTACGCGACCGGATGTTCCTGCTGCCGTTTGCCGGTCTGTCCCGGGGTGCCACCACCATCTCCTACGTCGACGCCCTGAATATGGACGGGGAGCGCATGCGGGAGCTGTTTCGCGGCAAGTATGTGCTCATCGGGGCAACCGCCAGCGGCTTGGGAGAGAAGTATACGGTATCACCCATCGGCCAGCGGCAGGTCATGCCGGGGGTGGAGATCCTGGCCAATATTGCCGATACCCTGCTGCGCGGCAGCGCCATTGCTCCGCTGCCCATGTCATGGCAGACGGTTCTTACCCTTGTTCTGGTGGCGCCGGTCTATGTGCTCTATCGCCTGGTGGGGGGTGGGTCGGCCATGCCCTTGGCACTGGTCTATCTGGTGGGGGTGCTGGCGCTGAGCTTCCTGTTGCTGGGTGGCGCCGGAATCTGGTTTCCCCCCATGACCGCTGTGTTGTGTATCGCGTTCAGCTACCCTCTCTGGAGCTGGCGGCGCATGCATCTTCTCTTCAACCAGCTGTTCCGGGAGAAGGAGCTGGCCGAGGTGACGCTGCGCTCCATCGGAGACGGAGTTATAACCATCGACGGGGCGGGAGCCATAGATTTCATGAATCCGTCTGCCGAAAGGCTTACCGGATGGAGCCGGGTGGATGCGTGTGGCGAGCCGGCGGAGTCGGTTATCAGGTTCGTGGATGCAGAGGGGAGAGGTGTGGAGACCGGCCTGGAGCCGGGATCCGTCAGGAGAGAGGAGGTGGTTACCCTCCCGGATCAGACCAGGATCGTTACCAGGAGCGGAGAGCAGCGCGACGTTCATGGCACGGTGGCCCCGATTCGTGACAGTGAGAGGAACGTCATCGGCAGGGTGATTGCCATCAGCGACGTGAGCGAGCTGCGCCAGACCGCGGCGCAGCTCAGCTACCAGGCGACCCACGATACCCTTACCGATCTGCCCAACAGGAGCCTGCTTCAGCAGCACCTGCAGCGGGTGCTGGCCCGCGCCCGGCGCACCGGTCTGGGGATTGGGGTGCTGTTCGTGGATCTGGACAACTTCAAGAGCGTCAACGACGGGCTGGGTCACGCGGCCGGTGATCAGGTGCTGGAGGCGGTGGCGGTTCGCCTGCAGGCCTCCCTGCGCGGCGAGGATCTGGTGGCGCGGCAGGGTGGCGACGAGTTCGTGGTGGTGCTGGACAATATCGAGAATCAGCGCCAGATCGGGGCTGTCGCCCGCAAGATCTGCGCCGCCCTGGATCGGCCGGTGGTGCTTGATGGTCACAGCTATTTCGTCACCGCCAGCATCGGGATCAGCGCCTACCCGCGGGATGGAACCACCGCGGACGAGCTCATCAGGAACGCGGATGCGGCCATGTATCGCGCCAAGGAGAAGGGGCGTGGCTACATCCAGTACTACTCCCAGGAGATGAATCGCCAGGCGCGCACCCGCCTGGAGCTGGAGCGCCAGCTACGCCACGTGCATGAGCGCGGCGAGCTGGAGATCCACTACCAGCCGATTCTCGACCTGGAGCGCGATACCATAGCCGGCGTCGAGGCGCTGTTGCGCTGGCGGCACCCCGAGAAGGGGCTGCTGCTGCCGGACATGTTTCTCGAGGTGGCAGAGGAAGCCGGCCTGATAGCCGAGCTGGGCAGGTATGTGATTCATCATGTCTGTACCCAGGCGATGAAGTGGCGCAGCTACGGCCTGCCGGAGCTGCGCGTGGCGATCAACCTGTCTCCACGGCAGCTCTCCGATCCGGGATTGGTGGACAGCATCGCCCGGATCCTGAAGGAGACCGGCATAAATCCCGCCAAGCTGGAGTTCGAGATCACCGAGAGCATGCTGATCAGCGATCCGGAAGCGGCGGTCGAGACCCTGCAGGCGCTCAAGTCGCTGGGGGTGGCCATGGCCATCGACGACTTCGGCACCGGCTACTCCTCTCTCAGCCGTCTCAAGCAGTTTCCGGTGGACAGCCTGAAGATCGACAAATCGTTCGTCCATGACATACAGAACGAGGATAGCGTCAACGAGGGCATCGCCTCGGCGGTGATCTCCCTTGCCCACAGCCTGAAGCTGAAGGTGGTGGCCGAAGGGGTGGAGAACGATACCCAGCTACGCCATCTGCGGTCCAGGGGATGTGACGAGATTCAGGGCTTCTATCTGAGCCGCCCGCTGCCAGCGGAGGCCATGACCACTATGTTGCTGGCGGATACCGGAACCACCCCGGCCATCGGGTATCGCTCAACCGCTTGAAAGAGTACTAGCCTCTTTCAAGATAATAAATTAGGATTCAGCGTCCCTGTGGTGTTTCGCGGCAAGGCGCAGTGCGCAGGGGATGGCATGCCCTTCCCAAGGACTGCAACGTGGAAATCAAGTTACCTTGACCCCATCGATTGGAATATGACCGGACTTTCGAACAGGGCCAAAGCTTGGCGGCGAACAACAGCGCAGTCTTCTCCACTCCCGGGATCAACAGAGTCAGGCCGCTAACCTGCCTCCGGTAACCCAAACGCGACATATATTATTGCCAGGTTATTGATAACTGGTCGTGAAGGGGTTTTGACTCCATCGATTCCTTATTTGCGTTTGATCCTTGGCGGCCGGGCAAAATATTCGGGATTAAACCATTTCCGGCTACTGCCGATAGATTTCTTGCCGCTACCGGTTTTTTGGCAGGGTAAGGGGGGGATTTGCCACATACGCAGCATAACGGGCTCTGGCGCAAGACGCAGGCGGCAGTTGGTGGCGGGTTTATTGCTCCTGGTGACGAGCGTTGGCGGCGGATGCTGGCAACCGTGCGTCACGATTTCTACCATCTCCCGGAGTATGTGGAGCTGTGCGCCAGGCAGGAGGGGGGAACAGCAACCGCTTTCTATGCGGAGACGCCGGACAATGCGCTGCTGATCCCGCTGCTGGCCAGAGACATTCCGGTGGTAGCCGGTGAGTGGAAGGATCTGGGCAGCCCCTACGGCTATCCCTCTCCGCTGTTGCGGAATCCGGCCGATGGGGACGGACTGTACCGGTTCCTGGAGGAGTTCCGCTGGCTGGCGGCCCGGCAGGGCTTCGTAAGTCTCTTTCTACGGCTGCATCCGCTGCTTCCTCTGCCGCCGGCGCCGCTGCGGGATTTTGGCGAGCTGGTGATTCATGGCGAGACGGTTTCCATCGACCTTACGCAACCGGAGCAGCTTCTGTGGCGCCAGATCCGCAGGGACCAGCGTGCCGGGATCAGGAGATTGCGCGAGCGGGGTTTTCGTGTGAAGGTGGATGACTGGAGCACCCTGGATGAGTTCATGCGGATCTACTCGGAGACCATGCGGCGGGTAGGGGCCAGGGGGTTCTACCTGTTCCAGAAAGACTACTTTACCGGGTTGCGCAGCGCCCTGGGTGACCGGCTTCATATATGCCAGGTGCTCTCGCCGCGCGGCCATGTTGCGGCCGGTGGACTGTTCAGCCTGACGCACGGGATCATGCAGCTGCATCTGTCGGGTACCTCCGATGCCTGCCAGAAGATGGGGCCATCCAAGCTGATGCTGTATGAGATATGCAGATGGGGGCAGCAGGCCGGCGCCCGTATCCTGCATCTCGGGGGAGGGGTGAGGGGGCGCGAGGACTCCCTGTTCGGGTTCAAGGCAGCCTTTTCCCCACTTCGCAACAGCTTCGCGACGTTCCGGATGGTGGTGATGGAGGAGCGTTACCGGGAGATTGTAAGAATTTGGAAAAAAAACCGCGGCCATATCGGTCCCGCCGATGATTACTTTCCCCCCTACCGCTATATTGAATAAGTTTGACGGAAAGGAATCTGTCATCCGGTCGGCGCGGGTTCTCTCCCGCCGCCTGTTGAACGGAGTGATGCTCTTGAGTGACTGCAAGGTTTCAGGCTGGGAATGGCCCAAGCGGCTGTTGGATCTCCTGGTTGCCTCCCTGCTGCTGGTGCTGTTGTCGCCGTTGCTGCTTGCCGTGGCCCTGTTGGTACGGTTCCGGCTTGGCGCTCCGGTGATATTCTCCCAACAGCGCCCCGGTCGTCACGGCAAGCTGTTTACACTCCATAAGTTCCGCACCATGACCGACGCCCGCGATGCGCAGGGGAGGCTGCTTCCGGATGGCGAGCGCCTGACCCCGTTCGGGCGTTTCCTGCGCAGCAGCAGCCTGGATGAGCTGCCGGAGCTGATCAATGTGCTGAAGGGGGAGATGAGCCTGGTGGGGCCGCGTCCCCTGCTGGTGGAGTATCTGCCCTGCTACACCCCGAGGGAGCGGCGCCGCCACTGTGTGCGGCCAGGCATTACCGGCTGGGCGCAGGTGAACGGCCGGAACATGATTCCCTGGGATCAGCGGTTGGAGATGGATGTCTGGTATGTGGAGAACCGTTCCCTGCTGCTGGACCTGCGTATACTGCTGTTGACCGTGGGCAGGGTGTTCCGGCGTGACGGGGTCTCCAGCAATGCGGACGATGCCGAGAGCTATCTGTCGCAGGAGCGCCATGCGGGGATCCCGGATCGATGAGGGTGGGCCATGCCGAGGTGGAGGCGGTTGCGCAGCGTTACGGAACCCCCTTCTATCTGTTCCATCCGGAGCGTTTCGAGGCCAATCTCCGGCAGTTTGCCGACTCCATGCGGGCCCGCTACGAGCCATTCATGCTCGGCTACTCGTTCAAGACCAACTATCTGCCGGCAGCCTGCCTGCTGGTGAAGAGGACGGATGGCTGGGCGGAGGTGGTCTCCCGGCTGGAGTATGAGCTGGCGCTCAGGCTGGGGTACCAACGGCGCAGGATAATATTCAACGGCCCGTTGAAACGGGAGGAGGATCTGGCGCTCGCCCTGGAGGGCGGATCCGTGGTCAATCTGGACTCCCTTGCCGAGGTGGCCTTCGTGTGCCGCTGGGTGGAACGGAATCCGGCCGCCAGACCGGCGGTGGGGCTGCGCGTGAACGTCAGGCTGGTGGGGCCGGACGGGAGATCCCGGGTACAGGAAGGGCTGCAGGCGGGGCGGTTTGGTCTCGCTGGAGAGGAGCTGGAGCGCGCCGTGAAGATGCTGGGGGGCAGCGGTGTGGAGATCGTCTCCCTGCATGGCCACACCTCCTCCAGTGATCGCAGTGTGGAGAACTTCCGCGCCATTGCCACTACCCTGTGCGCGGTGCGGCGGCGCTACGCGCTGGACGGGGTCCGCTATCTCAACGTGGGCGGTGGATTTTTCGGTACCGCGGCGGAGCGGCTGCTTGGCAGGAGGGTGCCGTGCTTCGACGACTATGCCGCGGCGATTGCCGGGACCCTGCTGCAGGACGACTGGGTCTCGCGGAACCGGCCCAGCCTGGTCGCGGAGCCAGGGGTATCGGTGGTCGCGGATGCCATGAGTTTCTATACGCGGGTGCACAGTACCAAAAGGGTGGCCGGGGGCAAGCGCTTCGTGACCGTGGATGGTTCCGTGCTCAACGTCAAGCCCACCATGCACCCCCATAACATGCCGTTCCGTCACATCCGTGCGCGCGGCGGGGAGGAGGGGGAGGTGCTGTCATACGACGTGGTGGGTTCCACCTGCATGGAGAAGGATGTGATCCTGCGCGAGGTGGAGCTGCGCGAGCCGCGGCCCGGAGACTATCTGGAGATCGGGGGGTGTGGAGCCTATACCACGGTGATGACCCCCCCCTTCATCAATCCGGCCCCGGCCATCCTGGCCCCCGATGGGGATGGGGGATTCGAACTGTTGCGTAGGGAGCAGAGCCTGGAGCAGTTCCTGGCCGCCTATCGCATGGGTGGCGACGCGGCGTGAACATCCTGTTCACCTGCGCCGGGCGGCGCAACTATCTGCTCCACTACTTCCGTGCCGCCCTGGATGGCACCGGCCGGGTGCTGGCCGCCGACGCCAGCCCCGCTTCGCCCGCGCTGCAGGAGGCGGATGGTGCCTTCCGGTTGCCTCCCGTGGATGATCCCTCCTACCTGTCGTGCCTGCTGGAGCTGTGCCAACGGGAGCAGGTGGCGGCGGTGATCTCCCTGAACGATCTGGAGCTGCCGCTATTGGCCGACGCCAGGCAGGAGTTCCTCGAGGCCGGGATCAGGGTGGTGGTATCCAGCCCGGATGTGGTCGAGATCTGCCTCGACAAATGGAAGAGCATGCGCTTCTTCTCCGAACTCGGGATCTCCTGCCCGCGCAGCTGGCTGACCCTTGAGAGCGCCCGCAGCGCGGTTGCGGCGGGGGAGCTCACCTTCCCGGTGGTGGTGAAGCCGCGCTGGGGAAGCGCCTCCATCGGGATCGAGTACCCCCGGGACATCCGTGAGCTGGAGCTGGTCTGGGAGCTGGCGCACCACAAGCTGAAGCGCACCATCCTGGCCGCGGTGAGCGATGCGGATGCGCGCCACTCCGTCATGATTCAGCAATATCTGCCGGGTGTCGAATACGGGCTGGATGTAATCAACGATCTGCAGGGTAGCTACCGGACCACGGTGGTAAAACAGAAGCTGGCCATGCGTGCGGGGGAGACCGACAGGGCGCGGGTGGTGGAGCATCCGCGACTGATGGCTGAGGGGCGCAGGCTGGCGGAGAGGCTGCGGCATGTGGCCAATCTGGACTGCGACTTTTTCGAGCATGACGGGAAGCTCTACGGACTGGAGATGAATCCCCGTTTCGGCGGCGGGTATCCCTTCTCCCATATTGCCGGGCTGGACCTGCCGCGCGCCATCGTGGGCTGGCTGCGCGGGGATCCGGTTCCCGATGCGCTGTTTGCGGTGCGTTACGGAGTCCAGGGGGCCAAGTGTGATCGGCTGGTTACCGTCGAACAGAAATCCGCGCCGGGACGGCGATCCCGGCATGAATATCGCGCTTCCGGTTAAAGTTACCTGGTGATGGATCCGAAAAGGTTGGGAAATGGCCTGTTTTCCAGCCGGGATCCATCATGTCACATACCAACAAGCTGCCGTCGATCGTATTTCTGTTTCTTTCCGTGTTC
Source organism: Gammaproteobacteria bacterium (assembly GCA_015490535.1). GTDB lineage: Bacteria > Pseudomonadota > Gammaproteobacteria > Thiohalospirales > Thiohalospiraceae > DRMK01. Next base: position 15,664 of record WFXP01000094.1, read on the forward strand.
TTCGTCTCCGGGTGCGGGGATGAGTTTTCGCTAAGCGTGGCAAGTGTAAAGAAGAACACATCTCCAGTTATCTTTGGGGAGCCGGGGAGTTCGGTTGAAGCGGGCGAGGAGTACAGGTTTGAACCCCTGGCGAACGATCTTGATGGCGACAAACTGCTCTATTCCATCTCCGGCAAGCCCGCCTGGGCAGAGTTCGATACCGCCACCGGGGTGTTGTGGGGAACTCCCGGAAGGCAACACGCCGATATCTATCCCGATATCGTCATCACGGTGACCGACGGGATCGACAAAGGTGTTCTCGGCCCGTTCAGCATAACCGTGGTGGCGTCGAATCAGGCACCGGTAATCGGCGGAGAGCCGCCCCTCTCCGTGGAAGCGGGCGGGATCTACCGGTTTGTCCCCACCTCCGGTGATGATGATGGAGACAGCTTGCAGTTTTCCATTGAGGGGAAGCCGGCGTGGGCTGAGTTCAACCCGGCCACCGGCGAGCTCACCGGGAGACCGGGGGCGGAGGATGCCGGTAGCTACTCCGGCATCGTAATCAGTGTCAGCGACGGCACCCTTGGCGCCGCGCTGCCCGCTTTCCAGCTGACGGTTCTGCCTCCGCCGGTGGCGTACAACCTGGACAAGGTGCTGTTTCCCCTGGGGGAGCCTCCCCGGGTGGGGGCGGAAGAGAGCTACGAGGATCCGCTTTCCGGGTACCGGGTATTGCGTATCACGGATGTGGACAATCTCAATCCGCCACGTTCCAGGAAAAATCCCGGCAGGGCCCTGGAGGGGGGTCTCAACGAGTACTCCATCCCTGACATAGAGAATGCCGACGGCAGCATGCTGATCGTAATGGCCACCAACTCCAACTTCTGGTATCTGTATGACGTACAGAGCGGGGCCTACATAAAGGAGATGACCGATCTGGGCGTAGCGGCGGAGCCTAGGTGGGATGTCTCGGATCCGAATGTCCTCTACTATCGCAAGGGTACCGCCCTTTATCGCTACGATGTCGCCGGGGAGCGGAGCGAGCAGCTGTACGATTTCAGGCAAGACTATCCCGATATGCAGATCATAACCTCGGGCACCAAGGGCGAGGCGAGCGCCGATGGCCGCTACCGCCCGTTCATCGTGCGAGCCGGCGGCCCGGCGGCGGATCTCGACTGGATCGTGTTCGATTTCGAGACCAACAGAATCGTCGGCAGCTATGTGGCGGCCACCGGCTCCCGTCCCGCTTTCAAGGCCAAGTACTGCGTGCTGAGTCCTTCCGGCGACTATGTGCTGGTCAACGCCACCCAGGCGCCGGGCGGATACCGTCCCTATGTCTACCGGCGGGATTTCAGCGGCGAGCGGCGTATGGGAACCCGCAAGGGGCACTTCGATTTCGCCCTCGACGCCAGCGGGCGCGAGGTGTTCGTGGCCCAGGACAGCGATACCGACTGGATCACCGCCACCTACCTGGAGGATCTGAGCGAGCTGAATCTGTTGAAGCTCAACTTCTCCAGCTCCACCTATGTCGGCCTGCATCTGTCGGGGAACAACTACGATCGTCCCGGCTGGGTGCTGGTATCCACCTACGGTCCCCAGACCAGCCGGGGAGAGGAGCCGGCGATATGGTCCGACGGCACCCACTACATGCTGGAGATCAAGCAGAACGGCCGCCACTGGCGCGTGGCGCAGACGTTTACCCGTTTTCCCCAGACCAACAGAAAATATTACTGGCTGGAGGCGGCGGCCACCATCAACCGCCGCGGTACGCACATCTACTGGGGAGCCAACCACAACGATCAGCGTGAAAGGTATGTGGATCTCTACCAGTTGACCCTGCCCGAGAGCTGGTATCGTGACCTGCAGGGGGAGTAGCCGGCCCGGGCACCTCACCTGGAGAGCATCCTGGCATTATCATTGAGGGGTCGTCCCCAAATCGTGTGGGTAAATCGGCAAATCATTCTTGACAGGCAGAATGCACGCCGGAAGATGGTCGGCATAAGGGGATTGGGGACACTTTGGGATAGCCGGACCACTTGCAATTGGCGCAAGTGGTGGATATCCGGTAGTCTCCAGTCAGACAGCCCCAATCCCCTCCTGGCTACCGAGTATGTGGCGTGCATTCTGCCTGTCAAGGACGAAGCCGCTACGCGGTGATTTGCCGATTTACCCACACGATTTGGGGAAGACCCTCATCGAGTTTCCAGGTATCGGTCAGAAGATGAGGCTCTCCGTCTCGCCGGATCCCTCGCGGATCACCACCGGCCGGTCGCCGGTGAGATCCACCACCGTGGTTGGCTCGAATCCGCAGAATCCGCCGTCGATCACCAGATCCACATCGTGCTCCAGGAACTGCCGGATCTCATGGGGATCGGTGAGCGGCAGCTCCTCTCCCGGCAGGATCAGGGTGGTGCTCATGAGCGGTTCCCGCAGCTCTTTCAGCAGCGCCTGGGCGATGCGGTTGTCCGGCACCCGCAGGCCGATGGTCTTGCGCTTCGGGTGCAGCAGGCGGCGCGGCACCTCCCGCGTGGCCTCCAGGATGAAGGTGTAGGGTCCCGGCGTGTGTGCCCTGAGCAGCCGGTAGTTGCTGTTGTCCACCCGGGCGTAGGTGGCGATCTGGGAGAGATCGCTGCAGACCAGGGTAAGGTGGTGCCGTTCGTCCAGCCGGCGGATGCGGCGAATGCGGGTGACCGCCTGCTTGTCCCCCAGGTGACACCCCAGCGCATAACCGGAGTCGGTGGGATAGACAATGACCCCTCCCGCCTGGACGATCTCCACGCTGTGCACGATGAGACGGTGCTGGGGGTTGTCCTGGTGGATGTGGAAGAACTGGCTCATGGGCTCGCGCTGACCCTACCCCGGCACGCTCGTAGTGCTCTTTCAAAGTGATAAATTAGGATGGTCTTCCTCAAATCGCATGGGTGAAATGGTAAATCATCCTTGACAGGCGGAATGCACGCCGGAAGATGGTCGGCAGAAGGGGATTGGGGGGACTTTGGGATAGCCGCACCAGTTGCAATTGGCGCAGGTGGTGGATATCCACCACTCCCCGGCCAGACGGCCCCAATCCCTTTCTGGCTACCGAGTATGTGGCGTGCATTCCGCCTGTCAAGGACGAAGCCGCTACGCGGTGATTTACCATTTCACCCATACGATTTGAGGAAAACCCAATCCGGATTCAGCGTCCCTCTGGATCCTAACTTATTACTTTGAAAGAGCACTAGGCAGCGCCGCTCACCCGGTTTTCGATCAGATCCTCCACCACCTCCGGATCCGCCAGCGTGGAGGTGTCCCCCAGATCATGGATCTCCCCGGCGGCGATCTTGCGCAGGATGCGGCGCATGATCTTGCCGGAGCGGGTCTTGGGCAGGGCGGGAGCCCACTGGATTACGTCTGGCGAGGCGATGGGTCCGATCTCCTTGCGTACCAGGTCAACCAGCTCCCGGTGCAGCTCCTCGCCGGGCTCGGTTCCTTTCACCAGTGTCACGTAGGCGTAGATCCCCTGGCCCTTGATCTCGTGCGGACAGCCCACCACCGCAGCCTCGGCCACCGCCGGGTGCAGCACCAGGGCGCTCTCGATCTCGGCGGTTCCCAGGCGGTGGCCGGAGACGTTGAGCACGTCGTCCATGCGCCCGGTGATCCAGTAGTAGCCGTCCGCGTCGCGCCGGGCGCCGTCACCACTGAAATACATGCCCGGGAAGGTCTTGAAATAGGTATCGAAGAAGCGCTGCTTGTCACCATACACGCCCCGCATCTGGCCGGGCCAGGGGCGGGTCATCACCAGGCTGCCCTCGCACTCCCCCTCGAGGATGTTGCCCTGCTGATCCACGATGGCGGGGGTGACGCCGAAGAAGGGGAGGGTAGCGGAGCCCGGCTTGAGGCGCGTGGCGCCGGGCAGCGGGCTGATCAGGATGCCGCCGGTCTCGGTCTGCCACCAGGTATCCACGATGGGACAGCGCTGCTCCCCCACCACCCGGTAGTACCACTCCCACGCCTCGGGGTTGATGGGCTCCCCCACGCTGCCCAGCAGGCGCAGGCTCCGGCGCGAGGTGCGTTTCACCGGTTCGTCCCCCTCGCGCATCAGGGCGCGGATGGCGGTGGGGGCGGTGTAGAAGATGTTCACCTGGTGCTTGTCGCACACCTGCCAGAAGCGGGATGCATCGGGCCAGGTGGGTACCCCCTCGAACATCAGGGTGACGGCGCCGTTGGCCAGCGGGCCGTAGACTATGTAGCTGTGGCCGGTGATCCAGCCCACGTCGGCGGTGCACCAGTAGATGTCACCGTCGTGGTAGTCGAAGATGTACTTGTGGGTGATGGCGGCGTAGAGCAGGTAGCCGCCGGTGGTGTGCAGCACCCCCTTGGGTTTGCCGGTGGAGCCGGAGGTGTAGAGGATGAACAGGGGATCCTCGGCCTCCATCCACTCCGGTTCACACTCTTCGGGAGCGCCGGCCATCGCCTCGTGGTACCAGATGTCGCGCCCCTCGTGCCACTGGATGGGGCCGCCGGTGTTGCGGACCGTCAATACGGCGCGTACCTCCGGGCAGTCCTGCAGGGCGGTGTCCACGTTCCGCTTGAGGGGGGTGGTGCGGCCACCACGGCGTCCCTCGTCGGCGGTGATCACCAGGCGGCAGTCGGAGTCCAGGATGCGATCCTTGAGCGCCTCGGGCGAGAAGCCGCCGAACACCACCGAGTGGATGGCGCCGATGCGGCTGCAGGCCAGCATGGCGCAGGCCGCCTCGGGTATCATCGGCATGTAGATGCAGACCCGGTCCCCCTTGCCGATCCCCTGGCTTTTCAGTACGTTGGCCAGCTTGCATACCTGCCGGTGCAGTTCCCGGTAGCTGATTCTGCTGTCGTTCTCCGGGTCATCTCCTTCCCAGATGATGGCGGTCTGATCGCCGCGGCTCTCCAGGTGGCGGTCGATGCAGTTGTAACTGACGTTGAGCCTGCCCCCCTCGAACCAGCGGATGTGCGCCTTGTGGTAGTCCCACTCCAGAACCCTGTCCCACGGCCTGTGCCAGCTCAGGAAACTCCTCGCCTGCTCCGCCCAGAACCCCTCCGGATCGTCGATGGAGCGCTGGTACATCTCGCGGTAGCGCCGTTCGTCGATATGGGCGCGGGCGGCGGTGGCGGCAGGTATATCATAGACTTTCGTTTCAGACATGGGTCTCTCCCCGTTGTTTGTGTCAGGGGCGGTTTCTGTCCTGATATGGTTCCCCTTGGTGCAGACCATTCTCTGGATGGGCGTTCCGCCTGTCAAGGACGAAGCCGCCACGCGGTGATTTACCATTTTACCCACACGATTTGGGGAAGACCCCGCTACATTATGGCACAGCTCTCCGGCCGCGCTAGGGCGCGTGGTACCGACGAGATCCTCCAGTTGGCGATGGCCCATCTCCAGAAGCTCTCCAGATCACCGTCCAGCAGCTCCCGCGGCGGGGCTTGACCGAGGAATCTCAGGGCGCGCCACAGGGCCGGCAGGGGGCGGCTGTTGTCCAGCGGGGCGGCGTGGGTCTGCTTGCTGAGCTTCTGTCCCTGCCGGTTGGTGGCTAGCGGCAGATGGGCGTAGCGTGGCGTGGGGAGGCCCAGCAGCCGCTGCAGCAGGATTTGGCGCGGAGTGGAGTCGAGCAGGTCGCTGCCGCGCACCACCTCGGTGATTCCCTGGGCCGCGTCGTCCACCACCACCGCCAGCTGGTAGGCGAACAGGCCGTCGGCGCGTCGCACAACGAAATCTCCCACCTCCCGTTCCAGATCCTGCCGCTGGCGGCCCTGGACGAGATCCCGGAACGAGATACTGCGTCCGCGGGTGGAGAGCCTCAGGGAGCGGGCGGTCTTGCCGGGAGGCAATCCATCGCGGCAGGTGCCGGGGTAGATGGCGTGGTTCCCGCTGTCGGCGCCTTGCCGGGCTATGTCGCTGCGGCTGCAGCCGCAGGGGTAGAGCTCCCCTTTCAGCAAGGGCAGCGCGGCGGCGTAACTGGCCTGCCGGGAGCTCTGGTAGGGCACCTCCCCGTCCCACTCCATGCCAAACGCCTCCAGCGTGGCGAGGATTGCGTCCGCGGCTCCCGGTACCACCCGGGGCAGGTCCAGATCCTCCATGCGTACCAGCCATCTGCCGCCGGCGCTGCGTGCGCAGAGATAGCTGCCCAGCGCGCTCACCAGTGAGCCGAAATGCAGTGGCCCGGTGGGCGAGGGGGCAAAGCGCCCCGTGTAGCCGGTCTGTCCCGTCATGCCTTCCCGCTTCTCCGGTGGAAAATGCTCGATTGTCCTAAACTTGTCGCGCAAGCTGCCGACAAAGGAGTGTGCGATTCAGTCCCAAGGTCATGGTTCGACAATAATGAATGATAATGAAAAACTGGTAATCTTCGGTACCCATGAAGATGGCAGCAGGCTGCGCCCCCACGACTGGGTGGAGCGGATCTCCTCCATGGTGGCGGAGTTCGGCCCGGACCACCGCCTGCACTATTCGGAAAACGCCCACCCGGCGGTCATCGACGGCCAGAGATGCCTCGTGGTGGATGGCAGGCTGCGCAAGGATGTTCCCCAGCTGTACGACTACATAATCAGCTTCGCCCGGCGCAACAGGCTTTCGGTTCAGGGATTGCGCGGGGAGATAGAGGTTGGCGAACAGATGAAAGAGCCGCGCGCGCCGGGCTGTTGATGATCCTGCGGCAGCGGGGCCGGTGCGGAACCACCTCGCCGGGTGGGTATCCAATAGATATCTTGAAAGAGTACTGGTTTTTACCAACGTCGGAGAGAAAGAGAACTAAAACCATGAATGATGAAGCGCTAGTGATCGAAGGTGTGCGGGAGGATGGCAGCAAGCTGCGCCCCAGTGACTGGATCGAGCGGATCTCCTCCATGCTGGCGGAGTTCGGCCCGGACCACCGGCTGCACTACTCCCCATGGGTTCATCCATGTGTGATAGGGGGCGAAAAGTGCCTGGTGATAGAGCGCGACCTGCATGAGAAGGATCCGCAGGCCTATCGCTACATACTTGGATTCGCCGAGCAGAACGGCCTGCGCATCCAGCCCGACCGCCGCCGGGTGAACAGGCCGGTGGAGCATGATCGGCGCGCCGGCTGAGCGCGCCGTTATCTCATCTGTTTCTCCCGGATCTCGTCCAGGGTCTTGCAGTCTATGCAGAGGGTGGCGGTGGGCCTGGCCTCCAGGCGGCGGATACCGATCTCGACGCCGCAGGACTCACAGTAGCCGTAGTCACCGCTGTTGAGCAGCTCCAGTGACTCGTCTATCTTCTTGATCAGCTTGCGCTCCCGATCACGGGTGCGCAGCTCCAGCGCGAACTCCGACTCCTGGGAGGCGCGATCGTTGGGGTCGGGAAAGTTGGCGGCTTCGTCCCGCATGTGGTGCACGGTCCGATCCACCTCCTCCATGAGCTCCCTCTTCCAGGACTCGAGGATGGTACGGAAATGCTCCCTCTGTTCGCTGTTCATGTACTCTTCGCCCTTCTTCTCCTTGTAGGGCTTGAAAGAGCTGAAACCTTCGGTTACCGCCTTCTTTCTGCTACCTGCCATCTGGATGGTTCTCCCGACATCTATCCCCTTGCCTCCCGCCATTTCTATCAGAAAACGACGTGACGACGCAACCCGGAACCGGGTACTCTATTAGGCTTTGGCAAAACAAGCAAGGGTGGACAGGTATATGAGCAAACTGGCGGCGCTGCTGTTCGATGTGGACGGGACCCTGGCGGATACCGAACGGGACGGACACAGGGTGGCGTTCAATCGCGCTTTCGCCGAGGCGGGGCTGGATTGGGAGTGGTCGGACGGGCTGTACGGGGAGCTGCTCGCCGTAACCGGGGGCAAGGAGCGCATTCGGCACTACATGGAGCGGTTTCACGGGGGGTTCAGCCCTCCCGGCGGCTGCCTGGACAGCTTCGTGGCGGGATTGCATGCGGCCAAGAACCGGCACTACATCCGGCTGCTGGAAGAGGGAGCGGTGCCGCTGCGCTGCGGGGTGGAGCGTCTGCTGCGACAGGCCCGCGCCGAGGGGGTAAGGCTCGCCATCGCCACTACCACCAGCCATGAGAATGTGGCCGCCCTGCTGCACCATACGCTGGGTCCCGATGCGGAGTCCTGGTTCGAGGTTATCGGGGCCGGGGACGTGGTGGCCGACAAGAAGCCCGCTCCGGACATCTACCACTATGTGCTGGAGCGGATGCGGCTCTCCCCGGATGAGTGTATCGCCATAGAGGACTCCGCCAACGGCGTCCGCGCGGCGCGCGGGGCCGGATTGCGCACCGTGATCACCGTGAATGAGTACACCCGGCGGGACGATTTCGACGGCGCCACCCTGATCGTGGATGGCATGGGTGAGCCGGGCCGGCCCTTCTCGGTTCTGAAGGGCGAGGTGAACGGGGCCACCTGCCTGGACATCAAGCTCCTGGGGAGGCTGGTGGCCGCCCCGGGGCATCCGGCTTCATGAACTCCGCAGAGATACCTACTGACGATCAGGACGAGAGGGTTCGGGTACGCAAGGACGAGATTGCGGTGGGCAGGCCGCTGCCGTGGGATGTGTATGACGCCAACGGACAGCTGCTGCTCAGCAGGGGATATGTGGTCTCCAACGAACGGCAGCGGCTGCGTCTGCTGAGCGATGGTCTGCATGCCGGCCGCCCGTTGCGGATGGGAGGGGGGAGAGGGGGTGGCGCCGGTGTGCCGGAGGTGGGCGGCAACCCCTTCGTTACCCTGGATCAGCTTGCCATGCGCCTCGAGGGGATACTGTGTTCGGTGCGGCGGGCCGGCTGTACCGAGCTGGAGCCGGAGCGGCGGCTGCGCAATCTGGGGCGGATCATCCAGACGCTCTGTGACCACGACGCGGACGCCGCGCTGGGGGCGGTGCATCTGAAGCACGATGTCGCCTATCCCCTGGGCCACAGCCTCTCCACCGCCATGCTGTGTGAACTGGTGGCGCGTCGTATTGGTTGGTCGCCGGCACGCCGGCTCAGCATAGTCGCGGCCGCCCTCAGCTGCAACGTGGCGATGCTGGAGCTGCAGGCGCAGCTGGTGGAGCAGGCCGGGCCGCTGGATGACCAGCAGTGGGATGCCATCCATAACCATCCGCTGCACGGCTACGAGATGCTGAGCAGGGCCGGGGTAAACGATCCGCTCTGGCTGCGTCTGGTGATTCAGCACCATGAGTGCATCAACGGACTGGGATACCCCTCCGGCGCGAGGGGCGACGACGTGCTGCCGGAGGCGCGGCTGCTGGGGTTGGCCGATCGTTATCATGCCATGGTTGCGGGCCGTGCCTACCGGGAGGGGTTGCTGGCCAAGAGCGCCCTGCGCAGGGTATTTCTGGATGTGGGTCAGGATCTGGGCAGCACCCTGGCGCAGATGTTCATCAAGGAGCTGGGGATCTATCCTCCCGGCTCCATCGTGCGCCTGGAAAACGGTGAGAGCGCCGTGGTGATCCGCCGCAAGGGGGAGCTGGCCGGCCCCATGCTGGCCTGTTTTGCCAACGGCAAGGGGGAGTACTACGCCAGCCCCCTGCACCGGGATGCCAGCGAGCAGGAGCGGTACGCCATCAGGGATGTCCAGCCGCTGGCGGGAAGCCTTCCGTTCGGCCTGACCCCTTTGTGGGGGTATTGAGGCACTCCACCCAGAGCAGTGTGGCCCCCGCCACCGCCAGCGGCATGACCAGCAGATTGAGCCCCGGAATGGTGGTCATAGCGGTGGTCGCCGCTCCGAAACCAACTACCAGCGGGCGCCTCTCCCGCGCCCTGCGGCGCTGCTGGCGGAACAGCAGGCCGTGGTTTCCCATGGGATAGTCCAGGTACTCCAGGGCCAGCATCCAGGCGCCGAATGCGAACCACAGGAGCGGGGCGGCGATGTTCACGCCGGGAATAACGAACAGCAGCAGGGGAACCGCCCAGGCCGCGCTGTATCCCATCTTGCCCAGTTGCGAGAGCAGGATGGCCGGGGTGTCGCGCAGCAGCTGCCACAGGCCGGTTTGGGGCAGCGCGTCGTTACCACGCAGCTCCCGCTCCACCGCCTCCGCCAGCAGGCCGTTGAAGGGGGCGGCAATCAGGTTGGCGAGCAGCGAGAAGGTGAAAAACAGCACCAGCAGCAGCGCCAGCACGAACAGCGCCCACAGGGGCCAGATGAGCCACTCCAGCCAGCCGGGAAGAGAGGGTTGCAGCGTGGCGGCGAAACCGCCGAACCAGGCGATACCGGCTCCGATCAGCAGGGCGAACACCGCCATGTTGATGAGCAGGGGAATTATCACATAGCGCCGGACCCCGGGGCGCAGGATCAGCGCCAGGCCGCGCGGCAGGTAGAGGGCGCCCCTGAAGATCTCCAGCATGGATGCTACGGAGGAGTGAGCTGCGCGAGGCGGCGCTGTTGCGCCTTGGCAAGATTGCCCACTACCAGCACGCAGGAGGTATCGACCAGGCTGGTCAGCATCGGATCTGGCAGATCTCCTTCGAGAGAGATGGTTATCCAGTGCCTCTTGTTCATGTAGTAGCCCGGCACTACGGAGTCATACTGGTTCACCAGAACCTCTGCATCCGCAGGGCGGTACTTGAGGGTAATCCGCGTCGGTTTGTCCTGTTGGGAAAGCAGGGCGAACATTTTTCCCATAACCTTGAATACTAGTACTCTTTCAAAGTGATAAGTTAGGATCCAGAGGGACGCTGAATCCGGATTGGGTCTTCCTCAAATCGTATGGGTGAAATGGTAAATCATCCTTGACGGGCAGAATGCACGCCACATACTCGGTAACCAGAAGGGGATTGGGGCTGTCTGGGTTGGGGAGTGGCGGATATCCACCACCTGCGCCAATTGCAACTGGTTCGGCTATCCCAAACTCTCCCCAATCCCCTTCTGCCGACTATTTTCCGGTGTGCATTCTGCCTGTCAAGGACGGAGCCGCTACGCGGTGATTTACCATTTCACCCATGCGATTTGAGGAAGACCCACCCATATCAAATCTGTCCGCTGGCCCGGTCGATAACCGGCATGTTGCCGTAGGGTTGGGGATCGCTGATGGCGTATCCCTGCGCGTAGTCGATGCCCAGTTCGCGCACCTTGGCAAGGATTATGTCGTTTTCCACCCCCTCGGCGATGGTGCGCAGCCCCATCACATGGCCTATGTGGTTGATGGATTCCACCATCGCCTGGCTGATCAGATCATTGGTCATGTCGCGCACGAAGCTGCCGTCGATCTTGAGGTAGTCCACCGGCAGGGTCTTCAGGTAGCCGAATGAACTCAGGCCGCTGCCGAAGTCATCCAGGGCGAAGCGGCATCCCAGTTTCTTGAGACGCCGGATCAGGCTGGTGGCGTAGCCCAGATTGTCGATGGCGGCGGTTTCGGTGATTTCGAAGCAGATCCTGCCCGGATCGATACCGGTCTCCTCCAGTTGGGCGATGATGAAACGGTACGCCTCGTCATTCAGCGAGTGGCCCGACAGGTTGATGTTGTAGATGGAGGCGATCCTGTTGCCCCGGTACGAGACATGGGCCTGGCCCTGAATCAGTTCGAAGGAGCTCTTGATCACCCAGCGATCGATGTCGCGCATCATGTCGTAGCGCTCCGCGGCGGGAATGAAATCGCTGGGCAGGATATGGCTGCCATCCTCGCTCAGCATGCGCAGCAGGATCTCGTAGTGGGGCTGCTCCCCCAGCTCAGGATTCAGCGGCACCACCGCCTGGCGCGCCAGATAGAAACGGCGCTCGTCGAAGGTCTTGCTGATGCGGTGCACCCACTGCATCTCTCCCTGACGCAGCGCCAGGGCGCTGTCATCCGGCTGGTAGATGTGCAGGCGGTTGCGCCCCTTGTCCTTGGCTATGTAGCAGGCGGAGTCGGCGGTGCGCATGATCTCCTGCAGGCCGCCGCTCTGGGCGTCGAACGGCACCAGGCCGATGCTGACCCCCACCTCGAAGATCTTGTCCTCCCAGACGAAACGGTAGCTGCGCACCACCTGGCGCAGCTGCTCGGCGGTTTCCCGCGCCTTCTCCAGGGTGCAGTTGAACAGCAGTACGCCGAACTCGTCCCCACCCAGGCGGGCCAGCACACCATCCTCTCCCACCTTGGGCTCCATGAGAGTGGCGAGCTGTTTCAGCAGCTTGTCGCCGGCGATGTGGCCGCAGGTGTCGTTCACCACCTTGAACTGATCCAGGTCCAGGAAGCAGAGGGCGTGTTGCCGGTCATGGTGCTTGGCGCTGTGAATGGCGTGCTCCAGCTGCCGTTCGAAATCGCGCCGGTTGACCAGTCCGGTAAGGGGATCATGGGTCGCCTGGTAGGCCAGCTGGCGCGCCATGCTGCGCACATGGCTCACGTCATGGAACACTATCACCGCGCCGATGATGCCCCCGCTGCGCTCCCGGATGGGCGCCATGGTGTTCTCCACCACATACTCCTCGCCGTTGCGCTGCAGCAGGACCAGCGACGAGGTGAGCTTGACCGTCTCGCCCTCCCTGAGCACGCTGTCCAGCCCTCCAAGCTCCGATTCGCGGGTATTCTCGTTGATCAGGTTGAACACCTCCTTCAGCGGCCTGCCGTGCGCCTCCCGGTTGCTCCAGCCGGTCATCTGTTCGGCCACCCGGTTCAGGTAGTCCACGTTCCCCTTGATGTCGGTGGTTATCACCCCGTCTCCGATGGAGGCCAGGGTCACTTCGGCGCGCTCCTTCTCCTGGAACAGGATCTCGTGCTGGTACTGCTCCGACCCGTACCAGTCCAGCGGCCGCTTTATCAGGCGCAGGAACAGCCAGCCACCCATCGCCAGTATTCCCACTATGGATGCGATCAGGCCGAGCCGCAGATCACCCCAGCCGGCGGGGCGGGATAGCGACAGGTGGAGCATCTCGCCGCCAAAGTTCAGATTGGTGGTGAATGAAAAACGGGGGAACCAGCCTACCGCGGTGCTGTCGGCCGGGACCTCCTGCCGGAACAGCTCCTTCGTGGAGGCAGTATCGCCGCCCTCCTCTCCCCGGTAGCTGAGCAGAATCGCCAGGCCCGGCATGCTGCTGCGCGGGAAGATCTGTTTGTCGAAACGCAGCTGCACCGCGGCGATACCCACCGCCTTGGCGATCCGTTCCCGCGGTGCCCCGGTCACCACGCGGCTCGAGTATATGGGTTTGAATATGGTGCTGCCGTAACCTCCTCCCATGAGGCGGCCCGGCCTGCTGGCGGCGCTGTGTCCGGTATCCATGGCGCGCATGATGGCCTGACGGGAGGCGGAATCGGAGTAAACGTCGTAGCCGAAGTAGCGGGTGAAGAAGGGGCCGTCGGGCTGGACCAGTACCAGCGGAAAGTAGAAGGGCTGCTTTTCCGCCGGTTTCCGCTCCAGATTGTCGTCCAGGCCGTGGATGGCGAAGTCGGCCAGTCCGGCGGCGCGCTTCCTCTCCTCGAACTTGCTCCGCTGTCCCCGCTCCACCCGCTCGTAGAGCTGAATCATGTGGATATAGGGGTGCTGCTTGCTCATCTCGCGCGCGTAGCGGGAGATGTGACGGCGCTTTTTCAGGCCGCCGGTCTGTCCCAGGGTGGCGATCCCCTCCACCACCATCTCGCTGCGGGTCAGCTTCTGGCGCAGCTGGCGGGCGTAGTCGTAGCCGAAGTTCTGGAAATGGCGATCGGCCTCCTGGATGTCGTGCCATGCCACGGCTCCCGCCACCAGCAGGATGACGGCGACGCAGGAGAGCACCAGCAGGGCGTACAGGATGTTGGTTATGCGGACCGGTTTGGTTCTGCTCATCTCTTGATCCGCCGCTTTTCGCCGATCAGCTTCAGGAACGCGGCCTCATCCAGGATCGGGATCTCCAGCCGGCGCGCCCTGTCATATTTGGAACCTGGGTTGGCGCCCGCCACCAGGTAGCTGGTCCTGCCGGAGACGCTGCCGGTGACCTTGGCGCCCAGCGCCTGGAGCAGCTCCTTCGCCTCGTCGCGGGTCATGCTCTCCAGGGTGCCGGTCAGCACGAAGCTCTTGCCGGCCAGCGGCAGCCCGCCGCCGCTCTCCCGGGGGGGGGAAGGCCACCGGATCCCGGCCGCCAGCAGCCTCTCCACCACCTGGCGGTTGTGTTTCTCCCGGAAAAACAGGTGGATGCTCTCGGCCACCACCGCGCCTATGTCGGGCACCTCCTGGAGTCGTTCCACAGGGGCGGCCATTATCTCCTCCAGGGAGCCGAAATGGCCGGCCAGCGCCCGCGCGGTGGCCTCGCCCACATGGCGTATTCCCAAGGCGTAGAGGAATCGTGCCATGGAGGTCCGCTTGCTCCTCTCCAGCGCCTCCAGCAGGTTCCGGGCGGATTTGTGGCCCATGCGCTCCAGCTTCTTCAGATCCTCCAGCCGGAGCGTGTAGAGATCCGAGAGATCGCGGATCAGCCCCCTCTCGTCCAGTTGCGCCACCAGCTTGTCGCCCAGCCCCTCGATATCCATGGCGCGGCGCGAGGCGAAGTGCCGGATGGCCTCGCGGCGCTGGGCGGGGCAGTAGAGCCCCCCGCTGCAGCGGGCGATCTTCTCCCCGCTGGGGAGGATCACCTCGGAGCCGCACACCGGGCAGCGGTCCGGCAGCCGGGGGCGGCGGGCATCGGCCGGGCGCCTGCTTTTTACCACCGAGACCACCTCCGGGATTACCTCCCCGGCGCGACGCACGATCACCGTATCGCCGATACGGATATCCTTGCGCCCGATCTCGTCCTGGTTGTGCAGGGTGGCGTTGCTGACCACCACGCCGCCCACGGTTACCGGCTCCAGGCGCGCCACCGGGGTGAGCGCGCCGGTGCGTCCCACCTGCCACTCCACATCCAGCAGGCGGGTCATCTCCTCGCGGGCGGGGAACTTGTGGGCCACGGCCCAGCGCGGCGCGCGGGAGAGCTCGCCGAGACGCTCCTGCGCGGCGATGTCGTTCACCTTGTAGACCACCCCGTCGATCTCGTACTCCAGCCGGTCGCGCCGCCCGGCCATCTCCCGGTAGTACTCCAGGCAGCCCGCCGCCCCCTGCACCACCCTGGAGAGGGGAGAGATGCGCAATCCCCAGCCGCGCAGCCGCTCCATAATCCCGCTGTGGGTGGAGGGCAGGGCGCCGCCCCGTAGCAGTCCGACACCATAACAGAAAATGGTGAGGGGACGTTGCGCGGTGACGGAGGGATCCAGCTGACGCAGGCTGCCGGCGGCGGCGTTGCGGGGATTGGCAAACGGCTTCAGCCCCTCTCTCTCCTGGTTTTCGTTCAGCCTGGCGAACCCCTCGTGGGTAATGAACACCTCGCCCCGCACCTCCAGCAGCTCCGGGTGGCCGCTGCCCATGAGCCTCAGCGGGATCGCCTTGATGGTGCGGACGTTGGCGGTGACATCCTCGCCACGCCATCCGTCTCCGCGGGTGGCGCCGCGTACCAGGATACCCTGCTCATAGAGCAGGCTCACCGCCAGCCCGTCCAGTTTCGGCTCCGCGTGGTACTCCACCTGCTCCACCCCGAGGCGCTCCCGCACGCGGCGATCGAAGTCCAGCACCTCGGCGTCGCTGAAGGCGTTGTTGAGCGACAGCATCGGCACCTCGTGGCGCACCTCGCCGAACCTCTCCGGCGGTGCCGCTCCTACCCGCTGGGTGGGAGAGTCGGGGGTGATGCTGCCGGGGTAGCGCTGCTCCAGATCCTGCAGCTCCCGCATCAGCCGGTCGTACTCTGCGTCCGGGATCTCCGGCGCGTCCAGGACATAGTAGAGATAGTTGTGGTGGTTGATCTGTTCGCGCAGCCGCCGGATGCGCTCCCGGATCCGGGGAGGTATCGCCGCCTCGTGCCGCGCCGCACTCATGCTCCGGATCCGGGAGCGCCGCGGTCGAAGGATGTGGCGCGGTCCAGCATCTCCTGGATGGCGGCTTCGCAGAGGGGCTGGCGCCGCCCGTCGCGGATCTCGCCTCCCACCCTTTCGGCCAGCTGCTGCGCGGTCAGGAGCATCTTCTCCAGCATCTCGCGGGCGGGGGCGGCGCCGGGGGCGCGCATGAACAGGGCCACTCCGGGGGTGGTGAAGGTCCGTTCCGCCCCCTCCGCCTCGAAGGTTCCCGGTTCCAGCATGTTGGCCACGCTGAACAGCACCCCGCTCTGCGTCTCCTCCCCGTCCGGGCGGTGATAGTGGAAGATCCCCCCGTCACCGAAGCGCAGGCCGCACTCCTCCAGGGCGCTGAACAGGGCTCCCCCCTCGAACGCCCCGCCCTCCGGCGCGGTGACATGCAGCGCCAGCACCAGCTCCGGCCGCGCGGCGGTGGATGGGGGATCCGCAGATCCCGGCCGCTCCCCGGAGTCCGCTTCATCCGACCTCCTCTCC
>WFXP01000095.1 GCA_015490535.1 Gammaproteobacteria bacterium
GAACGGGCCCGCCGCCGGGAGGCGGCCAGGCCGCTGCCGGAGTACCCCGCCGATCTGCCGGTGGTCGCCCACCGCGAGACCATCGAGCGGGCCATTTTGGAGCACCAGGTGGTGGTGATCGCCGGGGAGACCGGCTCCGGCAAGACCACCCAGCTCCCCAAGATCTGCCTCGGGCTGGGGCGGGGTGTGCGGGGCCTGATCGGCCACACCCAGCCGCGACGGATCGCCGCCCGCAGCGTGGCGCACCGCATCGCCGAGGAGCTGGGGTGCGAGCCGGGCACGCAGGTGGGCTACAAGGTGCGTTTCAGGGATCGCGTTCACCCGGACGGCTACATCAAGCTGATGACCGACGGCATCCTGCTCGCGGAGATCCAGGGGGATCGCCATCTGGAGCAGTACGACACCCTGATCATCGACGAGGCCCACGAGCGCAGCCTGAACATCGACTTCCTGCTCGGCTACCTGAAATGGCTGCTGCCGCGCCGCCCCGATCTGAAGCTGATCATCACCTCCGCCACCATCGACACCGAGCGTTTCTCGCGCCATTTCGACGATGCCCCGGTGATCGAGGTCTCCGGCCGCAGCTGGCCGGTGGAGATCCGCTACCGTCCCCTGCGGGGAGAGGACGAGGATGCGCAGGACCGGGACATGCAGCAGGCCATCCTCGAGGCGGTGGACGAGCTGGCGGCGCTGGGGCCGGGGGATATCCTGGTGTTCCTCCCCGGAGAGCGGGAGATCCGGGAGACCGCCGAGGCGCTGCGCAAGCACCATCCGCCGCACACCGAGATCCTGCCGCTCTACGCCCGCCTCTCCGCCGCCGAGCAGAACCGGGTGTTCGCCCCTCACCGGGGGCGGCGCATCGTGCTGGCCACCAACGTGGCGGAGACCTCGCTCACCGTGCCCGGCATCCGCTACGTGGTGGACACCGGGCTGGCGCGCATCAGCCGCTACAGTCTGCGTAACAAGGTGCAGCGGCTGCCGGTGGAGAAGATCTCCCAGGCCAGCGCCAACCAGCGCAGCGGCCGTTGCGGCCGGGTGGCGGCCGGGGTGGCCATCCGCCTCTACGACGAGGAGGATTTTCTCAACCGTCCGCCGTTCACCGACCCGGAGATCCGCCGCACCCATCTCGCCGCCGTGATCCTGCAGATGGCCCGGCTCGGTCTCGGCGAGGTGGAGCGGTTTCCCTTCGTGGATCCTCCCGAGCGCCGCCAGATCAACGACGGCTACCGGCTGCTCCAGGAGCTGGGGGCGATGGACGAGGGGCGCCGCATCACGCCGCTGGGCAGGCGGCTCGCCCGGCTGCCGGTGGACCCCCGCATCGGCCGCATGATCCTGGAGGCGGAGCGGCAGGGCGCCCTGCGCGAGGTGTTGATCATCGCGGCGGCGCTCACCATCCAGGATCCCCGGGAGCGCCCCCTGGAGTCCCGCCAGCGGGCGGACGAGCTGCACCGCCGTTTCCGGCACGAGGAGTCCGATTTCCTCTCCCTGCTCAATCTCTGGGAGCACTACGAGGAGCAGCGCCGCCATCTCTCCCACAACAAGCTGCGCAAATATTGCCGCGAGCACTTTCTCTCCTTCGTGCGCATGCGGGAGTGGCACGAGGTGCACAGCCAGCTGCGCGCCCTGGCGGGAGAGCTGGGACTGCGCTCCAACCGGCAGCCGGCGGAATACGAGGCCATCCACCGCTCGCTGCTGGCCGGACTGCTGGGCAACATCGCCATGAAGCAGGAGGATGGCACCTATCAGGGGGCGCGCAACCTCCGGCTCGCCATCTTTCCCGGTTCCGGCCTCGCCAGGAAAGGGCCGAAGTGGATCATGGCCGGGCAACTGGTGGAGACCAGCCGCCTCTACGCCCATCTGGTGGCGCGGATCGACCCCGCATGGGTGGAGCCGCTGGCCGGAGCGCGGCTCAAGCGCAGTTACTCCGAGCCCCACTGGGAGAAGCGGCCCGCCCAGGTGGCGGCGTGGGAGCGGGTGACGCTCTACGGGCTGGTCATCCATCCGCGGCGCCGGGTCAACTACGGCCCCATCGACCCCGAAGCCTCGCGGGAGATCTTCATCCGCGAGGCGCTGGTGCAGGGCGAATTCCGCACCCGCGCCCCCTTCTTCCGGCACAACCAGCGGCTGCTGGAGGAGGTGCGGGCGCTGGAGCACAAGTCGCGGCGTCACGACGTGCTGGTGGACGAAGAGACCCTGTTCGCCTTCTACCACGAACGGATCCCGGAGGGCATCTACTCCGGCGCCCGCTTCGAGCGCTGGCGCAAGGAGGCGGAGCGGGAGAACCCCCGTCTGCTGTTCCTCTCCCGTGAACAGCTGATGCGGCAGGATGCCGCGCACATCAGCGGGGAGCGTTTCCCGGACCACCTTTTGCTGGAGGGGGTGGCGCTGCCGCTCCACTACCACTTCGAGCCGGGCGATGCGGCCGACGGGGTCACCCTGACGGTACCGGTGGCGCTGCTCAACCAGCTCTCCCCGGAGCGGTTCGAGTGGCTGGTGCCGGGGTTGCTGGAGGAGAAGATCACCGCATTGTTGCGCGGCCTGCCCAAGCCGTTGAGGAAGCATTTCGTGCCGGTTCCGGACTATGCCCGCGCCTGCGTGGAGGCGCTGGCGCCGGAGGAGGGGGGATTGGCGGAGGCCCTTTCCCGCCACCTGCGGCGCATGAGCGGGGCCACGGTTGCGCCGGAGCAGTTCGCGGGGGTGGAGCTGCCGTCCCATCTGCGGATGAACTTCCGCGTGGTGGCCGAGGACGGCGAGGTGCTGGGCGAAGGGCGCGACCTTGCCCTCCTGCAGCGGCGGCTGGCCGGGCGGGCGGCGGCCGGATTCGCACGCCGCAGCCGCCTGCCGCTGGAGCGGGAGGGGATCACCCGCTGGGATTTCGGTTCCCTGCCGGAGGAGGTCACCTTCCAGCAAGGGGGGCTGACCCTGAAGGGCCATCCTGCGCTGGTGGACGAGGGGGATTCGGTGGCCATCCGGGTCTTCGACACCCCCGGGGCGGCTGCGGCGGCCATGGAGGCCGGGCTCTGCCGGCTGTTCGCCCTCGCCCTGAAGGAGAAGATGCGCTACCTGGAGCGCAACCTCCCCCTGAGCCGGGAGAGCCGCCTCCAGTACGCCGCGCTGGGCGGCGGCGAGACGCTGGAGTCGGAGCTGCTGGCCGCAATCACCCGCCGCGTCTTTGTCGGGGATGAGCCCCCCGTCCGCGACCCGGCCGCTTTCGAGCGGCGGCTGGCACATGCCCGGGAGAGACTGCTCACCTGCGCCGAGGAGAGCTGCGCCGTGGCGGGCGAGATCCTGGCGCTCCACCACCGGCTGCGCAAGCGCCTCGACGGGAGCCTTTCGCCCGCCTGGATCCATGCGGTGCGCGACATGCGCGAACAGCTCTCCCGCCTGGTGCGCCCCGGCTTCGTCCGCGAGACCCCGTGGCACTGGCTGCAGCAGATACCGCGCTATCTCGCCGCCATCGAACTGCGGCTGGAGAAGCTGCAAGGGGGAGTGGAACGGGATCAGGCGAACCTGCGGCAGTTCCGCCCCTTGTGGGAGGTCTATCTGTCCCGGCACGGGCGGGCCGACGGCCGGGATCCGGCGCTGGAGGAGTACCGCTGGCTGCTGGAGGAGCTGCGGGTCTCCCTGTTCGCCCAGCAACTGGGCACCCTGCGGCCGGTGTCCGTCAAGCGACTTTCCCGCTATTTCGATTGATTTTCCCGCAACTCCTCAAGTCTTCGCTCCTGTTAACCGACATAGCAGGTGAGGGGCTGGTTTGTTGGAACGGGAGCAAACGATGTTCAGCTATGGTGGAGTGCGCCAGCATCTGCTGGCCGATGATCAGTTCGAGAAACTGCAACAGATGGTACTGGACAGCGCGGGGATCGTGCTCGCCGAATCGAGCCGCCGCTCGCTGCTGGACTACATCTCGCTGCGCATGTACCAGCTCGGCCTGGCCAGCTTCGACGCCTACCGCAAGCGGCTGGAGGGCAGCAACACCGAGCTGCTGCGGCTCATAGACGCCGCCACCCAGAGCTACGCCACCTTCTGCCACCACAAGGAGCACTTCCGGTTCATTACCAATACCATGCTGCCGGAGCTGGCCAGAAACCCCGAACAGCGGCTGCGCCTCTGGTCGGTGGGCTGCTCCACCGGCGAGGAGCCATACTCGCTGGCCATGGTGGCCAGCGAGGTGCTGCCGGGGGTGGAGGAGTGGGATATCGAGATCACCGCAACCGATCACGACTCCGGTGCGCTGACCACCGCCAGGCAGGGGATCTATCCCCTGTCCCAGGTGCGCCACCTGCCGGCGCGCCACCTGCTGCGCTGGTTCCGCTCGCTGCGCATCGGCAATGATGAGTATGTCCAGATCTCTCCCGCCCTGCAGAGGATGGTCAGCTACCGGCGCAGCAACCTGTTGGCGCAGTGGCCCGTCACCCGGCCCCAGGACGCCATCCTGTGCCATGAAACCCTGGTCTATTTCGATATGCCGAAACGCGCCTACATTATCGACCGGCTGGCCGACACCCTGCGGCCGGGCGGCTATCTTTTCGTCGGGCAGTCGGATCGGGTGGAGGCCTACAGCGACCGTTTCGAGCCGCTGGGAGACTCCATCTACAGACGCAGCCAGTGAACATATACCGCCGATTGCCCCTTGTTTGACGCCGCTCATGCGGCGTTTTTTTTGGTATGATGCGCCGGTGGTCAAGGGAGCGCCATATGTCCGGAGATAATGAAGGTCGGGAAGAGCTGCGCGCGAGGCTGAACGGTGAGACCGCGCGGCTTTCCTGGAGCGAATTGCAGCCCCATTTCGCCAGTGGGGCGGTTGTCAGGGTGGCCGCCACCATGGATCTGGTGGAGGCGGCGGTTGCCATGGCCCGGGACGACACCCGCACCATAGCGGCGGCGCTGGAGTCGGGCGATATGGCGCGCGCCGGCACCGCTGACGCCGAACGCTGGACGCGGGGGGAGAGCACCTTGTGGGCAGTGGTGGTGGCGCCCTGGGTGCTGGTGCAGGAGGTTACGGAACACTGACATGCCCGGCTCACGCTGCACTCCGGCACCCGCTACCGCCCGGCGCGCTCCCTGAGCATGGCGGTCACCATACTCCACACGCCGAATCCGGCGCCGGCCGCCCTGGAGCTGGTCACCCGGACCGCTCGCGGCGAGTTCGATCCGCGGGATGGCCACTGCCGCCTGCATCACAAGCGGCCCCTGTCCAGGGAGGATCTGGAGCAGCTGCGGCAGCGGTGCGATTTCGACATCAACCCCCTCCCCGCGGAGTTCGAGCCGGCAGCGGTGCGCCTGCTGATCAGCGACATGGACGCCACCCTGATCAGCATAGAGTGCGTGGACGAGATAGCCGATTTCGCCAATCTGAAGCCCCAGGTGGCGGCCATCACCGCAGCCGCGATGCGGGGGGAGCTCAACTTCGCCGAGTCGCTGCAACAGCGGGTGACCCTGCTGGAGGGGCTGGATGAAGCGGTGCTGGAGCGGGTCTATTCAGAGCGGTTACGGCTCAATCCGGGCGCGGAGCGGTTGCTTGCCGGTCTGCGGAAGAGGGGTATTCGCACCGCGCTGGTCTCTGGTGGTTTCAGCTTCTTCACCGATCGGCTGAAGCAGCGTCTCTCCCTGGACTACACGCTCGCCAACCGGCTCGCGGTGCAAAAGGGAAAGCTGACCGGCAAGGTGGCGGGCGACATCGTGGGAGCGGAGGCGAAGCGGAGATTCCTGCTGGAGCGCTGCGAGGAGCTGGGGATCTCTCCACGGCAGGCCATCGCTGTGGGCGATGGCGCAAACGATCTGGAGATGCTGGGCGCCGCAGGGCTGAGCGTTGCCTATCGCGCCAAACCCAGGGTGCAGGAACAGGCCTACATTGTACTCAACCACAGCGGACTGGATGCCATCCTCCATCTGCTGGACGTGGCCCCTTAGCAGGATGTTGAAAAAGGCCATCCCTGGCTTTTTCAACGATGGAAGCCGAAAA
>WFXP01000096.1 GCA_015490535.1 Gammaproteobacteria bacterium
CTCGGCGACTTTCTTGATCTGTACGCCCTGTTTCCACAGCCGGATCGCCAGCTTCCTCTTTTCCTCTTGTGCCGCGGGCGGCAACTTGCGTGCGTCTTCTGTATCCATGCACGCTATTATACATCAACTATTCTATTGCCGGGTTAATAAACACTGATTATTACCTAGAAAGAGTACCAGCAGCTCCGGCACGAACCGTTGCAATTGCGAAAAACATCGTGGAACATGAGCCACGACCAAAGTGTTACCGGGCGGTGCTGGAGATTCCCGCACCGAACCTCTCGACCGGCCACTCCCCGCGGGCCGCACCCTGATCGGGAGCGCCCGGGCCGCTTTGAAGGCCGTATTACCATCGATTGTCCCGGTATAGTTCAAAGTCAGCAGGAGAGCAACATGATCAATGGGGCCATTCGTATCGCCTACTTCAGCGACGTTCTGTGCGTATGGGCCTATACCGCCCAGATCCGGCTGGATGAGCTCAAGCAGCGTTTCGGTTCCCGGCTACAGATCAGCTATCACTTTATACCGGTCTTCGGCTGTGTCGAGGAGCGTATAGGCAGGGGATGGAAGGAGAAGGGGGGATTTGCCGGATTCGGCAGGCATGTGGCCCAGGTGTGCCGGAGTTTCCCCCACGTGGAGGTGGCCGACGGGCTCTGGAGCAGGAATGTTCCCAAGAGCTCCGCCAGCGCCCATCTGTATCTGAAGGCGGTAGAGCTGCTGGAGCGTGAGGGGATCATCAGCGCGGAGGCGGTGGATCGGTTCGCGGGACGGAGCCTTTATGAAGAGGCCATCTGGCGGCTGCGCCTCGCATTCTTCCGGGAGATGGAGGATGTGGGCAGCGCCCACTGTCACTCCCGCCTGGCCGAGGCGCTGGAGATCCCGCGCGACCCGCTTCTCAAGCTGCTCCACGACGGGTCCGCCATGGCTGCGCTGTGCGCCGATCTGCGGCTGCGTGACGAGTTGAAGGTGGAGGGCAGCCCCACCTACATCTTCAACGAGGGGCGCCAGAAGCTCTACGGCAATGTGGGATACAAGATCCTCGAGGCCAACATCCGCGAGCTGCTGGAGCGCCCCGAAGGCCTGGCCAGCTGGTGTTAGCGTGGGTGGATGCTGCGATCAGGAGTGCTCTCTGGAGCGGTTGCGGGAGCGGCAGCGGGGCACGCTGCGCGCGGTGCTCGCCATCAACGCGGCGATGTTCCTGGTGATCGCCGGCGCGGCGCTCTACGGCCGCTCCACCGCCCTGCTGGTGGATAGTCTCGATAATCTAGGTGATGCGCTCACCTACGGTCTCAGTCTCTACGTGGTGGCCGGAAGCAGCAGCGCCAAGGCGCGGGTGGCGCTGTTCAAGGGAGGGCTGATCCTGCTGGCGGCGCTGGCGGTGATGGCGCAGATCGCCTACCGGCTGCTCGTCAATCCTGCCGTTCCCCTCTTCGAGGTGATGGGCCTGTTCAGCGCGGTGGGGCTCGCCGCCAACCTGATCTGTCTGCTGCTCCTGTGGCGTCACCGTCACGAGGATATCAACATGAGCTCGGTCTGGGAGTGTTCGCGCAATGACATCGCCGGCAACCTGTCGGTGTTTCTGGCCGCCGGTGCCGTGTGGCTTACCGGTTCCGGCTGGCCCGATCTCCTGGTGGCGTCGGGGCTCTCCATCCTGTTGCTGCGCTCTGCGCTGCGGGTCATCACCTCTGCCAGGGCGGAGCTTCGCACTGCATGAGCTCTGCCGCGCCGGGTCAAGGCGCACCCTTTACCGCCCGTATCTCGCCGACGAACAGGATGGACGGGAAGGTGCGATCGAGACTCTTGCTGTGGAAGTTTCTCATCACCATCCCCGCGGAGAATCCGACGCGATCTCCCGGATTAAGATCCTGCTCCGGACCGGCCAGCCAGATCCGTGCACCGTTGTCCATCTCCACCTTCAGGTAGCTGTACTGGGCCTTTCTGATGTGCTCCAGCACCACCCCCTGGTTGGGTAAGGGTGGGCGCTTCGCCTTTTCCGCCACGGCCCTGTCGTGCCGGGCCGCCTCCTCGGCCGATGCCAGGTAGCCGATCTCTCCCTCCTGGTTGAAGGAGGCGTAGTAGACGCTGTTCTGAAACCCGCTTCGGTTCGCCCCCCCAATCACGTAGATGTTCTCTCCTGCTACCAGTGCGGCCGCTCCCTCCAGCGGTTTTGGGAGGGAGGTGGTGTAGCGCCACGGGGAGAGCCGGCCATCTTCACCCACACGGGTCCACTCCACGCTGTCCAGATAGGCGGGACCGGCCAGCCCTCCCAGGGCGTAAATGGCGCCGCCGCGAACCGCGATGGCCGGGCCGAAACGCCCTTTCTGCAGGGGCGCGGTGCTGCTCCACGGGGCGAAGAACCCCTCCTGGTCCGGTCTGCTCCACTCCACTTCGCTGAAGCCGGAACCGGTCTCCTTGTTGTGCCCTCCAATCTGGAAGACGCCGTCACCCACGCGGGCCACCCCCTGGATGTAGCGAGCCATGGTGAAGCGGTTGTTCTCCACCAGCCACTCTCCCAGGGAGCCGTCCGGCTGGATTCTGGCGCGCTCCACCGTGTCCAGGAGTATGCCGCCGAAGCCGCCGAAGGCGTAGAGATAATCCCCCACCACCACCAGCTTCACGCAGCGCCTGGGGATGTTGAGACGCTGTTTCTCCAGCTGCCACGGCCCGAGGGTGCCGTCCGGTCTGATCTCGGCCCGCTCCACGCTGTCGAGCAGTGTCTTGCCGAAGGCGCCGTGGGCCCCTCCCGCCACGTAGATGTATCTACCCTTTCCCGCCGCGGAGAAGTAACCCCGTTTTTCGTTGAGCTCCGGGCCCGCTTTCCACTCCGACAGGCTGCCGTCAGGCCGGATGCGGGCAAACTCCGTGGAGCGCATGAACATGCGGGTGGTGGCGTCGGCCATGTCCTCTCCAGCCTTTCCCCGCACCACCTCGCCGCCGATGCCGCCGATCATGTAGATAACGCCGTTGGCGGTGTAGAAAGCGGCGCTGGAGCGGACCTTCTGCATGGGGGTGGTCTCCCGCCAGGCGTTCAGCCACCGCTTGCTTTGCTCCATCTCCCCGGATGCGGCGGGGAGCACGTCCGGGAGGAGCAGGCTGCTCACCAGGCAGACCAGCAGGATAGGGATGCGCCGGGGGGATGAGATGGTAACGTTCATTGGCGGGGCTCCATTTCACCGGGCGGTGATCGATCCATGCTGGGGAGAGCGCTGCCCGATTCTCCGTTGCACTGGTGGACCACCGTTGCCCATACTGTTTCGCATGAATACTATCACGACTGGTGGAAGACCGGATCAACGGTCCAGCCGTAAAGTGGAGAGAGCGCAACAGGAGTAATGCCCATGAAACTGAGAGAGTGTCTTGACTCCTGGGGGAGTCCCGGCTTTGCCGGGGCGTTCAAGGCCGAGGTCAAGGCGTCGGGGGTCGACGACCTGCCGCTGCAACGGCAGCTCCGCCACGGTAGCGTCGCCCTGGACGGAGTGCTGGACGTGGTGGTGTTGAGCTGCCGGGAGGATGGCCGGCGCATCCGGGTAAAGGCCGGCCTGTTCTATAACGGGATCATCGCTGGTAGCTGCTGTATTGACGATCCCACCCCCGTGGAGCCCCGGGAGGAGTATTGCGAGCTGCTGTTTCTCATCGACCGGGAGAGCGGGGAGACGGTGGTGGAGCCTGCGCAGTAGAAAGTGGATCAGGAGTGGTTAGCCAAGAGACGTGGATCGATGTCCACGGGCTCGGCATCGCCGATCTCCAGCCGATGAATGTCGGGGTGCAGCGGATTGATGAGATAGTTCGTTTCGGCGGGTATCACGGTGCTGGGAACCCGTAGCGCCAGGGAGGTCATGCTTTCCAGCCAGCCGGTGCCGAGGGCGCGGGTGGATGGCGGGGGCGGATCGGTGCGCCAGTCGTCTGGCAGTGGCTCGTCCAGCTCCAGGATGCACTCCGAAGGGATCATCAGCGGTATGCAGATGAAGTGATCGGTGAGCAACTCGTACTCCTCGGAGTGGACCAGGATCTCCAGCATGGCGAGGGAGCGCGACGCGGCGGTATAGATC
>WFXP01000097.1 GCA_015490535.1 Gammaproteobacteria bacterium
GATCTGGACCTCATCCTGGATATACCGGTAACCATCGCCATGGAGATCGGCCGCACCAAAATCAACATCCGCAACCTGCTGCAGCTGAACCAGGGCTCGGTGGTGGAGCTGGATCGGCTGGCCGGGGAGCCGCTCGACGTGATGGTAAACGGCAAGCTGATCGCCCACGGGGAGGTGGTGGTGGTGAACGAGAAGTTCGGGATCCGGGTCACCGACGTGGTGAGTCCCCAGGAGCGGATCAAGAACCTGAAACGATGAGAAGGATCGAGCTGCCACTGCTGGGCTGGTTTTGTATGCTGCCCCTCTCCGCGCAGGCCGATGATGCGGCGAAACTGCAGCGCCTGGAGGGCGGTCCGGTGGACGCCGGCGCCCTGTTGCAACTGGTGCTGGGGCTGCTGCTGGTGCTGGCCGTGATCTCCCTGGTGGCCTGGCTGCTGCGCCGCATGCCTGGCTGGAGCGGTGGCGCTGGCGGTGCGTTGAAGATGGTGGCCAGTCTGCCGGTGGGACAGCGTGAAAGGGTGGTGGTGGTGCAGGTGGGAGAGCAGCAGCTGCTGCTGGGAGTATCCCCCGGCCAGGTGGAGATGCTGCATGTGCTGGAGCAACCGCTGCCGGATCACGCCGGCCCGCTCTCCGGGGGGGAGAGCTTCTCCCGCAAGCTGTCCCGGGCCATGGGCAAGCGGGGGATGCCGCGGTGATGCTGCGCGCCCCGCAGGCTGTCCCGAGATCGATATACCTGGCCACCGGGTTGATGGTGGGCGGTCTCCTGTTCTGCATGGAGGCCGGCGCTGCCCAGGAGGCGCTGCCCGCGGTGACCGTGAGCGGAGCCGACGGCAAGACCTACAGCATCACGCTGCAGCTGCTGGCGCTGATGACGGCGCTCACCTTCCTGCCGGCGGCGCTGATCATGATGACATCTTTCACGCGCATCGTCATCGTGTTCGCCATCCTGCGCCAGGCGCTGGGGATGCCCACCACCCCATCCAACCAGATCCTGATCGGCCTGGCGCTGTTTCTCACCTTTTTCATCATGGCGCCGGTGCTGGATCGCATCAACCGGGATGCCCTGCAGCCCTATCTGGAGGATCGGATGGAGTTCCAGGAGGCGGTGACCAACGCCTCCCGCCCTCTCAAGACCTTCATGCTGGGGCAGACCCGGGACAGCGACCTGGCCCTGTTCGCGCGTCTCTCCGGGCGGCAGGAGGGGTTCGAGTCTCCGGAGGATGTGCCGCTGCGCATCCTGCTGCCGGCATTCGTCACCAGTGAGCTGAAGACCGCGTTCCAGATCGGGTTTCTGCTGTTTGTCCCGTTCGTCATTATAGATCTGGTGGTGGCCAGCGTGCTCATGTCCATGGGTATGATGATGCTCTCCCCCATGATCATCTCCCTGCCGTTCAAGCTAATGCTGTTCGTGCTGGTGGATGGCTGGTCGCTGATCATGAGTACCCTGGCGGCGAGCTTCTATGTCTCCTGAGCTGATCGTCGCGGTGTTCCAGCAGGCGCTGGAGCTGCTGGTGGTCATGGTGTCGGTGCTGCTGCTGCCGGCGCTTGGTGTGGGGCTGCTGGTGAGCATGTTCCAGGCCGCCACCCAGATCAACGAGATGACCCTCAGCTTCATCCCCAAACTGCTGATTACCCTGGCGGTGCTGGCGCTGGCCGGGCGCTGGCTGGCGCAGATGCTGGCCGACTACACGGTGCGCCTGTTCGAGGCCATTCCCACCCTGATAGGTTGAGCCGGTCATGACCTTCACCAGCGCCGAGATCACCGGCTGGATCGGCTCCCTGCTTTGGCCCCTGTTCCGGATAGGGGCGCTGGTGATGAGCGCCCCCATAACCTCCTCCAACACCGTACCTGTGCGGGTAAAGCTGTTCATCACCCTGGCGCTCACCCTGGTGATCGCCCCCCAGATTCCACCTCCCCCTCGGTTGGATCCGTTCAGCCCCATCACCTTGCTGCTGATAATCCAGCAGATCCTGATTGGGGTGGCGATGGGAACCGCGCTGCAACTGGTGTTCGCGGCCATCGTTACCGGTGGGCAGATTATCGCCTACCAGATGGGCCTCGGGTTCGCCTCCATGGTGGATCCGCAGAGCGGGGTGACGGTGCCGGTGGTGTCCCAGTTCTATCTGCTGGCCGCCTCCCTGATCTACCTGGCCCTTGACGGGCATCTCATTCTCATCGAGGTGGTGGCGCAGAGTTTCCACAGCATGCCCATAGCGCCCGACGGGCTTACCCGCGGGGGGATATGGCAGCTGGTCTCCTGGGGAAGCGAGATGTTTGCCGGAGCGGTGCTGATCGCCATTCCCACGGTGGCGGCCATCCTGGTGGTGAATATCGCCTTCGGAGTAATGAGCCGCGCCGCCCCCCAGCTGAATATCTTCGCGGTGGGTTTTCCGGTCACCCTCTCCTTCGGCTTCGTGGCGATGATGTTCACCTTCCCCTCCCTGATCCCGCAGACCGGCAACCTGGTAGAGGATGTGCTCACGCTGGTGCGCACCATAACCGGAGGGGGGTAAGCGGTGGCGCAAAACGACGGTCAGGAGCGCACCGAACAGCCGACCCCCAAACGCCTGCGTGACGCACGCGAAAAGGGACAGGTGGCCCGCTCGCGGGAGCTCGCCACCATGGCCATGCTGCTCTCCGGCGCCGGTGCCTTGCTGTTCATGGGGGAGGGGATGATCGCCGGCCTGCTGCGGATCTTCGAGACCAGCTTCACCGTCAGCCGGGAGCGCATCTTCGACCCCGCGGCCATGCCCGGCCTGTTTCTGGACGCCCTGTTCGACGCGGTGCTGCTGCTGGCGCCCCTGTTCATCCTGCTTACCATCGTGGCGCTTCTCTCCTCCATCGCCCTGAGCGGCTGGAACTTCAGCACCCAGGCACTGGCGTTCAAATGGGAGAAACTGGACCCCATCAAGGGGCTGGGACGGATCTTCGCGGTCCGCGGACTGGTGGAGCTGCTCAAGGCAGTGGCCAAGTTTCTGCTCATCGGCGCGGTGGCGGTGCTGCTTTTGTGGAGCAAGATGGAGGTGTTTCTGCAGCTAGGGGAGCTTCCGCTGCAGAGCGCCCTGGCGCAGACATCCAGCCTGCTGATCTGGTCATTTCTTGCCATCAGTTTGACCATGATTCTGATTGCGCTGCTCGATGTGCCGTTCCAGCTCTGGGACCATGCCCGGCAGCTGAGGATGTCACGCCAGGAGGTGAAGGAGGAGCACAAGCAGACCGAGGGCAGCCCCGAGGTGCGCAGTCGCATCCGCCAGCTGCAGCGGGAGATGGCGCAGCGGCGCATGATGAGTGAGGTGCCAGGGGCGGACGTGGTGGTGACCAACCCCACCCACTACGCGGTGGCGCTGCGCTACGACCAGCAGAACATGCGCGCGCCGAAGGTGGTGGCCAAGGGTACCGACCTGGTGGCGGCCCAGATCCGCGCCATCGCCGCCGAGCACGACGTGCCGCTGCTCTCCGCCCCACCGCTGGCACGCGCCTTGTATCACAGTGCGGAGATCGATCAGGAGATCCCGGCGGGGCTCTACCAGGCGGTGGCCCAGGTGCTGGCCTACATATTCCACCTGAATCAGGGTGACGGCCAGCCCGCGGAACTGGGCGACCTGCCGATTCCGGACGAGTACCGGCGCGATTGATCCAACCGGAGATGATTGAATGACACAGCAGGTCGGAATATTGACAACACTGCGCGAGATACCGCGCACCGGGCTGGGAATACCGCTACTGGTGCTGGCGATGCTGGCAATGCTGGTGGTGCCGCTGCCGCCTCTGGTGCTGGATATATTTTTCAGCTTCAACATCGCCCTCTCCCTGGTGATCCTGCTGGTGGCCATCTACACCCTGCGGCCGCTGGACTTCGCGGTATTTCCCGCAGTGATCCTGATCGCCACCCTGCTGCGTCTCGGGATGAACGTGGCCTCCACCCGCGTGGTGCTGCTGGAGGGGCACACCGGCACCGATGCCGCCGGGCAGGTTATCAACTCGTTTGGCGAGTTTGTGATCGGCGGCAACTACACCGTGGGCATCGTGGTGTTCGTGATTCTGGTGATCATCAATTTCGTGGTGGTCACCAAGGGCGCCGGACGTATTTCGGAGGTGACCGCGCGCTTCACCCTGGACGCCATGCCCGGCAAACAGATGGCCATAGACGCGGATCTGAACGCAGGACTCATCGACCAGGAGGAGGCGCGGCGCAGGCGTGCCGAGGTGAGCATGGAGGCGGACTTTTACGGTTCCATGGACGGCGCCAGCAAGTTCGTGCGGGGCGACGCGGTGGCGGGAATCCTGATCACCATAATCAACATAACCGGCGGCCTGACCATAGGGATGGCCCAGCACGGCATGTCGTTCGCCGACGCTGGCCACAACTACACCCTGCTTACCATAGGCGACGGCCTGGTGGCGCAGATTCCGTCCCTGCTGCTTTCGGTGGCCGCCGGCATCGTGGTGTCCCGGGTCTCCGCGTCACACAACATGGGGGAGCAGATCACCAGACAGCTGTTTGGCAACCCCCTGGCGCTGGCGGTGGCTGCGGGGCTGATCGGTCTGATGGGATTAATCCCGGGCATGCCCAACCTGGCGTTTCTCACCCTGGCGAGCCTCACCGGTGCGGTAGCCTGGTGGTCATGGCAGCGTCAGCAACGCGAGGAGGCTCAGCAGCAGGAAGCCGGCGCTGCGGAGCCGGAGCAGGAGAGCCACCGGCCACGCGAGCTGAACTGGGATGACGTGGCGCCGGTGGACATAGTCGGGCTGGAGGTGGGGTACCGCCTGATCCCCCTGGTGGACAAGAGCCAGGGGGGGCAGTTGATGGAGCGCATCAAGGGGGTGCGCAAGAAGCTCTCCCAGGATCTCGGCTTCCTGATCCCGGCGGTACATATCCGCGACAACCTGGATCTGGCGCCGCACGCCTACCGCATCACCCTGATGGGGGTCACCCTGGGGGAGGCGGAGGTGCATGTGGGGAAGGAGCTGGCCATAGATCCCGGCCAGGTGCACGGCGAGATGGAGGGGATCGCCACCGAGGACCCCTCCTTCGGACTCCCTGCAGTCTGGATCGATTCCAATCAACGCGAACGGGCGCAGGCGCTGGGCTACACGGTGGTGGACGTAACCACCGTGGTAGCCACCCACCTCAGCCAGCTGCTGCTGTCTCATGCCCATGAGCTGCTGGGCCACGAGGATGTGCAGCAGCTGCTCGACAAGCTCAAGCAGAGCGCCCCCAAACTGGTGGAAGAGCTGGTGCCGAACACTCTTTCCCTGGCGGTGCTGCTGCGCATACTGCGCAATCTGCTGGAAGAGGGGATTCCCATCCGGGACATGCGCACCATAGCCGAAACCTTGGCGCAATACGCGCCAAAAAATCAGGATCCCCTGGCGCTCACCGGTCTGGTGCGGATCGCCCTGCGGCGGCTGATCTACCAGCACATTGCGGGGGCGGCTGACGAGCTGCCGGTGATCACCATCGATCCGGCGCTGGAACAGATATTGCAGAAATCCCGGCAGATGTCGGAGGAGGAGGGCGTGGCGCTGGAGCCCGGCCTGGCGGAGCGGTTGCACGCCGGGCTGCAGGAGAAGACCCGCGAGAGGGAGGCAGCGGGCGAACCTGCGGTGCTGTTGGTGGCGGCTCCCCTGCGGGCGCTGCTGGCGCGCTTCGTGCGGCACACCATATCCGGACTGCATGTGCTCTCCTACAACGAGATACCGGACAACAAACAGGTGAGGGTCGTGGCCACCATCGGTGGCTGAGGAACCATCTGCCGCGAGGGGGGAGTACCGGATGAAACTGAAACGATACTTTGCCAAAGATGCGCGCCAGGCGATTCGCATGGTGCGTGACGAGCTGGGTCCGGACGCGGTGATCCTCTCCAACCAGCGCAGGGATGGCGGAGTGGAGATCGTGGCGGCGGTGGATTTCGAGCTGGAGGAGGGGCTGGACGATATCTCCCCGGAACAGGTGGAGCCATCCACGGCGGGACAGCCGGAGCAGAATCTTACCTACGACGCGCGCGGCCGGGTGGAGCAGGGCGGCGTCGCGGAAAGCCGGTTCGAGCAGCTGCTGGGAGAGGCGGAGCGGGGCAGGAGAATGGGTCGTTCCGGTGGCCCCGTCACCACGGTCAAGGGAAAGATCAAACCGGTGGCGCTGGTTTCCGGCGGAGGGGAGCGCGGCGCCGCCGCCCCTTCCGGTGAGGATCCGGCGCTGGCCGACATGCAGGCCGAGCTGCGCCAGCTGCGCGGCATGCTGGAGAACCAGCTCTCCGGCCTGGCCTGGGGCGAGCTGGGGCGCGGCTGCCCGGGGCGCATCGAACTGCTGCGCCGCCTAGTGGCGCTCGGCCTGGGCACCTCCCACTGCCGCTTGCTGGTTGAACAGATAGAGGAGTTCGAGGATCCGGACCGGGCATGGCACCAGGCGTTGGGGCTGCTCGCCGGACAGATCCGGATCACCGGGGACGACATCGTCAGCAAGGGGGGCGTGGTGGCGCTGGTGGGCCCCACCGGGGTCGGCAAGACCACCACGGTTGCCAAGCTGGCGGCGCGTTTCGCCCTGCGCCATGGCTATCAGGAGGTGGCCCTGATCACTACGGATGGCTACCGTATCGCGGCCCACGAGCAGCTGCGCACCTACGGGCGCATCCTCGGGATCCCGGTGCAGGTGGTAAACAACGCCGAGGAGCTGCGCGGCGTGCTGGAGGGGTTCCGGGACAAACGCCTGGTGCTCATCGATACCGCCGGGATGGGGCAGCGGGATCTGCGCCTTGCCGGGCAGTTCAAGACCATCCTCTCCGGGGCGCCGCAGATCCGGAGTTATGTACTGCTGGCCGCCAACGTGCAGCGCGAGGGGCTCGACGAGGTGGCA
>WFXP01000098.1 GCA_015490535.1 Gammaproteobacteria bacterium
CCGGATCGAATGCGCCGCATCTCCGCAGCCGGGGGAACCGCTGCGGCTGGCCGGCGAGGGACGGGATACGGGGAAGATCGTCGATGCCCAACCGGCAGCCCCGGATGGATACGAACTGCTGGCGGTGGTGGAGATCGCCTCGGTCGAAAACAGCGAGACCATCGCCCTGGAAAAGGAGCCGCAGTCCGTACTGCAGTTTCTGGAGCTTCCCTGTTCCCGGGCTTCGCGGCAGTAGCGGGGACGGCGGGCGCGCTCAGCGGTACCAGAGGATCATCTCCGCCTCCAGCGGCACCGACGCCAGCGGATGGGCCGGGACGATGCGCGGGGTGAAATGGTGCGCCGGACGGTCGGCGGGCACACTGCCGGTATAGCTCCAGGCGTTGGCGCTGCCGGCCATAGGGGCGGCGCGTTCCAGGGGGGTGCGCAGGGGCTCTTCCCCCTCCAGAGGTTCCGCATACAGCTCCACGCTTACCGCCTCCGCAGGAACCTCGTCCAGATAGACCTGCACCTCGAACCGGTACCGGTCACCGTCGCGGCTGCAGCTGACGTTGCCAAAGTGGAGCCACTGCCAGTGACGGCGCAGATGGTCGTGCCACCGCTCCAGCTCCTCCGCCACGGCAGGATCCGCGCTGCGCTTGCGATAGGCCTCGGCGAGGGGCAGGTAGTAGCGCTCGGTGTACTCGCGGATCATGCGGTTGGAGGAGAAGCGGGAGGTCAGCCGCCCCATGCTCTCGTACATGCGGCTTATCCACTCCACCGGCAGCCCCTGCTCGTCGCGGCGGTAGAAACAGGGGACCACCTCCTGCTCCAATACCCGGTAGAGCTGCTCCGCCTCCTCTGCGTCCCACGCGGCGCTGGCGCCGTGCTCCCGGCCGTCACCCAGTGCCCAGCCCAGCTCCGGTGCATGGGCCTCCGCCCACCATCCATCCAGTTCCGAAAGGTTGAGTCCCCCGTTGACCAGCACCTTCATGCCGCTGGTGCCGCTGGCCTCCCAGGGGCGGCGCGGGGTGTTGATCCAGACATCCACCCCCTGGGTGAGCATGGCGGCCACGCCCAGGTCGTAATCCTCCACGAACACCACCCGTTCGTACATGGCGTCGCCCTCCATGAACTCGTGCCACTGGCGCAACAAATGCTTGCCCGCCTGATCCCGCGGATGGGCCTTGCCGGCGATGACCAGCTGCACCGGCCGATCCCGATCGGTGAGCAGCCGGGCCAGCCGGCGCGGATCGTGCAGCAGCAGATTGGGGCGCTTGTACTCCGCGAACCGGCGCGCAAACCCCAGGGTGAGGGCGTCCGGATCCAGCAGCGCCCGGCTCTCCCGGATCCTGCTGCGGCTGGCGCCACGTTCGCGATGCTGGCGCTCCAGGCGCTGGCGCAGATACTCCACCAGGCGGCGCCGTCCCTCACAGCGGAATGCCCACAGCTCCTCGCCACCGGTGCGGCGCAGATCCCGCTCCAGCGACTCCATGGTACCGCGCCAGCGCGCCTTGCCACAGGCCCTGGTCCAGAGCGCATCGGCGGCGGCGGAGTCCCAGCTCGGCACATGGATCCCGTTGGTGACGTGCCCCACCGGCACTTCGGGCCGCGGCCAGCGGGGGAACAGGGGCTGAAAGATACGACGGCTCACCGCGCCGTGCAGGCGGCTGACTCCGTTGACCGCACCGGCGCCCCGAACCGCCAGCCAGGCCATGTTGAAGGGCTCGCCGGAATCGGCAGGGTCCTTGCGGCCCAGCGCCATCAGCTGCTCCAGAGAGACCCCCAGCTCCTGTGCCATGTGACGGAAGTAGAGAGCGAACAGGCGGGGATCGAAGCGGTCGAATCCCGCCTCCACCGGCGTATGGGTGGTAAACAGGTTACCGGCGCGGGTGGCGCGCAGGGCGACCGGAAAAGGCTGTCCCGAGCGCCGCATATGGTAGCGGGCCCGCTCCAGAACGGCGAATGCGGCATGGCCCTCGTTCATGTGGCAGACGGGGCAGTTGATACCCAGCGTCTCCAGCAGCCGCCAGCCGCCGATCCCGAGAACCATCTCCTGCTGCAGGCGCATCTCCCCGCCACCGCCGTAGAGCTCGCTGGTGATGGCCCGGTCTCCGGGGTGGTTGAGGGGATCATTGCTGTCCAGTAGCAACAGCGTGCGCCGCCCCACCCGCCCGCGCCAGGTGCGCAGGCGCAGCCTCCTGCCGGGCAGCTCGATGGAGATGCGCACCCACTCCCCCTTGTCATCGCGCAGGGGCATCACGGGCAGCATGGTGGGGTCGTTGTAGGGGTAGAACTCCAGCTGGTCTCCGTTGGCATCCAGCGCCTGGCGGAAATAGCCCTGCTGGTAGAGCAGCCCTATCCCGATCACCGGGATGTTCAGGTCACAGGCCGTCTTCAGATAGTCCCCGGCCAGCACCCCCAGACCGCCGGAGTAGATGGGCAGGGACTCGCAGATCCCGAACTCCATGCAGAAGTAGGCCACGTGCCCGGAAAAGGAGGCGCCGATATTTTCAGAGAACCAGGACTCCGCGCCAAAGTGCGCCTCCCGCACCTTCAGCTGCTCCTGCAGCATGTCGAGAAACGCCCTGTCGCCGGCCAGCTCCTCCAGGCGCCGATCGGAGACGGTAACCAGAATCAGCCAGGGATTGGCGGTCTCCTCCCAGAGCCGCGGCGCCACCTGACGCCACAGCGCATCGGCGCCGTGGTTCCAGCTCCAGCGCAGATCCAGCGCCAGCGTCGCCAGACCCTGCAGAGGTTCGGGCAGGGCGCGCGGAAAGTAGTAGTCGGTCTGCATGGGAATCCCATTCAACCCGGCGCGGGAAGCGGCCTCTTCAGGCCGTCCTATCCCTCCTCCTCTCCCAAAGCGCCACCAGCAACACCCCCACCAAGGCAGCCAGCATCACCAACCAGAGATACTGTACGATGAGCGCAGCCACGATGGCGGAGAGGCCCAGCATCACCCCCAGCAGGCTGAGACGCCAGCTGATCCGAAAGCCGTCCAGGAATACCGCCAGCCCCAGCAGGAGCAGCAGCACCAGGCCGGTGGTTTCATAGTTGAGACGCCCGGTATCGAGCAGCACGAAGACCCCGACGACCGCGACCGCCGTGGCGAGCCAGTGCATGGTCTGCACCAGCAGCACCGAATAAAACTTGCGCTCCGGTCTCTTCGACCAGACTATGATCATCCCCCCGATCCAGAATACCGCGGTCATGACCAGCCAGTAGCGATAACTGCGCGCCGGCGAAAAGTTGGTTATGGCCATCCCCACCAGGCAGAGCGCCAGCAGCAGGAGAAGGATAATATCCTCCACCAGCGTCTTCCTGCGCGCAAAAGCCGCAACAGCCTGCCCCACTCTGCCCGCCATCACTTTCCCTCCCGGATTACGCCCCGCCTGGTCCTAGTCGAGGTAATAAATCAGGATGCTCTTCCTCAAATCGTGTGGGTAAAATGGTAAATCACCGCGTAGCGGCTCCGTCCTTGACAGGCAGAATGCACGCCACATACTCGGTAACCAGAAGGGGATTGGGGCCGTCTGGCCAGGGAGTGGCAGATATCCACCACCTGCGCCAATTGCAACCGGTTCGGCTATCCCAAACTCTCCCCAATCCCCTTCTGCCGACCATCTTCCGGCGTGCATTCTGCCTGTCAAGGATGATTTACCATTTTACCCACACGATTTGAGGAAGACCCAATCCGGATTCAGCGTCCCTCTGGATCCTAACTTATTACCTTGAAAGAGTACTACTCCTGTTTCTCCTCCAGCAACCCTGCGTGCTCGATCAGACCCTCGAGATCCCTGTCCATCTTTTTCAGGTGTTTCTGCATGCGGTGAATATCATTTTCGTCCATGCGCTTAACCCCAAGGTGATACTCGAGATGATCCAGAGCTACCGCCACATCCTTGTGCAGCTGTTCGAGATCGGATTTCAGTTTGGAGATGTCCTCTTTGAGAATACCCATGGTTGCGCCCTCCATCGGCCAGGCAAGGTAAGGGTGGGGTCACCGGAAATGGCTCCCCCTGGAGACTACCTAACGAATAGCAGACGGCCGGGTGTTCGTCAATCCGGTGGCCGGCGGCGGGCTGGCTGAAGGTGCAAATGTTTGGTCGCCGGCCGGGTTAACGGTTAATAAAAATGGTTTCGGAAACATCCATGCGTCTGTGGAGCACGCGAACAATTTCGATTCGGTTGGAGCGGGTTCGGTAATAGATTACGTGGCTTGCGACAGGAAATTTTCTGTAGCCGCGCTTGATGTAATCACAGGACTTGCCGAGCCCTGGGTTGTCAGCCAACTGGTGAAACATATCATCAAGTTGTGCCAGATATCTGTTGCGCTGCTCGACGCCCCAGCGTTGTTGGGTAAATTTGGCAATACCTATCAAGTCGCTTTTGGCTGCGTTGGTAAGTTGAAAATGGGGCACTTAGTAATGGTTGCCGTTGTCCAGTTCGTCAATAAGCCCGGTAAGCGTGTAGTTGGACATCCCGCTCTGTTCCCCTTCTTCCAGCAACATTCGAAGAGCGGAAAGTTTGGTTTCCTCCTCCTCCAGCAAGCGGAGGGCGGCGCGTATTACTTCGCTCACGGAAGAAAATCGTCCCGTTTCCAATTGGTTCCTGATAAAGCCCTCAAAATGAGGGCCAAGGGTGATACTGGTATTTTTGCTCATCTCACAAACCCTACAGAGGTACCAGTATTTGGTAGCATAGTGCCGCACACCAATAGCGTCAACCCGGCAGGGATACCGCGCCTTGCCGCGAAACACCATGGGGACGCTGAGTCCTGACTGGGTCTCCCTCAAACCGTATGGGTAAAATGGTAAATCACCGCGTAGCGGCTCCGTCCTTGACAGGCGGAATGCACGCCGGATATCCACCAGCTGCGCCAATTGCAACCGGTTCGGCCATCCCAAAGTCTCCCCAATCCCCTTCTGCCGACCAGCTTCCGGCGTGCATTCCGCCTGTCAAGGGTGATTTACCATTTTACCCATACGGTTTGAGGGAGAC
>WFXP01000099.1 GCA_015490535.1 Gammaproteobacteria bacterium
CTCAACAACCTGGGGCCGGGGCTGGGGGAGGTGGGGCTGCACTACCGCGACATAAACGATCCCGCAAAATGGATGCTCTGCTTTGCCATGTTGCTGGGCAGGCTGGAGATTTTCACCCTCCTGGTGCTTTTGACCCCGGCCTTCTGGCGCCGGTGAGCGGGCCCGGGAACCGGAGCCGGCATCATCCGGCCGGCGGGTTCAACGGGCGGCAGGGAATATCACCAGGT
This sequence comes from Gammaproteobacteria bacterium, assembly GCA_015490535.1. Classification (GTDB taxonomy): domain Bacteria; phylum Pseudomonadota; class Gammaproteobacteria; order Thiohalospirales; family Thiohalospiraceae; genus DRMK01. Next base: position 228 of record WFXP01000099.1, read on the forward strand.
GGTCCAGGTTCAGCCGGATCCCGATCTGCTCCCCCGGCTTGTGGTCGTGGTGGCTCGGAGCCAGGCAGAGCACCCGTCCGCCGCTGGTTATCTCCAGGGTGTAGAGGTGGCAGGCGCCGCGGAACAGGCGGTTGACTATCCGGGCGCGCACCGGGCTGCCGTCGTCATGGAGGATGTCGTCGGGGCGGATCAGCAGTTCGGCGGCGCTGCCGGGCGGCAGCTGCAGGGAGAGTTCGCCGCTGATCCTCCCCAGTTCGGTCTGCAGCGTCCTCCCGTCCAGAACCGTGGCGTCCAGCAGCACACCCTGCCCGATGAAGTCGGCCACAAAGCGGCTTCGGGGGCGGTGGTAGAGGTTGAAGGCACTGTCCCACTGCAGCAGGCGGCCGTCATTGATCACCCCGATGGTGTCGGCGAAGGCGAAGGCCTCGTGCTGATCGTGGGTCACCAGCATGGCGGTGATGCCGTCTCTGGCCAGGATGTTGCGCACCTCCTGTACCAGCTGTTCGCGCCGCTCCATGTCCTGGCTGCTGAACGGCTCATCCAGCAGCAGCAGGGCGGGACGGGGGGCCATGGCGCGGATCAGGGCGATGCGCTGCTGCTGGCCGCCGGAGAGCTGGTGGGGATAGCAGTTGCGCAGGGCGGGCATGTCGACCAGTTCGAGAAGCTCGTCGATGCGCCGATCGATTGCCGGGCGGGGCTGTCCGCGCATTCCGAAGGCGATGTTTCCGGCGACGGTGAGATGGGGGAACAGGGCGAGGTCCTGGAACACCATGCCTATGCCCCGCTTCTCCGGCGGCACGCTGTGCCGTGGGTCGGCGATCCTGCTGCCATGCAGGGAGATGCTGCCCGCGCACGGCTGCTCGAACCCGGCGATGGCGCGCAGCAGGGTGGTCTTGCCGCATCCGCTGGGTCCCACCAGGCAGGTGAGTTCCCCGGGTTGCAGCGCCAGGCTCACCTGCTGAACCACCGCCCTGCCGCCGAGCCGCACCGACAGCTCTCTTAGTTCAAGCTGGTTCTGCATGGCCGGGCCTCGAGCGGGCGATGGTGACGCTGAGCAGGATGACGGGGATTATCCCCACCAGCACGATGGTCAGGGCGGCGCTGGATGCGTCCGCCAGACGCTCGTCGGAAGCGAGCTCATAGGTGCGCACCGCCAGAGTGTTGAAGTTGAAGGGGCGCAGCACCAGGGTGGCGGGCAGCTCCTTGAGCACATCCACGAACACTATCAAAAGCGCCGTCAGCAGGCTGCCGCGCATCAGCGGCAGGTGGATGCGGCGTACCGTGGCGGCTTTGCCGTGGCCCATGGACCAGGCCGCCTCATCCATGGAGGGTCTGATCTTGCCGAGCCCCGCCTCCACCGTATTCAGCGACACGGTGAGAAAGCGTACCAGATAGGTGAACAGCAGGATGAAAATGGTACCGCTGAACAGCAGGCCGGTGCTGATCCCGAAGTGGTCGCGCATCCAGCCGTCCAGTGCGTTGTCCAGCCAGCCGAAGGGGATGAGCACCCCGATGGCGATCACCATGCCGGGGATGGCGTACCCCATCCCGGCGGTCCGCACCAGCGCCCGCAGCCAGGGAGTGGGGTGCAGCCGTCTGCCGTAACCGAGCAGCAGTGCCAGGAGCAGCGCTATTACGGCGGCGATCCCCGCCAGGGCAAAACTGTTGGCCGCCAGGGTGTAGAAGCCGGCATCCACCATCTCCCTCCAGGTCCGGAGCGCCCACAGCCCCAGCTGCGCCACCGGCAGCAGAAACCCGAACAGCACCGGCAGCAGGCAGGCGGTGGTGGCGAGCCAGGCGCTGAACCTTCCCAGCCCTATCTCCGGCAGCGCCTGGTACCGGTTGGTGGTATGGTGGTAGCGCGCCTGTCGCCGCGACCAGCGCTCCAGCAGGATCAGGCTGAATACGAATAGCATCAGCAAGGCCGCCAGTTGCGCCGCGGCCACCTCGTCGTAGAGGCCGTACCAGGTGCGGAATATGCCGGTGGTAAAGGTGCTGACCCCGAAGTACTCCACGGTGCCGAAATCGGCCAGGGTCTCCATCAGCGCCAGCGACAGCCCCACCACGATCGCCGGCCGCGCCAGGGGCAGCGCCACCGCGAAGAAGCTGCGCCAGGGTCCGCAGCCGAGGGAGCGGCTGACCTCCAGGGCGCAAACCGACTGCTCCAGAAAGGCGGCCCGCGCCAGCAGATAGACATAGGGGTAGAGCACCAGCGAGAGGATCACCATCGCACCGCCGATGGAGCGGATCTCCGGGAACCAGTATTCGCCGTAGCGCAGGCCGAAGGTGGTGCGGATCCACTCCTGCACCGGCCCGGCCGGCTCCAGCATGCCGGTATAGGTGTAGGCGAGGATGTAGGCCGGAAACGCCAGCGGCAGCAGCAGCGCCCAGATGAACAGGCGCCGGCCGGGAAAGCGGTACATGCTGGTCAGCCAGGCGGTGGTGATGCCGATGCTGCCCGCCCCGAATGCGACACCGGCCATCAGCAAAAGGGAGTTGCGGATGTAGTCGCCGAGAACGGTATCCGCCAGATGCTGCCAGGTGCCGGTGCCGGGATGGAACAGATAGCCGAGCACCGTTAGGATGGGGGTCATCACCACCAGGGCCGCCAGTGCGGCGGCCACCGCCCAGGGTGATGGCCGGCGCAGTGTGGCAGACCCACTGCGCCCGGGGAGTGGCTCGATAGCGTTAGGGGTGCCCGCTCTCAAATCAAATCAGGTTCCGTCAGCAGGGATATTCCCGGCATTGCCGGTAAGTATCGAATCTTCCCGGAAAAACAACCGGGTCTGTCGCTACCTCCAGCCGACCCGGTCGAATATTTTCACCGCCGTCACGTTGTGGATTCCCAGCTGGCCCATGTCGAGCTGGTCCTCCTTGAAGGGGTATCCCCAGGCCCTGACGATGGGGCTGACCTCGACCCCCGCCTTTACCGGGTACTCATGGTTGCTCTCGGCATACCATTTCTGCGCCTCGTCGCCGACCATGAACTCCAGAAGCTTGCGGGCATTGTCGCGGTTGGTGGCGTGCCTGGTTATGCCGGCGCCGCTGATGTTGATGTGCGCGCCGCGGTCACCCTGGTTGGGGAAGAAGGGGGCCACCTTCACCGCCGCGTCCCGCTCGCTCCGATCGCTGGAGCTCTGCATGTTCCCCAGGTAGTAGCTGTTTACCACCGCTATGTCACACTCGCCCGTGGCCACCGCCTTGACCTGGGCGCGGTCGTTGCCCCGGGGCGGGCGCGCCATGTTGGCCACCACTCCCGCGGCCCATCTTTCCGCGGCCGCCTCGCCATGATGGGCCACCAGGGAGGCGAGCAGGGACTGGTTGTAGATGTTGCCGGATGAGCGGATGCAGATTCTACCCTTCCATTTCGGGTCGGTCAGATCCTCGTAGGTGGAGAGCTCCTCCGGCCTTACCCTTTCCCTGCTGTAAACGATGATGCGGGCCCGCTTGGAGAGGGCAAACCACTGGTTGTCGCGGTCGCGCAGATGGGTCGGGACCGCTTCTGTCAGTATTCTGCTCTCCACCGGCTGCAGCAGGCCGGCCTGCTTCGCCACATGGAGGCGACCCGCATCCACTGTCAGGAACAGATCGGCAGGGGTGTTGCGGCCCTCCACCTGCAGCCGCTTGAGCAGCGCGCTGGCCTTGCCGGTGACCAGGTTCACATCGATGCCGGTCTCGGCGCTGAAACGGTCCAGCAGGGGCCTGATCAGGTTCTCCTTGCGCGCGGAATAGAGATTTACCTGCTGCTCTGCCGCCAGGGCCGTTCCACCCAGGAGAGAGAGCGCGGTGATGAGTGCCAGAGCTGTTTTCATGTCGTTACCTCGGCTGTCTTTTCATTTTATATGATAATGGTTATCATTCTTTTTTCAACCCGAGAGCGATGCTTGCCCCCCCCGTTTTTCCGCTCCCGGCCGCAAGCTATCCCCGGCGCGGCGCATGCTGAGGGGCAGCCCCCTACTCCGGATCTTCGCCGTCCAGCATGTCGCGCAGCCGGTACAGCTTCTCCAGCGCCTGGCGGGGGGAGAGTCCGTCCAGGTCCATGCCGGCCAGGGCCTGCTCCACCGGCGAGCGGCTCGGTGGCGGCGCGTCCGCGGCCGGTACGGTGGTCCGGGACGGGGTCCGGGCCGGGTGCTCCCGCTCCAGCTCCCGGAGCCTGTCGCGCGCCCGGCGGATGACCTCCGCCGGCACTCCCGCCAGCGCGGCCACCTGCAGCCCGTAGCTCTGGTTGGCCGCCCCCTCCTTGACGGTGTGCATGAATATGATCCGCTCCCCCTGCTCCGTGGCGTCGAGATGGACATTGGCGATCCCCTCCACCTGCCCGGCGAGACGGGTCAGCTCGAAATAGTGGGTGGCGAACAGGGTGAAGGCGCCGATCTCCCGGGCCAGATGGAGGGCGCAGGCCCAGGCGAGGGAGAGGCCGTCGAAGGTGCTGGTGCCGCGCCCTATCTCGTCCATCAGCACCAGGCTGTCGGGGGTGGCGTTGTGCAGGATGTTGGCGGTCTCGGTCATCTCCACCATGAAGGTGGAGCGGCCGCTGGCCAGCTCGTCGGAGGCGCCGATGCGGGTGAAGATGCGATCGACGGGGCCGATGAGCGCCCTCTCCGCCGGTACGAAGCTGCCCATGCAGGCCAGCAGTACGATCAGGGCGGTCTGGCGCATGTAGGTGGATTTCCCCCCCATGTTGGGACCGGTTATCAGCAGCATGCGGCGGCCGCGATCCAGGTGCAGATCGTTGGGAACGAACGGTTCCTCCTGGAGCTGCTCCACCACCAGGTGGCGCCCGGCGGTTATCTTCAGCTCCGGGCGGCCGGTGAGCTCCGGCGCCACCAGCTCCAGGGTGGCGGCGCGCTCCGCCAGGTTGTTCAGGGCGTCCAGCGCGGCTATCGCCGCGGCGCTCTGCTGCAGCGATTCCAGCTCCCGGGCAATGGTGTCCAGCAGCTCCTCGTAGAGCCGCTTTTCGCGCGCCAGCGCACGCTCGTTGGCGCTCAGCACGCGATCCTCAAACTCCTTGAGCTCCGGGGTTATGTAGCGCTCCGCGCCCTTGAGGGTCTGGCGGCGCTGGTAGCGTGCCGGAGCCCTGTCGCTCTGGGCACGGCTCACCTCTATGTAGTAGCCGTGCACCCGGTTGTAGTTGACCTTCAGGTTGGCGATGCCGGTCTGCTCCCGTTCCCGCTGCTCCAGCTCCAGCAGGTAGCCGCTGGCGTTGCGCTGCAGGGAGCGCAGCTCGTCCAGCTCCGCGTCATAGCCGGGGGCGATGACGCCGCCGTCCCGGATCAGCTGGGGGGGCGCCTCCACCACCGCCTGACGCAGCAGCCGGTGCAGCTCGGGGAAGCTGCCTATCCTGCGTCGCAGATCACGCAGCAGCGGAACCTCCCGGTCCGTCAGGCTCTCCCGCAACTGGGGCAGCTTTCCCAGGGCGGTGCGCAGCTGTACCAGATCCGCCGGGCGTGCCGAGCGCAGGGCGATGCGGCTCAGGATGCGCTCCATGTCGCCGATGCCGCGCAGCTGCTGCTGCAGCTCCTCGTAGCCGTGCCCCTCCAGCAGGGCCGCCACGACGGCGTGGCGCCGGCCTATGGCCTCCCGGTCGCGCAGCGGGCGGTTGAGCCAGCGCCGCAGCAGACGGCTGCCCATGGCGGTGGCGGTGTGATCCAGCACCGCGGCCAGGGTCTGCTCCGGGTGGCCCGAGAGGCTGCTCTCCAGCTCCAGGTTACGGCGTGTGGCGGCGTCCAGGATTATGCTCTCGTCGCGCCGCTCCACATGCAGAGAGCGTATGTGGGGCAGCGCGTTGCGCTGGGTGCCGCGCACATAGTGGAGCAGACCTCCGGCGGCGGCCACGGCGAGCGGAAAGGGGTCGCAGCCGAAGCCGGTCAGCTCCCGGGTGCCGAACTGTTCACACAGCATCCGCGTGGCGCTCTCCAGCTCGAAGTGCCACGGTGGCAGCCTCTGCAGGGCGGCGCTGCAGGATGGTTCCACGGAGTTCTCCTCGCAGGCCACCAGCTCGGCCGGCTGCAGGCGCTCCAGCTCCCCGGCCAGCGCCTCTTGGTTCTCCAGCTCCATCGCCAGAAAGCGCCCGCTGGTGACATCCATCCAGGCCAGGCCGAAGCGATCTCCCCTCTGCAGCAGCGCCGCGATCAGGTTGTCCCGGTTCTCCTCCAGCAGCGCCTCCTCGGTAACGGTGCCGGGGGTCACGATACGGGTGACGCGCCGCTCCACCGGTCCCTTGCTGGCGGCGGGATCGCCGATCTGCTCGCAGATGGCCACCGACTCCCCCTGCCTGACCAGTCTGGCCAGGTAGCTGTCCACCGCGTGGCAGGGAACGCCTGCCATGGGGATGGGCTCGCCCGCCGACTTGCCCCGGCTGGTCAGGCTGATGTTGAGCAGACTCGCCGCCTTGCGGGCGTCGTCGTAGAACAGCTCGTAGAAGTCTCCCATGCGGAAGAAGAGCAGGATATCCGGGTGTTGCGCCTTGATGGCGAGATATTGCTGCATCAGGGGCGTGTGCTGGGCGCGGCTCATCCGTGCGATTCTAGCCAAAATCGGTGGTGGGGCCAATTCCGCCGCAGTGCCGCGCTGCTTGCTAATATTGGTTCGGTCTGGTATTGCTTACTCTCAATCTTAAGTCTTCCTCAAATCGTGTGGGTAAAATGGCAAATCACCGCGTAGCGGCTCCGTCCTTGACAGGCGGAATGCACGCCACATACTCGGTAGCCAGAAGGGGATTGGGGCGGTCTGGCCGGGGAGTGGCGGATATCCACCACCTGCGCCAATTGCAACTGGTCCGGCTATCCCAAACTCTCCCCAATCCCCTTCTGCCGACCAGCTTCCGGCGTGCATCCCGCCTGTCAAGGATGATTTGCCATTTTACCCACACGATTTGAGGAAGACCCAATTGTCTAATAAATTAAAGCGAGGCTGGGCTGATGACGATGCGACTGGACTATAGCGAAAAGCGCGATTTCACCCGCATGGAGGTGGAGTTCATGCTGGATTTCCGGCTGCCGGGTGCGGAGGAGATGCAGCAGGCAACGGGCCGCGATTTGAGCGGTGGCGGAGTGCGTTTCGAGACGCCGCGGGAGATGGAGCCGGGTACGCGACTGGAGATCGTGATCTCGCCGCAGCAGAAGCTGACCCCGCCGCTCGAGGCCACTGCCGAGGTGGTCCGTGTGGAGCCCGCCGGGGAGGGGTGCTGGATGGTGAGCTGCCGTTTCCTCGAGATCAAGGGCTGATGGACAGGGTTCGGCAGCTGGCCTGCCAGCTGGGTGAGCGGATGTTGCAGAGGCGGGCGATGCTGGTCACCGCCGAGTCCTGTACCGGAGGGTGGATCGCCAAGGTGATTACCGACATCCCCGGCAGTTCGCGCTGGTTCGAGCGCGGTTTCGTCACCTATACCAATGTTGCCAAGCGGGAGATGCTGGGGGTGAGCGAGGAGGTGCTGGAGAGTTACGGCGCGGTAAGCGAGCAGACCGTCCAGCAGATGGCCAGCGGCGCCCTGGCGCACAGCCATGCCCAGCTTTCGGTGGCGGTCAGCGGCATCGCCGGGCCGGGTGGCGCGGTGCCTGGCAAGCCGGTGGGTACCGTATGGTTCGCATGGGCCGACTCCAGGGGGTGGATGGAGAGCCACAGGGAGCGCTTCAGAGGGGATCGGGAGGCGGTGCGCCAGGGGGCCGTTTGGGTCGCCCTGGAGGGGCTGCGGGATGCCGCGGGTTGAGGGGCAGCGACTCTTCTTTGCGCTCTGGCCGGATGAGGAGCTGCGCCTGCGGCTGGCGGAGCTGCTGGAGAGTGGAGGGTTCCGGAGTGCCGCCGGGCGGGCGGTGGCGGCGGAGAATCTTCATGTAACCTTGCGCTATCTGGGGGCAATCTCTCCAGCGCAGCAGGAGTGCGCCGAGCGGGTCGCGGCCGCCATCCGGGCCGAAGGGTTCAGCATCACCCTGAACCGGGTCGGCTACTGGGCCGGTCCGCGGGTGGCGTGGCTGGGGACAGACAGCATTCCAGCGCCGTTGCAGAGGCTGGTTGCAGAGCTGGAGAGCGGTCTGCAAGGCTGCGGCCTGCCGCCCGAGACGCGCCCCTATCGGCCCCATCTGACCATCCTGCGCCGCGCCCGTCCAGGCGGGCTGCCGCGCCACATCGAGCCTCTGCCGTGGCGGCTGGAGGATTTCGTGCTGGTGCGCTCGATCGCGGTTCCGGGCGGTGTCAGTTATGAGACAGTGAGCCGCTGGCCCCTGGGGCAGGCAGGCTGATTTCCCGGCAGCTGCGCTCGCCCCTGAAATCCGCCACTTCTGCGTTGAATCCGCGGGTCATTTACCCCCGTAAACCCCCATTTTTCGCCTTGAACTGACGGGTTTCAGGGGCGAGCCGAACAGTCACCGGCCTGCTTCAGGTTATGCTGAATGGTTACATTTCCCATATTTGATGCATATCAAGGACACGAGGGGGCGGGTGTGTAGAAATGTGCCTGCAATATCCTTCTGCGACAATTCCTCCGTTCGGATCAGGGGGAGGTAAACAGCGACTATCGACATCCTCCCGCCAGCTGTTTCCCCCTGATCTTTTTTTGTCACGGTCGTCCCCGGATACCTCTTTGGGAGGTGGTGAAAATCCCTTTCATCACCGCTTATGGTTTTGATCGCCTGGACGAGATACAGTATATTCGTATGACGTTATGTGATGACCGGACGTGTTTAATATAATTTTCCGGTAAATACAATTAGTTAAATCAATATACTTAAGTTTGTCATCAGGTCCCGGGGTCGGTTCGGGTGTCCTGATGGCGGGTCCGGGGTGATCTCCGGAGTAGGGGTCCCATGAAGTATTTCCTGATTCTCTGTATAGCCATAGCGGTAAGCATTCTGGTCATCCCGATCATGATGCGTCTGGCCCCACTGCTGGGAATGATAGATCATCCGGACGAGCGCCGCGTTCACGCCGACCCCATCCCCAGGGTCGGGGGGTGGGGAATAGTTCTCGGCATGCTGGTGCCGATGCTGATCTGGTTGCCCATGAAGCCCATGGTGCTCTGCTATCTGTTTGGTGTCCTGGTCCTTCTGCTGTTCGGCTCCCTCGATGATCGCCACCATCTGTCACCAGGCATAAAGTTTGCCGGGCAGCTGCTCGCCGTTTTGCCCGCGGCGCTCTGGGGAGGGATGCAGATTACCTCCCTGCCGCTGCTGGGAGACTATCTGCAGCTACCGCCCGCCATTGCCATACCGTTTGCGGTATTCGCCGTGGTGGGAATGACCAACGCCCTCAATACCTCGGACGGCCTGGACGGTCTCGCCGGCGGGGAGGCGCTGCTCTCCCTCGGGGCTATCGGCCTGCTGGCCTATCTGGATGGAGGGGGGGTGATATCCATAATCGCGGTGGCCATGGTGGGCGGTATCCTGGGGTTTCTGCGCTACAACACCAATCCGGCGGTGGTCTTCATGGGGGACAGCGGCAGCCAGGTGATCGGTTTCACTCTCGGTTTCCTGGTGGTCATGTTGACCCAGAATCCCGATACGGCCATCTATCCCGCGGCCGCGCTGCTGCTGCTCGGGCTGCCCATCGCCGATCTGCTGGTGGTGATGATCAAGAGGCGGCGGCGCGGGGTGAGCATGTTTGAGCCGTCCAAGGACCATTTTCACCATCTCGTTATGGAGCTGGGCTTCTCGCAGCGTGGATCGGTGGGAATCATGTATCTGCTGCAGACCCTGTTTGTGTTTATGGGGGGTATGCTGGCCTACACCAACGATGTGGTGATCCTGGCCGCCTATGCCATTCTCTGTATCGGCCTGGTCAGGCTGCTGGAGCGAATCCACGAATCCGGATGGCGCAAGGTGGGCAGCCTGCGGGATACCATTCCGGGGCAGTTCGGAGAGGGGCGCCGGGCGACGGATCTGGCCAGCAGCACGCCGGGCGTGTTGGTCTGGCTGCCTCGCAGATTGATCGAGTTCGGCGTGCCGGTCTATCTGGTGGTGGCGAGCCTGGCGTTTGAGGTGGTGCCGCGCGACGTGGGCATTCTGCTGGCCGCGGTATGCCTCTTCATGCTGCTGGAGCTCGTGTACGGCTCCGCAACGCACTCGCTGTTTCACCGGGCGATGATATATGTGGTGGCGGCGGCGGTGGTGTTTCTGCAGGTTACCTATCCGCCGGTAATGGGGGTATGGGCGCGGGCGGCCGACGTGAGCTTCTTCATACTCCTGGCGATCGGCCTGGTCATTGCGATGATCTACTCCCCGCGCCGCAGGAGGGTGGAGTTTTTCACCACAACCATGGACTATCTGCTGGTATTCGCCGGGATCTCGCTGTTGATCCTGTCACAAACCCCTATGGGGAGCTATGCCAATATCGCCCTGCTGTTCTACCTCGGCATACTGTTATACGGTTGTGAATTCATTAACGTGGAGAAGCGGGAGCGCTGGAACGAGCTGGCGATCGGCTCCCTGGTGAGTGCCGCGATACTTGCGGTCAAGGGGTTGTTCATATCCTCCTGAGAGGGGAGTATCGGGCTCCCGACAGCAGGACGCGCCGTTGGCGGCTTGGTGCGCCGCTCCTCCGGTACCTCGTTCCCGCGGCGGGGGTCGACCCTGCTGTCCGCCTGGCAATTGCTCACAGCTGCAACTTTTCAGCTCACCCCTGAAATCCGCCATTGCTGCGTTGCAAAATGGTCACTTAGCCTCTCGTAAACTCCCCTTTTCGCCTTGAACTGATGGATTTCCGGGGCGATCTGACAGTTGCCGGCCTGCTTCACACCATGCCGAACGGTCTCACAACTTCAGGTTTTTCTCCTTGATCTTCTTCCAGGCGGTGGTATACAGCCGGTTCTGCTCGGCGTTGTGGACAAAGGCCCTGCACTCCGAGCGCTTGATTACCGCGGCCGGAGGGGAGAGCGCGGGATTGTTTTGGTAGCTTTCGCCCAGCAGATCGGCTGCCGCCCGGTTGGTGGTGGCATAGTGAAATCTCCTTGCCAGGCTGGCAGAGATATCCTTGTCCATCAGAAAGTTGATGAGTTGATGTGCGGCAACCGGGTCGGCGGCATGTCTGGGGATGCACAGCAGTTTTTGCCGGATGATGGTGCCTTCGGCAGGTGCGGCAAAGCCGAATTCGCTGTATTCACGCAGCTCCTTGTGGAAATCGTCGCTCCACGACATTACCAGATCCACCTCGCCGGAAAGCAGCAGTTTTGTGGGGCGGGAGGTGAAAGCCTTCACCTTGGGACCCTGTCTGGCCAGTAGCCGGGTCGCCTCTCCGATGATCTCGGGTGTGGCGGAGTTGATGGAGTGCCCCAGGTACTTCTGGGCCACCTGTATGGTGCTCATTTTGTCATCCAGCAGGGCCATGCGGTTGGCGTGCTCGCTGCTTTCCAGCAAGACTCTCCAGCTTTCCGGGGGGTTGGAAAAAGCGGCCCTTCGATATCCTATTCCCAGGGTTCCCCAAAAGTAGGGCAGACTGTAGACGCGCTCCGGATCATCCGGCGGGAGCGGAATGATCGGGTTCAGCTGGCCGGCATTCGGGATCAGGGAGCGATCGAGCGTCGCCAGCAGCTTGGTGTGCAGCAGGTGGGATATGCTGTCATCGGGCGCCATGGCAACATCGAAGCGGGGTTTGCCGCCCAGGAACTTGGCTATGAACTGGGCATCGTTCCCATATTTGTGCCGCTGCACCTTCATGTTGGCGAGCCTGCCGAACTCGCGCAGGGTCTCGGCATCGACCCCGTTGCTGCAGCCCAGGAAGTGAACCGTTTTCGGGCGGTTCGGTTTTGCGTGGATCGGGCAGAACGGCAGCACGGCTGCCGCGGCCAGGAAAGAGCGTCTGGAATAGTTCATGTTTCGTCAGGAAACCCCACGGTTGTCAGGTGCGGTGAAACAAAACGGGTTGCAATATCTATCAAGCCATGGCTGCCAGAGGCCGGATTGCCGGATGGAGCCGGCCGTCTCTGGCAGGCACTTTCCAATGGTTACGCAATGGTTGTGCCGCCGCCGGTAAGGGTGGCTGGGGGAAGTCACCCGCCATGTTCTCTCAGGAGAGTGTTCTGACCCCATCCTCGCCGCCAAGCAGCAGCACATCCGCAGGGCGGAGGGCAAATATACCGTTGGTCACCACTCCGGCAATGTTGTTTATCCGGGCCTCCAGTTTGCTCGGCTCCATGATCTGCAGACCATGGACATCAAGGATGATGTTGCCGTTATCAGTGGTGAATCCCTCCCTCAGAACCGGCTCGCCGCCCAGCTTGACCAGCTCGCGTGCCACGTAGCTGCGCGCCATGGGTATTACCTCCACGGGCAAGGGGAAGCCCCCCAGAATATCCACCAGTTTGCTCTCGTCGGCAATGCATACGAATTTGCGGCTGGCGGCGGCCACGATCTTCTCCCTCGTGAGGGCGCCGCCACCGCCCTTGATGAGGTGCAGGTGTCTGGTGGCTTCGTCCGCCCCGTCGATGTACACCGAGATCTCATCCACCATGTTGAGATCCAGAACATCGATTCCATGCTTCTCGAGACGCTCGGCGGAGGCCACCGAACTGGCCACGGTTCCCTCTATCCTGTGCTTGATGGCGGCCAGTGAGTCGATAAAGTGATTGGCGGTGGAGCCGGTCCCGATCCCTATCACGGTCCCGGTTTTGACATACTCCAGCGCTGCTTCCGCGGCGGCCTTTTTCATCTCGTCTTGGGTCACGGCTGTTCTCCGCTGTCTGGTCAATTATTGACCAATTATAGGTTGGTTTGCGCCGCATAACCAGATGGCACTGGCAATTTTGCGCCAAGCTGTTAACTTATCAGTCCGGCGGCGGTTTCCCACTCGGGGCTTCGGGAACGGGCCGGATCAAGGCACGGTTTGCGGGCCGCCGCGCGACGGCCGGACGCGCCGGGTTGACAGCCTGACCATGGAACAGTACATCAAGGAGATTCTTACTTCCCGGGTTTACGCCGTGGCGCGTGAGACCCCCCTGGAGCGCGCCTCTTCCCTGTCGGCGCGGATGGAGAACCGCGTCCTGCTCAAGCGGGAGGATCTGCAGCCGGTATTCTCTTTCAAGCTGCGCGGCGCCTATAACAGGATTTGCGGGCTGTCCGATGCCGAACGGGCCCGGGGGGTGATTGCTGCCTCCGCCGGAAATCATGCGCAGGGGGTGGCGCTGGCGGCGCGCCAGCTGGGGATCCACGGTCTGATTGTGATGCCCAAGACCACCCCCCACATAAAGGTGCAGGCGGTGCGTAATCTGGGCGGTGAGGTGGTGCTGCACGGCAGCAGCTATGATGATGCCTGCCGCTACGCCGTTCGGCTGGCGGGGGAAAAGGGAATGAGTTTCATTCACCCCTATGACGACCGGCAGGTGATTGCAGGCCAGGGTACGGTGGCGATGGAGATCCTGCGCCAGCATCCGGAAGAGCTGCATGCCCTGTTTGTTCCGGTGGGTGGGGGTGGTCTGATCGCCGGCATGGCGGCCTATGTGAAGGGATTGCGCCCCGGGATCAAGGTGATCGGGGTGGAGCCGGACGACGCGCCCTCTATGCATCACGCCCTTGCCCGTGGAGAGCGCATCTGCCTGGAGCAGGTGGGGATCTTCGCCGATGGCGTGGCGGTGCGCCAGGTAGGGGAGGAGCCCTTCCGTATCGCCCGCCGGTGTGTAGATGAGGTGATCTTGGTCTCCACGGACGAAATCTGCGCCGCGATCAAGGATATATTTGACGACACCCGCTCAATTGCCGAACCTGCCGGGGCGCTGGCCGTTGCCGGTCTCAAGAGATATGTGGCGCGTGAGGGGGTGAGGGATCGGAGCATGGTGGCGGTGCTCAGCGGCGCCAACATGAACTTCGACCGCCTGCGCCATGTGGCGGAGCGTGCCGAGCTGGGGGAGCAGCGGGAGGTTCTTCTCGGCGTCACCATTCCCGAGCGGCCGGGAAGTTTCAGACAGTTCTGCAGCGTTATCGGCCTGCGCTCCATAACGGAGTTCAACTACCGCTTCTCGGATCCGGATTCCGCCCATGTGTTCGTGGGCGTGCAGATGGAGCCGGGAAAGGGGGAGCGGGAGGAGCTCGTCGCCCGCCTGCGCCGGGCCGGCTATCCGGTGGTGGACATGACCGACAACGAGATGGCGAAGCTGCATGTGCGCTACATGGTGGGGGGGCATGCCCCGCGGGTGGAGCATGAGCTTCTGTACCGCTTCGAGTTCCCGGAGCGCCCCGGGGCACTGCTGCGGTTTCTTACCCGTATGGGACAGAATTGGAACATCAGCATGTTTCACTATCGAAACCATGGGGCGGATTTCGGCCGGATCCTGGTGGGGATCCAGGTGCCACCGCCGGAGCGCGGAGCCTTTGCACGGTTTCTGGAGGAGCTGGGATACAGCTATCGGGAGGAGACCGGCAATCCGGCCTATGAGTTGTTTCTCAGATAGCCGCCGCCGGATCAGGCTTGCATGGATTGAGATACGGTCATTGCGCAACCTCTGTTCGCCGTAACGGAAGAGGCGGAGTTGCCGGGTGTTCTGCTCCGGGGTGGGCGCCGAGGGGGTTGCGATCGCTGCGCCGGAGCGCCATGTCGCTTCAGATGAATATTGATCTATAGGGTAATAATGAATCGTTAACATTCTGAAAATTAACGGCCGCGCGGCGTGATCACCCTTTATTCCTGGCCTGTTCTGTGTAATATTTAGAACCGGTCAGGCAACTCACACCATGAAGCGGCGTAAACCCGACATTCTGCTGGTACTGGCGGTCGTAACCGGGCTGGGGGTGCTGGTCACCGGCTCGGTACAGAGCCTGTTTTATTCCCCGACCGCAGGGGAGTCCCTGCGGGAAGCGGGAGAGATCGGCGACGACACCTCTCCTGACTCCGGGGGCGACAGCTTTGCGGTGAACGGGGGCGGGAGTCGCTGAAACCCTCCCGCCTTGCCTTACCAGAGAAGTATCTCTCTTGCGAGATTCATCAGCGGTGTAGAGTAGTCGGAGAGCAGGTAAAGGCTGATCCCCAGCCCAACAGCCCCGGCAACGGCCAGCACCGGCAGGAACTTTTCGATGTTCATGGTTGTATCGCCACCGTTTGGTTTGTCTCAATGGGTCATCATGACGGGACAGGGTGACTCCTTCGCCAGACGGCGCAGGTTCAGGCGGTGCATGCCCGCCTTTTCCCCGACGCCTACGACGATGAGGTCGACACCCCTCTCATTTGCCATTTCGACCAGCTCCTCCTCCACGTAGCCCACCTTCACCTCAAGGGTGACCTCCACCCCTTTCTCCCGGGCAATCTCCTCCAGGGCTCCAAGGGTGGAGAGAGCCTTTTGTTGCAGATCCTCGATGATCACCGACCACAGCCGATCGGACGGGGCTATGGTTTCCCCCTCGAACGCCACGACCTTGAGACCGATCAGTTCGGCCCCCTGATCCGCAGCCACGGCCACCGCCCGCTCCGCTGCGTTCCTGCTGGCTTGCGAGCCATCGAATGCTATCAGTATCCTGTTGAAAACCGCCATGGTAGTTTACCTCCCGCGTCTCCACACCGTCCGCTTGCGGACGAATCCAGACAGGCCGTTTGCAGCGTCAACCCATACCCCTGCGCCCTCCATCCACATCGCTACTGCTTGGCGGGGGCATCGATGGTGCTGCTGTTCGGCTCCTCTCTGGCCGGTGCCGGTTGCTCAATCGTCGCCTTCGGCTTCTCGAAGGTGACCTTCTTCTTGAACTCCACCGCTTGCCCGGTGAACGCCATGGAGAGCGCGTATATGCTGACGGCTATCGCCAGCGCCGCCTCGAAGAACAGAAACGCCACTCCATATTTGTACCACGGTTCATACTCGTAGTCTTTCGGTACCTTGGAAACTCCAGCCATTGTGTTGCCTCCAGTAGTGTTAAGCTCGACTCGGTTGGTTACAGGTTTTCACCGCTATGCCTGCTCCTGGCCGCCTTTCCCCAGCCAGCGCTCCTTGCTGCCGAACCCGTGCTCTTCCGGATGCACATCCCAATGCATGGCCCATATGAAGTATAGTATGAACGGGATGAACAGGAAGGTGGCCACCAGCGCGTATCCCCAGTGAATTCCGCCCACCTCGAACCAGCCGGCGGCCTCTCCATATATCAGCGGGTAGATTATCCCCCCCGCGCAGGATACACCGCCGATGAAACCGGTGGCGGTTCCAGGGCGCTCCTTGAACATCAGCGGGACGATGGCGAATGTTCCACCGGTACCGAAGCTGACCGTCACTCCGAACAGGGCGAGGATGAGCACCGACAGAATGAGGTTGTTCTGCAGGCCGGCAACGGTCAGCAGGATCATGGTGGTGGTGATGGAGAGCAGGGCGAACATCAGCCAGTGAATCCTGGGCGCGTAGTCCAGGTGTTTGGAGATCATCGGGAATGGTGTCCAGCCCTTGCGTTGCCAGATGTCTGAAATCCATCCCGAGAAGGGGCGGAACAGAGAGGCGTTGAACGACTGCACCGCGGCGAAGGAGCCGGCGGCGATCTGGACATCCTGCAAGGACTGGAACCCGAGCTCCCTGATGGCCTCCTCGAAGCCCATCTTGTAGTAGCCGGGCAGCCAGGCGTTCATCCCGATCTCCAGTCCGAAACTCATGGCGTACGCCAGCATGAGGGCGATGGCGGCGTGGCGCGTCCATACGAAAGCGGTATCGCGCAGGGTGGCGGTCTTCTTGGCCATCGCCGCCTGTTCGGCGCTCTTGGCCGGCACGCCGCGCAGCAGTATCCAGAGGGCGATGATGAAGGCCACGATGCCCAGATGGATGAATGCGGTGTGGTAGTCGAGCCCGTATATCCTCGGCAGCAACAGGGCCCCCACCCCGGCGCCCACGTTGCCGGTGCCGGCATACAGGCCCTCGGCGGTTCCCATCTCTTCCGACTCGAACCATTGGGCCACATGCTGGATCCCCACCACGAAGGAGATGCCGGCGGTGGCCACCACCACCCTGGTCCAGAACAGGAACTGGTACTCCGTCACACCAATCGCGGGACCCAGCGTCGCGGCGTGTGCCGACAGGATACTGAATGCCCCGGTCACCACCAGGATCAGGACGAAGGCCTTGGGAGCGCCGAATTTGTCGGCGGCCCATCCGGCCAGGGGTCTGGCAATGGGGGCGGTCCAGATGGCGGAGCTTGCCAGCAGCGCGACCCCTTTCACACCGAGATCGAACTGGGAAGCTATGGTTGGAACGAATGCGGCGCTGGAAAACCACAACAGAAAACACCAGAAGAACGCCACCGCGGCCATTATCAGCTGTTCTACCTTGTGTGTCTTGATGTTTCTCATCTTTATTCCCCTGTTAGCTGAACTGGGTGTTGCTCAGACCTCAGGCCGTATGTAAGCGGATACCATGGACACAACAAAGCTGTCTTGCATACCCCGGCGCGGGAATCTCCGACCGTGCGGTCTGAACCGGGAACCGGATAGTGTGGTGGTGCGATTCGGAATGTCAGCACCTCCTGCTAGCTGGTTGCCAATCGTATTACTCTTGCTCTTGCGAGGGAATTTAACTACAGAGAGTATGGGTTGCAACCATGGGAAGGGCTTCTGCAGCGTTGCCGAATACCAATTAGGTGGTAAAGGGGTAGTTTTGTATCGTATTGATTGAACGGATGATTGTTCCGCGGTTTTCAATAAAACCGCACTTGATCGAGGGACAATCAAACCCCCTGGAATTTTGGTGGTATCCCTCCGTTTCCAGGGTATTCCGTTTCCATGGCGGGCGGCGACGCTATAATGGGGGCATGGCGAAGCTAACCAAAAAGTCGCTGCTGCTGCGGATGGGTATAGCCATGGCGACCATTACCTCCTTCGCTTTCGTCAGTATGGTCAGCTCCGTGATCATAGC
The DNA here is from genome assembly GCA_015490535.1 of Gammaproteobacteria bacterium. Classification (GTDB taxonomy): domain Bacteria; phylum Pseudomonadota; class Gammaproteobacteria; order Thiohalospirales; family Thiohalospiraceae; genus DRMK01. The sequence goes on from WFXP01000099.1 coordinate 18,022, forward strand.
CGAGATGACCCAGGGAGTGGCTGCCGCGGTCAACCAGGCCGGCACCCTGCGCATGCAGTCTTACCGGATCGCCAACGCCCTGGCCCAGGAGATGGCGGCGGAGAGCAGCGATATGCCGCGGTTCGCCGCCACCACCAACCGGATGGTGCAGGAGTTCGAATCCCGGCTGCTGGACTCCAGGCTGGTTTCCATTCTTTCCCGAAACACCAATAACAGGCTTGGTGCGGCCTACCGGGATGTCAACAGGCAGTGGTATGGCAGGATCAAGCCGCTGTTTGTCGCGGAGGGGGGTTCCGCCTCCGGCGAACCGGCTTCCCTGAGCCCACGCGTCCGCTACCTGTCCATCGTGGACGGGTTTGTGGCGGATATCGACCATATGGTCAAGCTGCTGGAGCAGGATGTGGAGTCGAAGATAAGCCTGTTGCGCCTGATCCAGATAGGCTCGCTGTTTCTGACCCTGATCGTGGTTTTTCTGACCATGTATCTCATGAACAGCAAGGTTCTGGTCCCGCTGCGTGATCTGCTGGCCTGCGCGCAAAGCGCCCGTCACGGCGATTTCTCCATCCGCACCCGGTATACCGGGAGTGACGACGAGCTGGGGCAGCTGGGCTACGCCTTCAATGTCATGGCCGATGATCTCTCCAAGAAATACTCTGATCTGGAGGAGCGGGTGCGGGAGAAGACCTCCGATTTGGAGCGCAGCAACCGCTCGCTGGAGCTTTTGTACAATACCACCAGGCGCCTGTATATGGCCCCGGTCTCCGATACAGCGTACACGGCGCTGCTGAGAGATATTGAAAAGCTGGTGGGGGTCGGTCCCGGAACCATCTGCATAAATGATGAAAACAGCAGCGACCGCGCCTTCAAGCTGGCGACCACGCGAAACCCTCCGCCGGGAGAGGTGGACACCTGCTCTCCACCCAACTGCCCCGCCTGTTACGGAGAGCACAACACCCATACCATGAAGTTTGTCCGCAACAAGGGGGATCAGCTGCACATAATATCCACTCCGATCAGGGATCAGAAGCAGCAGTACGGGGTGTTGCTGACCGAGATCCCGCGGGGGATGAAGCTGGACGAATGGCAGACACGGCTGCTGGAGGCGGTGGCGCGCCACATCGGTATCGCCATAAACATCTCCCGCCAGGCCACCGAGAGCCGGCGGCTGGCACTGCTGGAGGAGCGGGGAGTCATCGCCCGGGAGCTGCATGACTCCCTGGCCCAGTCGCTCTCCTACCTGAAGATCCAGGTGGTGCGTCTCAACGTTGCCCTGACCCGCTCTTCCGACGATCAGGCGGTGGGTCCGATAATTGACGAGCTGCGTGACGGGATCAGTCGTGCCTACCGGCAACTGCGCGAACTTCTCACCACTTTCCGCCTGAAGATCGATGGTCCCGGGTTGAATGCGGCGCTGGAGGAGACGGTGGAGGAGTTCCGGGAGCGCAGCGGTATAGTCATCACCCTGGATAACCGGCTGGGGGTGCTCCAGCTCGGCGCGAACGAGGAGATCCATGTTTTACACATCATTCGCGAGGCGTTGGCCAACGTTACCCGCCACTCCAGGGCGTCGCAGGCACAGGTGGAGATCCAGCATGTCAAGCAGAGCGGCGAGGTGATCATAAGGATTTGTGACGACGGCATCGGGATCGATGAGGAGGCGGAGCGGGCGGATCACTACGGTCTCGCCATCATGAACGAACGTGCCAGCGGACTGGGCGGAGCCATCCAGGTATTCAGGCGCGCCGAAGGGGGGACCGAAGTGAGGCTGGTGTTTGTCCCGAGCGGCTCGAGGTGTTCTGACGAGAAGATGCGGAGAACGGCGTAGATGGAGCACGAACGCGGTATAAGCACGCTACTGACCATAGATGATCATCCGCTGTTTCGCAAGGGGGTGGCGGATCTCATAGCTCTCGACGACACCCTGGCGCTGGTCGGGGAGGCGGCATGCGGCGAAGAGGGGCTGGAGCTGGCGAAGAGACTGAACCCGGATCTTATTCTGCTCGACCTGAACATGAAGGGGATGGACGGTATCGAAACCCTGAGGGCCATCAAAAGCGCTGAGCTGGACTCCCGGGTGATCATCCTGACGGTGTCGGACAACGAGGAGCACGTGGTGGCGGCGCTGCGAGCCGGGGCGGATGGTTATCTTCTCAAGGACATGGAGCCGGAGGAGATTCTGGAACGGCTGCAGATGGCGTCGCGGGGGCGTCTGGTGATAAGTGACAAGTTGACCGAATTGCTGGCCCACGCCTTGCGGCACGAGTCCACGCCACGTGATCCCGACAAGGCGGGACTGACCAGGCGCGAGCAGCAGATCCTCGGCCTGATAGCCAAGGGGCTCAGCAACAAGCTGATCGCGCGGGAGCTGGATATCACGGAGGGGACGGTGAAGGTCCACGTCAAGCACATGTTGAAAAAGCTCAACCTGCACTCCAGGCTGGAGGCGGCTGTATGGGTGGTAAACAGCAGGAGACCGGTGCAGTAGCTGCATGCACTATCTTGGAACGGCACGTAGATCTGTGCGCGTGATAATGGTGCACAATCTTTGAGCAGGGAGCCATCCTGCCTTTAGGTCCGGAACAAATAACCGGCCAATCAACGGAGTAACAACCAGCAACCCTGTTCTGGCACGCCATTTGCCATCAGTGACGGGCGGGCTGTACAATGCCCGCCCTTGCTGGACCCGAGGCGCTCGACAATGCGGAAATTGCCATGAACAAGCAGAGGCTGATACTGGTAGGAAACGGCATGGCCGGTATCCGGACGCTGGAGGAGCTGCTCAAGCTGGCTCCCGACAGGTACGAAATCACCGTATTCGGTGACGAACCGTACGGCAACTACAACCGGATCTTGCTGTCGCCGGTGCTGGCCGGGGAGCAGGAGTTTGAACAGATCATACTCAACGACGAGGAGTGGTATCGGCAGCACGGTATCACGCTGCACGCCGGCTGCAGGGTGGAGCGCATAGATCGCGCGCGGCGCCAGGTGGTGGCGCAGGATGGCAGCACCGCTCCCTACGACAGGCTTCTTCTGGCCACCGGTTCCTCTCCGGTGCTGCTCCCGGTTCCGGGGCACGATCTGGATGGGGTGATCGGCTTCCGTACCATTGCGGATGTGGAGCAGATGCTCGCTGTCAGCCGCAGCCACCGTGACGCGGTGGTAATCGGGGGCGGGCTGCTGGGGCTGGAGGCGGCCAACGGGCTGCTGCAGCGCGGCATGAACGTCACCGTGGTGCATCTGCTGGACACCCTGATGGAGCGCCAGCTGGACAGGACCGCCGCGGGGATGCTGCAGCGCTCCCTCGAGGAGCGGGGTCTCAAATTCCGCCTGGAGGCCGAGACCGAGGCGATCCTGGGTCAGGAGCGTGTGGAGGGGGTCCGCTTCAAGGATGGTACCGAGCTGGCGGCGGACCTGGTGGTGATGGCGGTGGGGATCCGCCCCAACATCGAGCTGGCCCGCCAGTGCGGCCTGTACTGCGAGCGGGGTGTCGTGGTCAACGACACCCTGCAGACCTTCGACCCGCGCATCTATGCGGTTGGAGAGTGCGTCCAGCACCGCGGGGTCACGTACGGCCTGGTGGCCCCCCTGTTCGAGCAGGCGCGCGTGTGCGCCAATCATCTGGCCGAATACGGCATAGGGCACTACGAGGGATCGGTTTCGTCCACCAAGCTGAAGGTGACCGGCATCGATCTGTTCTCCGCCGGAGACTTCACGGGCGACGAGCGGAGCGAGGAGATCGTGATGCAGGACGCCTCCGCCGGTATCTACAAGAAGATCGTGCTCCGGGACAACCGCATCGATGGAGTGGTGCTCTACGGGGACACGGTGGACGGTGCCTGGTACTTCCAGCTGCTGCGTGACGGCACCGACGTCAGCGACATGCGGGACCAGCTGCTGTTTGGCCAGGGCAACCTGGGCAACGCCGGCCATGGCGGAGAGAACGCCTCGGTGGAGCTGCCCGACGACGCCGAGGTGTGCGGCTGCAACGGGGTAACCAAGGGGGAGATCGTCAAGGCGATCCTGGAGAAGGGGCTGTTCACCCTGGAGGAGGTGCGCACCCACACCAAGGCGTCCGCCTCCTGCGGCTCCTGCACCGGTCTCGTGGAGCAGATCCTGGCGGACACCGCCGGTGGTGACTACTCCGCGGCGCCCGCCACCCAGCCCATCTGCAAGTGCACCGACTACAGCCACGATGACGTTCGCAACACCATCCGCCAGGCGCACCTCACCAGCATCCGGGCCGTGATGGAGACGCTGGACTGGCGCACCCCCGACGGTTGCAGCAGCTGCCGGCCGGCGCTCAACTACTACCTGATCTCCACCTGGCCAGGCGAGGTGCAGGATGACGCGCAGTCCCGCTTCATCAACGAGCGGGTCCATGCCAATATCCAGAAGGACGGAACCTACTCTGTGGTGCCGCGCATGTGGGGTGGTGTCACCTCTCCCGACCAGCTGCGCGCCATCGCCGACGTGGCGGAAAAGTACAAGGTTCCCCTGGTCAAGGTTACCGGGGGGCAGCGCATCGATCTGCTCGGGGTCCGCAAGGAGGATCTTCCCGCGGTGTGGGCCGATCTGAGCGCCGCGGGCATGGTTTCCGGTCATGCCTACGGCAAGTCCCTGCGTACCGTGAAGACCTGCGTCGGCTCCGAGTGGTGCCGCTTCGGCACCCAGGACTCCACCGGGCTCGGCATCAAGCTGGAGAAGATGTGCTGGGGAGCCTGGACGCCCCACAAGTTCAAGATTGCCGTCTCCGGCTGCCCGCGCAACTGCGCCGAGGCCACCATCAAGGATTTCGGTGTGGTGTGCGTGGAGTCGGGGTACGAGCTGCACATTGGTGGCAACGGCGGAGTCAAGGTGCGCGCCACCGATCTGCTCTGCAAGGTGGTGACCGAGGAGGAGGTGCTGGAGTACTGCGGGGCATTCCTGCAGCTTTACCGGGAGCAGGCGCACTATCTGGAGCGCAGCGCACCATGGCTGGAGCGGGTGGGTCTGAGCTTTATCCGGGAGCAGGTGGTGGAGGACGCGCGGCGGCGCAAGGCGCTGTGCGAGCGGTTTCTCCATGCCCAGAGGTTTGTGCAACAGGATCCCTGGGCACAGATCGCTGGCAGTGACGAGGCGAACCGTGGCTTCACGCCGCTCAAGGTTCTGGAAGAGAGTTAGACTGTTCAAGCGAGAGGCCGAACCATGTCGCGCTGGATAGAGATAGGCAATCTGGATGATATTCCGGTACTGGGCTCACGGATCGTGCAGACCCCCCGGGGAGATATCGCGCTGTTCCGCACCGGCTCCGGCGCGGTGTTCGCCCTGCGCGATCGCTGTCCCCACAAGCAGGGCCCCCTCTCGCAGGGTATGGTTCACGGCACCACCGTCACCTGCCCGCTGCACAACTGGGAGATCGATCTGGAGACGGGCGAGGCTCTGCCGCCTGACGAGGGCTGCACCAATACCTATGCGACCCGGGTGGAGAACGGGGTGGTGATGATTGAGTTTGGCGGTGTCTCCTAAACAGATCAGGAGGGTTTTCACCAGATCGTGTGGGTAAAATGGCAGCAACTATTCAGCTCACCCCTGAAATCCGCCATTGCTGCGTTGAAAAATGGTCGTTTTCCCTCGTAAACCCCCATTTTCCGCCTTGAAAGAGTACCAGCTGAATCGGGAGGAGACCCATCTGGCGCCCCGCCAGGGTATTACCTCGACGGAGTATCAGGGGCTTCTGCCACTCCTCCCCGGCGGGATTCCGTTTTCATGCTCCGGGACGGGGAGGCGGCTATCCAGATCTGCATGACATTTTTCCCGTCGGTAACAGCAGACCAGCCTCCCCAGGACCACAGCTCATCATCGCCGAACGGTTCGGTGGCCAGGGGTCTGCCACAGCACTCCACGAGCTCGGCGACGGTGGGGTAGGGGTGGTCCGTAACGGCCGCGATTGACAGGCGGGAATCTATGGCGAGCAAGGAGTTTCCGTTGGGGGCGATGTACAGGTCGGTTGGCATGGGGCCGATTTGCCGGCGTTGATGTTGCCAGCCCTGCAGCTTTTTCCTGGCCGCAGGGGAGTTTATGTCGGTACCGATTGCCGGATCGAGGGGTAACGGCAGCCGGCCATCTGCAGTACGCTCTGCGAGATGGTTTCCGCATCTCTCCGCGGCCGGCAGCCTGCCGCATGCGACCCGCAGGTATCCAGAGGGGATTTCGACCTCCCGGGATAGCAGCTCTGACCAGGTACGCCGCGCATCTTCATCACGACCCCGCTCCTCGAACAGGCGGGCCAGATTGTAGAGTGCGCTTGGAGCGCCCGAATCGGCGATTTTCTCCATGATGGAGACGGCAAGCGGCCACATATCGATCTCCTTTTCCTGGCCGTACAGGATCAAGGCGCGCAGCTCGGATACCTGGTTCGATGACGGAGACAGGATGCGCGCCTCCTCCACCACCGCTCGCGCCTTGTGATAGTCACCCAGGTACAGATATGCGGTGGACAGGTTGAGGCGGCTGTTCAGATGTGTGGAGTGGGAATCGACCGCCTTTTGCAGATACCTGACGGATCGTTCGAGATGGCGCAGGGCATTTGCTGGTATGGTGTCCCCCATGCTGCGGTTAGGGGCGGCAAGGGGCGGCGCACTCTCCATCAGGGTGGGCAGCCAGTAGCGGTACCGCAACCCTGTGGGCATATGCTTTCTGGCCAGTTGCAGGTTAACGTAGCCGAGGTTGTTCAGCACCTCATGGGCAGGGAAGGCGTTGCGAAACTCTTCGAAAAAATAGCCGGCATCTTCGTAGCGACCAAAGTGGGCCAGCCGCGCCCCGGACATGAAATACTCCACCTTCGAGACGATTGCGGCGAATCTGTTGCGCAGGAAATCGGAACGCGCGGAGGGGCTGAAATGGAGATTGCTGCCCGAGGTGCGCGTCTGGCTGACCCAGTGCTCCAGGAAATCCGTTCCACCATGTTTGTCCGAGAATATCAGGTTGGTTTGGAACCCCGCCAGAGAAGCATATGTGAAGCCCACCTCGTCGGCCCGCAACTCCTTGTCGCGGATCACCTTCTGCCAGTCGCCGTCCTTCGATACACCGGCGGAGGAGCGGATGGCGGAGCTGATCTGATCCAGGGTGGGAGCTGTCTGTCTGCCGGAGAGGCTGAGATACATTTTGCGGTGCCAGAAGTCATTGGAGGTGAGATGTGACAGCTCGTGGCCCAGTACGAACGCCAGCCTGGCGTCTCCGGTGGCGGGGTCCACCCCCCGGTAGCAGATATCCAGAGCGGCGCGGGAGAGGATGATATAACCGTCCGGCAAGGCTATTGCCCAGGGCTTGCCTTTGCTGTTTATGATCTTGAGCGTGGGGGTCACGCCAACCGGATCTTCGGCCACCCGGCGGACGCGCTCGAAGATCTGGTAGGCCCTGCGGGCGAGGGGGGAGCTATCCGGATCGACCAGGCCGAAGGTATCCATGTAGAAACTGGCATGGGAGCGCATATCATCCTGGGCCTGGCTCTGGCAGAGGGGACCCAGCAGCAGGATGGCGCACAGGGAGAGTGTGTTGTGAAGCTTGAAACAGGACATGGCTCCAGCCGTTACTGCAGGGCGGATCTGATCTGCAGCAACCGCTGCCGGAGCTTCCCGGTTTCCACGGAGAGCGGATCCGCAGGGGTTGCCAGTCTGTCCAGATCGGATATCAGCCCGGCAATCGGGGGGGAGACGGACGGGGTAAGCTCTTTCCCGCTCTCTCTCCACAGCTCCAGAAGGAGCTTCAGGGGCTGGCTGTCCGCCCCTTCATGGAGCCGGTCGACGGCAAGGAGAGTGGCCTCGAGCCACATGCCGAACCTGAACATGGTAATCCACCCTTGTTTGTCGAGCTGCTGCTCCAGGGCATGAACGATGGCTTTGGTCTGTTCCGATACAGTACCTTGCGCCATCGGGGGTTCTTGCTGGCTCCCCGCCGCGACCAGCAGGGAGGCGTCCACCCCTGTTTGGGGTGCGAGCTGGAGAATTCCCGTTAAGATTGCGGATGCCTCCTGCCGGTTGCCGGAGGCCTCCAGCACATACAGATCCGTTGCCATCACTCCCAGCTGGAAGGCGGCGCTTGGTCCATCCACGGTGCCGCTGAATCCGAAGCCGGCCATGGGCCGGGCGGGCCCAATGGAGGGTGCCAGCTGGGGCGCATAAGTGACCACCACGGACGGAACTCCCCAGGCGTCGTGGATCTGGACCCGTGATCTGTCATCCGGCAGCGACAGGAGTATGGTGACAACCACCGCCAGAGCCATAGCCGGTGCGGCCATCCGCCATCCGGGAGCCGGCCCGTCTCCCGCCAATTTTTCAACGACGGCTCTGGCGGCATACCGGACCCGTGCGACGATGCCCGTGCCGGGATCGCGGGACGGGCTGCCCGGGACGGGGGATCCGGTACGGCTTCTCCGCTTCGCGGCCTCCATGATTATCGCTATCGACCCCTCCCTCTCCGGGTCCGCCGTATGCGGAAAATGATCCCTGAACAGTTCAGGGAGATATCTCTCCGCCGTCTCCCCTTTCCCCGCCGATCTCCTGCTGCGGGCCAGCTCGAGGACCGGCGCGATAACCTCCTCCATCCCCGGGGTCCGGGAGGACTGGTACTCCCTGTACAATCTGACGGCATCCAAATCTTTCATGACAGGCCACCTCTGGTGAGGAATCGGATCAACCGACTCCGGACAGACCCTCGTTCAGCTTCCGGACAGCGGCTCGGTAGCGCGTTTTCAGCGTGTTGGCCGAGACATTCAGCAGCCTGGCGAAATAGTCCCAGGTGAACTCCTGCTGTTTCGACAGACGCTGGGCCTGCGTCCAGACGAGGAAAACGAGCAGGGCTTCGTCGTCCGGTTTCGGGGGAGGGGAGCCGGTTTCGCCATGCAGCTGCTCCACGAGCAGGTTGCGGGCCTGTTCGAACCGGCTCCAGGCGGTCTCTCTGTCGATGCCGTTGAGTTCCGCCAGATGGCTCCACTCCAGACGGCGTTTCTCCTCCCAGTACTCCGATTCGTGGCGCAACAGAAATACCAGGCGCTGTTCCCAGGGCAGTGCAGGGATCAGCTTCTTCACCAGATGCCGGATCTGTCTGGCCAGCTCATGATCGCTCTCGGGATCGGAAGTGGGAGCAACGGCCAGCTCCACCGGATCGGTATCATCCCGGCCGGGCCGCTTCTTGAAGACCCTGCCGGTCACCCCCTTGTGGCGCCAGTAGTCGGTCAACAGGTTGGTTGCAATGCGATTCAGAAATGCCGGAAACCTGTCATCGTCCCGGTAGCCATGCAGATTCTTCAGCACGCGGATCCACAGTTGCTGGGTCAGATCGGCGGCATCATCAGGGTTGCCGCACTGCCTCGCGAAGCGGCTGTAGGTGGCGCTGTAGTGGCGCTCCACGAGAACCCTGAACGCCTGTTCACTACCGCCATGCAGATAGCGTTCGATCAGCTCCCCGTCCGACAGCTCCTCCAACTTCATCCTCGGGTTGCCCATGGCAGTATCCCGGAACTCCCTCCTCGGTAGTTTTCTGGGTGCCGATATGCTATCAAAGGTGGTCAGGCAGCGCATGTCGGGTTACTCTTGTGAATCTGGGGAAGAGCCGGGCTGTGGGGTTCCGTCCGGCCGGCTGGAAAATCCTGGCGGCCGCGAGGGGCGTGGCCGCGTTTTTTTATTACGCTTTCCGGATCAGTGTCTTGCACTCTATACTCCTCCAACCCCCCGGATTCAGGTCGACAACACCGTGTGCTCCGGCTTCGGGGAGGGCCTTGTCACCCCTTTCTCATACCGGTACTAACGATCCATGTCGCCAGAAGTTTTCCCCCTCCCACTCCGAAGCCGGCTGGTCCGTTCTGGCTGCCGGTGTGGCGGCATTGTAGCGATATACGATATAATGAAGTGGTCTCGCGACAGGTGAAGGGGTTCGCTCTTCACCCAATCCGGTTTCACTGGGGATGCGATGGTGCGGCTGACCTCCTCTCTACTCCTGTTTGTTGGCGCGTTTGCGTTATCCTTTGCGGAGCTTGTTGCAGGGGAGCGGTTTGCCCTGGTAATAGGCAACAGCCGGTACCAGCAGGTCGAGCATCTTCCCAACCCATCGAACGATGCGCGGGCCATCTCCCGCAAGCTGGCGGAACTCGGTTTCCAGGTAACGGAGCTCCATGACCAGTCCAGGGAGCAGATGATGAGTGCGCTGCGGGAGTACAGCGCTCAGCTCGGGTCCGACAGCATAGCGCTGTTTTTCTATGCCGGCCACGGTATTCAGCACAACGGAAAAAACTATCTTGTTCCCGTGGATGCAGATATCGGCAGGGCCTATGAGATTGAACACCGAACGGTCGGCCTCGATATGGTGCTGTCCGCCATCAACGAGATGGAGCCGATGTTGATCCTCGCCATGCTGGATGCGTGCAGAAACAATCCGTTTGAACGGCGGATACGGGGGGTATCCAGAACCACCGGTTTCCGGGGGGGTGGCCTCGCCGCCATAGAGGGCACCCGTGGAACGGTGCTCTCCTACGCTACCGAGCCGGGCAATGTGGCTACCGACGGGACCGGCGCCCACAGTCCCTACACCGCGGCCATGATCAAGTATCTGGATATGCCGGGACTCAGCATTCAGGAGATGCTCAATCAGGTGGGGCTGGAGGTCATGAGCGTTACCCACGGCAGCCAGAAGCCATGGTTCTCCAGCTCTCCGGTACCCCGCTTCTGTCTCGCAGGCTGTGTCGCCGAAGCGGCCGCGCCCGGGCGTGCGCTTGGCGATCCGGGGCGCCGACCGGCTTTGCCCCTCACTGTTGCCGGGCGGATCAAGCGTGCCCTTGCGGCCCGCGACATGGAGAGCCTGAGAAAACTCGTCCACCTGAACCGGGGGCAGGAGGCCCGCCTGCGGCGGCTGTTCGATATCTATCAGGGGCTCTCCGTTGACCTGGTCTCCCCTTCGTCGCCCCGCAACGAGCGTGGCGAGGTGCTGGTGTTCCAGTTGGTCGAGGCGGTAAACCGTGGTGGAAATCGGGTGCTCCCCTCCAGAAGCTGGAGCAGGATAGCGCTGCAGCCTGTCGTGGATGACAGGCCGGGTGATTGACAAGGGAGCGAAGGTATATCATATGATGCGACGCACGGCGCAAGACCGGTGATCCGGACGGAGACACACAAGGGAGCCGACATGGTTACTCAGGGCGCGGTGGCAGGTGCTCTTTTCACGCTCATCCTGCTGTTGTTACACCCAATCTGTTTCGCTGCAGATTTCTCGGCACCGTTGATCACCCTCTCCGCCGACGGGTCTCTTGAGGGTTCAACCAGCTACAGGATCTCCGCTAGGGTAACCGACGATGGTGGAATCCAGGAGGTAAACCTGCACTACCGGCCCATAGGAAGCGAAGATGGATTCCAGACGGTAGCGATGGTTCCCGATCGGGGGGAAGGGATTTACTCTGCCATCCTGCCCAAGGATCTCATACCCCTTCCCGGGATAGAGTATTACGTCGAGGCGATGGATCGGGCGGCCAACATATCTCAGGAGCCGTTTCCCTCCAGGCCGAGAGAGCTGCTCCTCGCCGGCCCCGTGGCAGCGGCGGCTGCCGCGGACTCGGACTCCGGCTCCAGTGCCAGAAAATGGTGGTTGATCGGTCTGGGGGTGCTGGCTGTAGGTGCCCTGATGGCGGCCGGCGATGAGGGGGAGGGTGATGATGAAGAGACGGGAGGGGCCACCCTTACCATCGAGGCGCAGCTTCCCTGAACGGCCATGGGTCAACTATTCAGCTTGCCCCTGAAAGGCGCCGCTTCTGCGTTGAAAGGTGGGAGCGTTTACCCTCGTAAACTCACGTTTTTCGCCTTGAGCTGACGGATTTCAGGGGCGCCCGGTGAGGGTGAACGGTCGTTTCCAGTGCGCGGCATCGGTGCGCCGGGCTCGGGGGCTGATGGTCCGGACTTCCGCTGAACGGGGATTTGCCGGGGGTGCCCGCCACTTTACTCCATCCCCAGCTTCTTGAGCCGGTAGCGCAGGGAGCGGAAACTCATCCCGAGGGCCTTCGCTGCTGCGGTCTTGTTGTAGCCGGTCTGCCGCAGGGCGGCCTGGATGGCCTCTTTCTCTACGGTCGCCAGATACTCCTCCAGAGGAACATCGCTGGCTGGCGGCGGGGGGGGCTCCGCGGGAAGCCGCTGGTTGGGGGCGATTCCCAGATCCCGCGGGGTGACGATTCCCCCCTCACTGAGCGCGAACGCCCGCTCCAGTATGTTCTCCAGCTCCCGCACGTTGCCCGGAAAGTCATAGCCCTGGAGCCGCCGCAGCGCCTCCGGCGTGAGCCGCGGCGCTGCCGTACCGTTCTGCTTCTCCAGCCGCCCCATTATGTGCTCCACCAGTTGCGGAATGTCCTCCAGCCGTTCGCGCAGGGCCGGCACCGGGATCTCGATGACATTGATGCGGTAGTAGAGGTCCTGGCGGAATGCGCCCTGTTTCACCAGAGCCGCCAGATCCTTGTGGGTGGCGCTCAGGATTCGCACATCCACCGGCAGCTCGCGGGCGTCGCCCACCGGCCGGATCCTCTTCTCCTGGATGGCGCGCAGCAGTTTGACCTGCATGTCGAGAGAGAGATCCGCCACCTCGTCGAGGAACAGGGTGCCGCCGTCGGCGGCCTGGAACAGCCCCTTCTTGTCGGAGGTGGCGCCGGTGAAGCTCCCCTTGCGATGGCCGAAGAACTCGCTCTCCACCAGCTCCTTGGGGATGGCGCCACAGTTGACCGGCACGAACGGTTGATCGCTGCGTGGCCCGTGGCTGTGGATCATGCGCGCCACCAGCTCCTTGCCGGTTCCGGATTCGCCGCTGATGAACACCGGCGCCTGGCTGCGCGACACCTTCTCCACCGCGCCGCGCAGCTCGCGCATAACCTGCGACTCTCCCAGCAGTATGTGGCGCGTGCGCCGCTCCCGGGGGATGTTGGGCGAGACGCGCAGCGCCCCGCTGATCTGCTTGCGCAACATCTGCAGATCCACCGGCTTGGAGAGAAAATCGAACGCCCCCGCCTTGAGCGCCTCGATGGCCAGCTCCATGTTGCCGTGCGCGGTGATCACCGCCACCGGCAGCCGCGGGTTCTGCTCCCGGATGCGGCGCAGCAGCTCCAGCCCGTCGCCGTCCGGCAACCTCATGTCGGTGAGGCAGAGGTCGAAACGGTGCTGTTTCAGCAGGGTGCGGGCCTCGGCCAGCGTGGCGGCGGTGCGGGACTCGATCTGCATGCCGGAGAGGGTCAGCTCCAGCAGCTCGCAGATGTCCGGCTCATCATCCACGATCAGGGCCAGGGGGGCGGTCATGACGTGCTTCCCCTGCTGAACTCGATGCGGAAGCAGGCGCCCCCGTCCGCGCAGCGGGAGTAGCCGATCCGGGCGCGGTTGGCGCTGCACAGCTCGCGGACGATGTAGAGCCCCAGTCCGGTGCTCGTGGAGTCGGTGGTGAAGAAGGGTTCGAAGATCTGCTGCTCCAGTCCCGGCGCCACCCCCGGTCCGTTGTCCCTGATCTCCAGAAACGGCGCGCCGCTGCGGGGATCGACGGCACCGCGCAGCTCTATGCGGGGCTCTCCGGTACAGGCGTGCAGGGAGTTCTGGCACAGGTTCCACACCACCTGCTGCAGCTGATCGGGATCGAAGAGGATCTCCATCTCCGGTGGCGTGATCTGGATGGCGAAGAGCCCCTCCCGGCCGGCGGCCAGCTCCCGGAACTCCGCAACCACCCCCTCCAGCCAGGGGCGCAGGGGGAGGCGGTGGCCGCTTGCCGGCCTGCCGCGCCCCAGCTGCAGAACGCTCTCGACAATGGTGTTGACCCGTCCGGCCTGATTGCGAATGATTTCGATCAGGCGGCGGTCCGCGTCGTTCAGGCGCGGCGATTCCGCCAGCAGCTGCTCCGCGTGGCTGATGGCTCCGATGGGGTTGCGGAGCTCGTGGGCGATGCTGGCGGTGAGCCGTCCCAGCGACGCCAGCTTCATCTGCTGCGCCTGCTGCTCCAGCTCCGTACTCTCCTCCAGGTGGATCAGGCGGCAGCCGCTGCCGTTGCCCTCCAGCGGCGTTATCCGGGCCAGCAGCTTTCCCTTCCGGACGGGGAGGAGTTGGGAGGGTTGCGCGCCGTTCTCCCTCCCCAGCTCGGGGGCCATCTCGTGGATGGTGGCCGGGGTGGAGGGCGCGTCCTCCACCTGCAGCATACGCGCGGCGGCCCGGTTCATGTGGTGGATGCGGCCCCCGGCATCCACCACCACGATCCCGGACTGCATCTGCTGGATGATGTGCTCGTTGAGCCGGGTGAGATCGGCCAGCCGGTGGCTCTGCCGCGCGATGTGCCGTTCGCTCTCCCGCAGGTGCTGGGCCAGCAGCGAGGCCAGTAAAGAGGTGGCGAAGAAGATGAGGCCCGCCAGGCCGGCCTGGAAATAGTCGGCGGCGAAGCTGGAGCTGACGTGGCTGTAGAGCTCGTTGCCGAGCAGCGCAAGGGCCGCCAGGGCGGCAAACATGGCCCCCATGCGTACTGGCAGGATGACGCCGGCAAGTGCCAGCGGGAGGATTAACAGCATCCCCAGGCCGCTGGATACCCCGCCGCTGGCGTGGATGAGCAGGGTGATGGCGGCGATGTCCACAACTATCTGCAGGTGGAGCCAGCTGCCGTTGCGGGCAAAGTGGTCCGGCATCAGGAACGGCGCGGCGGCGAACAGCAGCCATGCGCCGCAGGCGTAGAGCGCCAGCTGCTGATCGTAGTGGCCGTAGGGAATGTAGCGGTCGGCGAAGGTGAACAGCAGCAGGAGCAGTATGGCGACGACCAGGCGGTAGGACTCCAGCAGGCGCAGCAGGCGCTGATCGCGTCTCTCCAGCCGCGTGCCGGCTGCGGGGATGGCCCGCGCCAGCGGGGGGCTAGTGCTGCTCCTGTTGATCATCATGGGGTGGGTGTACCGCCGATCCCGGGATGCGGCGCGTCTCGCCGGCCCATTCGCCCAGATCTATCAGCTTGCAGCGTTCGCTGCAGAACGGGCGCCAGGGGGAGCTGTCGTCCCATGGAACCCTCTTGCCGCAGATTGGACAATCCACCTCTCTGGTCACTTATCCTGCACCTCCCGGGCGTTTTGCAGATAGGAGCGGTGCAGCCGCTCCACCTGGCGTTTCAGGGCTTCCAGGCTCCCCTCGTTGCGGATGATGTCGTCGGCGGCCGCCAGCCGCCGGTCGCGCGCCACCTGGGTCGCCACGATCCGTTCCAGCTCTTCCCTGCCGGCGCTGCCGCGCCGCGCCGCGCGCTCCAGCTGCAGGGCGGGCGGGGCGTCCACCACCAGGATCCGGTCCACCTCCTCCTGCCACCCCGCCTCCAGCAGCAGCGGGATCTCCAGAATGCAGTAGGGTGTCTGCAGCCGTCCGACGCGGTCCCTCATCCTGTGGCGGATCAGGGGATGCAGGGCCTGTTCCAGCGCCCGGCGCGCGGCGGGATCAGCGAAGACCCTGGCGCGCAGGCGGGCCCGGTCCAGGGTGCCTTCCCGGTTGATCATCTCCCTGCCAAACAGGCCGATGATGCGCTCCAGCCCTTCCTGGCCGGGCGTCACCACCTCTGCGGCGATGGCGTCGGCGTCGATCACCGGAACCCCCAGTCCGGCGAAAAAGCCGGCCACGGTGCTCTTGCCGCTCCCGATTCCCCCCGTCAACCCGATGCGCAGCGGGTGGTGGGGGCCGCCGTTCCGGTCTGCCATGTCACATCCTCAGCCCAGCCACTCCAGATAGGCGGCAGTGATATCTCCACCCCACATCATGGCGATCCACCCCGCCGCGGCCAGATAGGGCCCGAACGGGATCGGCAGGTCGCGCTCCTGGCGGCGCAGCAGAATCAGGCCGATACCCACCACGCTCCCCACCAGTGAGGATAGCACTATGACCAGCGGAACCGCCTGCCATCCCAGCCAGGCGCCCAGCAGGGCCAGCAGCTTGAAGTCCCCGAATCCCATCCCCTCCTTGCCGGTCAGGAGCTTGAACAGCATATATACGCTCCACAGGGAGAGATACCCCGCCATGGCCCCGATGATGGCGCTGGCGGGATCGGTGAAGATCCCGAACAGGCTCAGCCCCAGTCCCGCCCAGAGCAGCGGCAGGGTGATGTCGTCCGGCAGCAGCTGATGCTCCAGGTCGATGAACACCAGCGGGATCAGTCCCCAGGTGAGCAGCAGTCCGGCGGCGGTCTGCCAGCCGTAGCCGAATTTCCAGGCCACCGCGGCGGAGAGCAGGGCGCACAGCAGCTCCACCAGGGGGTAGCGCGGGGAGATGGGCTGGCCGCACTCCCGGCAGCGGCCGCGCAGGATCAGATAGCTGATGAGGGGGATGTTCTCCAGGATGCCGATGGCGTGGCCGCAGCCGGGGCAGCGGGAGCGCGGGGTGTTGAGGTTGTAGGGCTCCAGATCCGCGGCGTCCGGGTTGGTACCCTGCAGCTCGTGACACTGCAGGCGCCAGCCGCGCATCATCATCTCCGGCAGCCGGTGGATGACCACGTTGAGGAAGCTGCCGATGATCAACCCCAGCAGGGCGCAGATGGCCACCAGCAGCAGCGGGTTCCCTCCGAGAAGCTCCATCGACCCCATTCGAGCGCTGCCGTTATCCTCCCACCACGCTGCCCATCTGGAAGATCGGCATGTACATGGCAATTACCAGGCCGCCGATCAGTACCCCCAGGATCGCCATTATGATGGGCTCCATCAGGCTGCTCAGGGCGTCTATGGCGTCGTTGACCTGCTCCTCGTAGAAGTCTGCCACCTTGGCCAGCATGCTGTCCAGCGAGCCGGCCTCCTCGCCGATGGCGGTCATCTGGATCACCATGTTGGGGAACAGCTGGGTGTCGCGCATGGCGGTGTGGAGCGGCTGGCCGGTGGCCACCTGGTCGCGCATCTCCAGCACCGCCTTGGCGTACACCACGTTCCCCACCGCGCCGGACACCGAGGACATGGCCTCCACCAGCGGCACACCGGCCCCGAACATGGTGGCCATGGTGCGGGCGAAGCGCGCCATGGCACCCTTGGTGAAGATGGGGCCGAACACCGGCAGCCGCAGGGAGAGGCGGCTCATGGCGGCGCGCAGCGCCGCCGATTTCTTGTAGGCGCGCAGGAACAGGTAGCCGCTCGCCACCAGCCCCGCCAGTATGGCCCATCCCCAGGCCTGCAGGAACTCGGACATGGCGATCACCACCTTGGTCGGCAGGGGCAGTTCGGCGCCGAAGCTGCCGAACAGCTCGGCGAATGCGGGCACCACGAAGATCATCAGGATTACAGTAATGATGATGGCGATTACGATCACCGCGATGGGGTAGAACATCGCCTTTTTTATCTTGGACTTGATGCTCTCGATGCGCTCCTTGTAGTCCGCGATGTTCTTCAGCAGGATATCCAGCGAGCCGGACTGCTCGCCCACGTTGACCAGGTTGCAGAACAGCTCGTCGAACTGCTCCGGATAGCGGCTCAGCGCCGAGGCGAGGGGGGTGCCGCCGCCCACGTCGTTCTTGACCGCGGTAACGATCTCGCGCATGGTGGATTTCTCGATGCCGCCGGCGATGATGTCCAGGGCGTTCACCAGCGGCACGCCGGAGTTGATCATGGTGGCCAGCTGGCGGCTGAATACCGCCACGTCCCCGGCGTTGGGCTTGTTGAATATGCCGTCCAGCGCCGACTTGCTCTGCTTCTTGATCTTTCCGGGAACGATGCCGCGGCGGCGCAGCTCCGCCTTCACCATGGCGCTGTTTTCCGCCTCCATGATGCCGTTGGCCTTGCCTCCCTTCTTGTCCTTTCCCTCCCAGATGAAGTACTCGAGTTTTACGGTCTGCTCTGCCATGACTGCTACTCTTTGGTTACCCGGTTGATCTCTTCGAGGCTGGTCTCTCCCAGCATCACCTTCCGGAGGCCCGAGCCGCGCAGGTCCGGGATCCCCTCTTCACGCGCCTGGTCGGCGATCTGGATGGCGTTGCCGCCGCTCATTATCAGGCGCCCCATCTCTTCCGATATCGGCATGATCTGGAAAATCCCCAAGCGCCCCTTGTAACCGCCGTTGCACTTTTCGCACCCCACCGGGCGGTAGATGGTGATGTCGTCCACCTGATCTTCGGGAAAACCCTCCCGGAGCAGGGCCTCGCGGGGCAGCTCCTCCGGCTCCTTGCAGTGGTCGCAGAGGCGCCGTACCAGCCGCTGGGCGATGATGAGGGAGATGGTGGAGGCTATGTTGTAGCTGGCCACTCCCATGTTGAGCAGCCGGGTCAAGGTCTTGGGCGCATCGTTGGTGTGCAGGGTGGAGAGCACCAGGTGGCCGGTCTGCGCCGCCTTGATGCCGATCTCCGCCGTTTCGAGGTCGCGGATCTCGCCCACCATGATTACGTCCGGGTCCTGGCGCAGGAAGGCGCGCAGGGTGTTGGCGAAGGTGAGCCCGGTCTTCGGGTTGACGTTGACCTGGTTGACCCCCGGCAAGTTGATCTCGGCCGGATCCTCGGCGGTGCAGATGTTGGTGTCCTCGGTGTTGAGGATGTTGAGCGCCGTGTAGAGGGTGGCGGTCTTGCCGCTGCCGGTGGGGCCGGTCACCAGCACCATGCCGTTGGGCTGTCTTATGGCCGCGTTGAACAGCTCCTTCTGCTCCTCGTCGAAGCCGAGGGCGTCGATCCCGAGATGCGAGGCCATGGGATCCAGGACGCGCATCACCACCTTTTCCCCAAACAGGGTGGGGCAGGTGCTGACGCGGAAGTCCACCGCGCGCTTCTTGGAGAGCTTGAGCTTGATACGGCCATCCTGGGGAATGCGCCGCTCCGAGACATCCAGCTGGGCCATGACCTTGATGCGCGCCGCCAGGCGGCTGCCCAGCTTAACCGGCGGAGTGGCCACCACTTGCAGGATGCCGTCGATACGTTGTCTCACCCGGTACTTGGTTTCGTAGGGTTCGAAATGGATGTCCGAGGCCCCCTTCTTGATGGCCTCCAGCATGATCTTGTTGACGAAGCGCACCACGGGGGTGTCGTTGATCTCCGCCTCGCTGTCCTCCTTGAGATTGTCGTCCGGCTCTGCCTCCGACTCCAGATCCGACAGATCCTCGTCGTCCAGATTCCCCAATCCTTCATCGGCGCTGTCCAGCGCCTTGTTGATAATCACATGCAGGATGTCGTGGGCGGTGAGAACCGGCTCGATGTGGAGACCGGTGTGGAACTTGATCTCGTCCAGGGCCTGCAGATTGGTGGGATCGGACACCGCCACGAACAGCCGTCCGCCCCTCTTGTACAGCGGCAGTACATTGTGCTTCTGGATCAGGTTGGGGCTGACCAGCCCGATGACCTCCTGATCCAGCTCGGCGGTGGTGATGTTGAACAGGGGGACGCCGAACTCCTGGGAGGCGGCCGCGGCGATTCCGTAGCTGTCCAGGCTCTTGTCCGCCAGCAGGTGGGAGATGAACGAAACTCCCGCCTCGACCGATTCTTGGTGGTAGCTGCGCGCCTGCTCCTTGCTCAGTACACCGTTCTCTACCAGACGGCGAGCCAGGCCGCTGAGCGGGGGTGCTTCACTGTCCGTCGCTGCGTTTATTCCGTTCATGTTCTGTAATGTCGGCTGGTCGGGGGAAAACTTGAACCGCGCCGGGGCGGCGGGCGGGGTTGGAGGGTCAAACGCAATTGGCTGAATTACAGGAGAGATTCATCCGTGTCGGCCAGGCGGTTGCGCTCCCGGAATGTGCCGGTTTCACACTGAGAGAGCGGTCTCTCCCACCGGGCAAGCCGTCACCTCCCCTACCCCTCCGACCGCTTACCGCCTTCCGGACTACTGTCAGACGGCGCGCTGAATCCTGATGACGGGTCTTCACCAAATCGTGTGGGTGAAATGGCAAATCACCGCATAGCGGCTCCGTCCTTGACAGGCGGAATGCACGCCGGAAGATGGTCGGCAGAAGGGGATTGGGGAGACTTTGGGATTGCCGAACCACTTGCAATCTGCGCAG
>WFXP01000100.1 GCA_015490535.1 Gammaproteobacteria bacterium
ATGCAAATAAAGCCTTTGACGGGCTTCTTGTGGCTCCATGGACAGACTATAGCAGCGTGCATGTCACTATCGATGAAATCGAAGAATTGGCGCTAAAACCTTGTCAAGCACTTTTTTCACTTTTTTTCAGTTTTTTAGCTGAATAGTTACGAAAAAGTTTCATGATATCTCTGGCTATTGATGCAAGATTGACTGAACTTGAGGCAGCCTTCGACTGGAATAGGTGGCAGGATTCAGTGGAATAGGCATTCATAGCGTGCTCCTGTTGAGGATTGCAGAAGCAGGTTATGAAGCCAGAAACCGGTCGGGTAGAACGGTGTGGATTGGCCGGTTACATAACGCAAGCTAGCCCTGTCTTTTTGCCCGATTTTTCCCTTGTAACAAGGGTGAGGTGAAATCAAGTTGATCTGACCCCTTCGATCTTGGCTGTTGACCGGGGGCGGGCTAATGGGTGACCCCTTCGATTTCTGATCTGTGTTTTCACGCTGCTGATAGACGCTTGACCTGCAATTCTTTCCGATGCTGCTCGGCTTGCCATAGGTCATACTGAATTTGCTGGTTCAACCAGCTTTCGGAAGAAGTATTGAAAGCAATAGACAGGCGGACAGCCATTTCAGGACTGATGCCGGCTTTACCATTGATAATGCTGGAAAGCGTTTTTCGACTGACACCAAGAGCTTCTGCTGCTTCGGTAATTGACACCCCGAGAGGTTCGAGGCAAAGCTCTTTGATAATTTTGCCAGGATGTGGAGGGTTGTGCATAAGCATGATATTACCTCAGTGATAATCTTCGTAATCGACAGGTGTCAAGCGACACCCAGATTTACGCACTAACGCGACACCCACTTTTACGCACCGGTGGTGATGGCTGTGAGACATGGTTCAGGTTCTCAGGGAAATGGCCTGTTCCGGGTTACACGGTCGGCGGGGAAGAACATCTCGAGATCGACAGGGTCGCAGTTACAGATAGAATCAAGGAAAAGCTGGCTGTTGTGTTGGATTCAGGCGCTTGAACTTGCGCGATTTTTCTGCTTTGCAGCGGGGCTGGCGAAATCAAGTTGATCTGACCCTTTTGATTTGGTAACCTTTTCATAAATCCATCCTAATGATAATCCACAATCTCAACCTGGTTTGCACTACCGTCAGCCCAAACAAAACAGATGCGCCATTGGTCATTTATCCGAATACTGTGCTGACCCTTGCGCTTCCCTTTCAACCTAGATTCCGCAGTTGGACGTGGTGAAGTGTGCGTTTGCGGGGGTGCAGGGCAAGGCGCGACGACGCGGAATAGTTGTTCTATTCCAAGGAGTTGCAACGCGGCCATGCGCCCCCGCAAACGTGCAATTCGCCACGTAGCGTGATTCACCCGGCAGGTGGAAAAGGAAGCCGGAATCAATAGCATACATAACAGCAGCCTGGTATCAGAATGGAGCGGTCAACTGTGGAATTTAGGTTCAATGCCTCAAGTCGATTGGCTGGAGGAACTCGCAGATCCTCCAGGCTGTGAGCATTGCTTAACATGCGTAACTTCCGCCTGGCCACCGCCTGAATACTGCCCGGCAACCTGCGTGAAAAGCCACCCTGCCAAATCTTTTCGGTCTCTCTATCCTTGAAACCCGTGATCATGAAGCTAAGTATACCGCTATACGTTATATGGCATCCAGCACTATAGCTGTCAAGCAATACTCATAATTACGTGCCAAGCTACACCCAACTTAACGCACCGGTGGTGATGGCTGTGAGATGTGTTCAGGTTCTCAGGCAAACGGCCTGTTCCGGGTCACGCAGCCGGTAGGAGAGAGTATCTCGGAAATGTAGGTCATTTTTCATTTTCCAGGGTGAGTCAATATTGCTTTTTTGCTAACAAGCGCCTGAATTTGCGCAGTTTTTTGACCCCTTCGATCTCCTTTGCAGCGGGGTCTGGCGAAATCAAGTTGATCTGACCCCTTCGATCTCATGATTTTTCCTGTGGCGGGGAGTGACTAAATCAAGTTGATCTGACCCCTTCGATCTTGGATGCTGTTTTACAGCAGGGTCGAGTTTTGGCTGTTGACCGGGGGCAGGCTAATGGGTGACCCCTTCGATTAGGATTCCAAAAGGAAAGGCCCCGGCGAACGGGGCCTCCAGAAAGTGTAACAATCTCCTGAATCCGTAACCTGCATGTCCGGGCAGGTCACGAATTCAGCAGGTTATTTGGCGCAGCGGAAGCCGATGTTGTCAAACACTGCTTCTGGTCCCTGGGATGCATAAAAGGCAAATACACCGGCACCTTCTCCGGCATTAGCGTCCCCGCCCCGATAGACTGCGGCCGGAAACTGGTTCGCGTCGGTTCCTAAAGGAGCTGCATGAATATCGTCATTATTATAACCAGCGCCTGCGTTGTAGCCGGTGCCGAAACCCTGATCGCCTTGTACCCAGTCGGCCACCCACTCGTTAACATTGCCGATCATGTCGTTGACACCCCATCTGGATTGACAATTAGCACTCGCCCCTGTATTAGCAGTCAGATTATCATAAGGAAAATTTCCCGTACCCGTATTGCATCCTGAGGCGGGATCAGTGTTAGCTCCTGGATCCGGAGTCCCCGCCGCCGCCATCTGCCACTCGGCGTTGGTCAGCAGCCGCTTGCCCACGTTGGCGCAGGCCTGCTGGGCCTGGAACCAGGTTATATTGGTGGCTGGGAGAACGTTTCCTACGCTGCGTGCGTATATGCCCGTACAGTCACTTCCATTTGCGTTACAGGCTGTTGTCAGATCGGTGACTTGATTGCCCCCGGTTGCATCATCCCACACACTGGCCTCGTATTTATCCACACATATCGGCCCGACCTGGACCATATCACTGGGGCAGGTGGCACTGGACTCGAGGGCGTCAACTCTATTGGTAAGGTTTCCAATATCAGTGGTATTGGTGGTAATCCTTCCATCGTTATCATCCACAGCATCCTTTACAGCTGTAAAATTTGCATTCATCTCACTTGACGAAATGACTTCACCGCTGGAAAAGCTGTTAGGCACAGTTAGACTACCTGCAATTCCCGCCACAGACACCGCCACCGCGACACCACCAACAAAATATGCCATCTTCTTCATGTTTGCTTTACCTCTTTAATCCAGAAACAAGATATGGTTTTGTAAACTGCGTAATGCTATGCCGTATCGGAAATCATGGAGCCCAAGTGCCCTTGTCCCACTGGGCCTCATCCCACTTGTTGCCCGAAGCGGTCGGCGTCACGGTGACCGTGACGGTAGCTTCGTTGGACGTGGAACCATCATCGTCTTTCACGGTATATGTGAAAGAGTCCGTGCCGACATGGCCAGCGCTTGGCTCGTAATCTACGGTCCCATCCGGTTTTGCAGTGGCGGTCCCATTTGCCGGCTCGGAGGCAATGGATACCGTAGTAACATCAAGGTTGCCATCCGTGTCACTGTCATTGTCAAGTACCCGGATATTTACCAACGTCCCTTCTGTAGTGGTTGCAGTATCGTCAACTGCTACCGGCGCCTTATTGTCATCATCATTGTTATCGCCGCTGCCACCACCGCCACACCCAGCAAGCAGCAGCGCCGCAGCCCCGAGCAGCAGTAACCTGCTGCCAAATGTTCGATTCATAACTCTTCCTCCTGATGAACAGAAAAGGGGAGATCTCCCCGGAACCCTGCAACTCGACCCACAGTTATCGTCCGGCGGCAGGAAAACTTTAGTGCTGAAAGGGAATCTGCCGCCACTCCTGTGATGGTCCGCTTAAGTGTTACCGCATATTCCTCAAATCTGCTGGCGAAGTCAAGCCTGCCTATGTGATCCGCTTCACAAACTCAGCCCGTTACCGGAAAGCGCTCGTCCTGCTCGGCGCGCAGCCGGTCGCAGAGCCGGCCGGGGGGGAGCTCCACGTCCTGGTAGGTGATTATTCCGTCCTTGGGGATGTCGCGCCTGAGGCGGCAGTCCCGGGCCAGGCTCATGGGCAGCAGGTTGTCGCGGCGGCTGACCGCGGCGTTCTCCAGTACTCCGTAGGTCATGAAGCCGCCGATGGCGTCTATGGTCTCGCCCGCCTTCAGATCGCGCTTGGCAGCGGTGATCACGTCGCACACCGGCGCTCCCAGCGGCGCCGCCACCGGGTCCCGGAACAGCAGCAGGCGCGCCACGGTGCCGGGCACCTCGAAGTGGCACAGGTGATAGGGGGTGTAGAATACGTACAGGGGCCCCTCGCCCATCTTGTAGTAGTTGAGGTAGCGCTGCTGGATGGGGTTGTCGTTGTAGCCGATGACGAATACGCCGCCGCCCGGCTCGGCGCCCAGGATGTAGTCCACCAGTCCGCCGTCCAGCATCTGCTCCAGGGGGAACAGGCCGGCCGCCTCGCTGACATGCCGGCAGGCGGGGCCGTACATGCCGCGCCGCCCGGCGCGGAAGCCGGTGGCGTTGGCCACCACTGCCATCTCCATGGAGATCTTGCTGCCGTCGGCGAAGGAGGTGACCATGCGCGGCTTCTGGTGGTACTTCTCGGCGAAGCCCTTCTGGGTCTCGGGGGTGCGGTAGGGGTCCTGCAATCCCTTCATGTTGCCGGCCAGTACCGGGCGGCAACCGATGCCGCGCACGAAGCGCACCAGGTTCATGATCACGCCGGGCTGATCACCGTCGGAGTTGGTGTAGAGTACCCCGGCGCGGTCGGCATGCACCTTGAGGATGGGGCCCACCACCGCGTCCAGCTCGGAGTTCATCAGGATGATGTGCTTGCCGTGGCCGATGGCCTCCATCACCACGCGGGCGCCGAACTCGATCTCGCCGGTGGCCTCGATGATGGCCTCGATGCCACCGGCGCGGGCCAGCAGCATGGCGTCCCCGGTTACGGCGGGACGCCCGGCGTGGATGGCCTGCTCCAGGGCGCTCTCGCTCTCCACGCTGGTGATCTCCTCCACTCCGGCGTCGCGGTAGGCGCGCTGCGCCGAGGAGATGGTGCGGTTGGAGATGGCCACCAGCCGGATGCCGGGGGTGGAGATGAGCTGCAGGGCGATGCCGCGCCCCATGTATCCGGCGCCCACCAGCGCCACCCGCAGGGGGTTGCCCTCCTGGTGGCGCTGCTGCAGGGCGCTGTCAACTATGATCACGATCCGCCTCGTAGTCCGGCCAGCTGCGGTCCTTGTCCGAGATGAGGTAGTCGCCCATCTGCGGCCACTCTATGCCGAAGGCGGGGTCGTTCCAGCGCACGCCGCGCTCGGCCCCGGGGGCGTAGAACTCCGATACCAGGTAGAAGACCTCGCTCTCCGGCAGCAGGGTGAGGTAGCCGTGGGCGAACCCTTCCGGAATGTAGAGCATGCGGTGGTTGTCACCGGTCAGCTCCACCCCCAGCCACTGGCAGTGGGTGGGGGAGCCGGGGCGCAGATCCACGATTACGTCGTAGATGGCTCCCCGGGTGCAGCGCACCAGCTTGGCCTCTTCGTGGGGGGCGATCTGGCGGTGCATGCCGCGCAGGGTTCCCGCCGCCCGGTTGCTGGCGATGTTGGCCTGCACCGGGTTGAACTCAAGGCCGTGCCCGGCGAACTCGTTACGGCACCAGCTGCGCGCGAAGAAGCCGCGCTGGTCGGTGATCCTGTGCGGCTCGATGATGAAGGCTCCTGCCAGTCTGGTGGGGATGAACTTCATGTCTAGTCTTTCAAGATAACAAATTAGGAAGTTCTTCCTCAAATCGTGCGGGTAAAATGGTAAATCATCCTTGACAGGCGGAATGCACGCCGGAAGATGGTCGGCAGAAGGGGATTGGGGAGAGTTTGGGATAGCCGCACCAGCTGCAATTTGCGCAGGTAGTGGATACCCGCCGGTCCCCAGCCAGACCGCCCCAATCCCCTTCTGGCTACCGAGTATGTGGCGTGCATTCCGCCTGTCAAGGACGGAGCCGCTACGCGGTGATTTACCATTTTACCCGCACGATTTGAGGAAGACCCAGTCAGGATTTGGCATCCCTCCAGCTGATTCATAATTCATTAAGTACCAGGGGCGGTGTCACCACACCTTCCAGGGCGCCTTGCCCGACTCCCAGAGCTCCTCCAGGTAGTTCTTGTCGCGCAGGGTGTCCATGGGATGCCAGAACCCTTCGTGCCGCCAGGCGGACAGCTCCCCGTCGTGGGCCAGGCGGGTCATCGGCTCCGCCTCCCAGACGGTGCTGTCCCCCTCGATGTAGTCCAGCACCTTGGGCTCGAGCACGAAGAATCCGCCGTTGATCCAGGCGCCGTCGCCGTCCGGCTTCTCACGGAAGTGGGGGATCCTGGTCTGCTGGGCCTCCAGGGTGAAGGCGCCGAAGCGGCCAGGAGGCTGCACGGCGGTGAGGGTGGCGGCGGTGTTCTGGGAGGTGTGGAAGCGGATCAGCTCGCCAATGTTCACGTCGGTGACGCCATCTCCGTAGGTGAGGCAGAAACTCTCCCCGTCCAGGTGGTCCGCGATGCGCTTCAGGCGGCCGCCGGTCATGGTGTGTTCACCGGTATCCACCAGGGTCACGCGCCACGGCTCCGCCTCGCTGCGGTGTACCTCCATGCCGTTGCGGGCCAGGTCGAAGGTGATGTCGGCGCTGTTCAGGAAGTAGTTGGCGAAGTACTGCTTGATCACCTCCCCCTTGTAGCCGCAGCAGACGACGAACTCGTTGATACCGTGGCTGGAGTAGATCTTCATTATGTGCCACAGGATGGGCCTGCCGCCGATCTCCACCATTGGCTTGGGCCGCACCGCCGTCTCTTCGGACAGGCGGGTGCCCAGTCCGCCCGCCAGAATCACTGCTTTCACTGGATCTCTCCCCCCTGAGGTTTGGCTCTCTGCTCCATGCGACGCGCATCCGGTCGAGGAATACCGCTGCAACCACCGGCGGGCTTCTGCTGCCCCCGGCGGCAACGGGGCATGTTCTCCAAAACTTCAGGGCAAGTCAAGCGGCCGCGTCACTCCGCCGCCTCCAGATTGTCCGCCACGAAATCCCAGTTCACCAGATGCTCCAGAAAGGCGTCGATGTACGCCGGACGCGCGTTGCGGTAGTCGATGTAGTAGGCGTGCTCCCAGACATCGATGGTGAGCAGGGGGGTGGCACCGCTGGTCAGGGGGCAGCCGGCGTTGCTGGTGTTCACGATCTCCAGCCTGCCGGAATCACCCTTCACCAGCCAGGTCCAGCCGGATCCGAAGTTGCCGGCGGCGGAGCCGGCGAAGCGCTCCCGGAACCCGGCCAGCGAGCCGAAATCCCGCTCGATGGCGCGGCCCAGCTCCCCCTGCGGCTCGCCGCCACCGGTGGGGCTCAGGCAGTTCCAGTAGAAGGTGTGGTTCCAGACCTGGGCCGCGTTGTTGAAGATGGCGCCGGGCGGGGCGTTCCGGATGATCTCCTCCAGGGGCAGATCCTCGAACTCGCTGCCGGGGATGAGGCGGTTCAGGTTGGCCACGTAGGCGGCGTGGTGCTTGCCGTAGTGGTATTCGATGGTCTCCTCCGAGATGTGGGGCGCGAGGGCGTTCCGGGCAAACGGCAGCTCTGGCAGTTTGTGTTCCACGGTGATCTTCTCCTGTTTCATGGGCTCTTTATCGGTTCACGCGGGTCGTTCGCTTGAATCGTGCCAGGATGAAGACCCGCATCATGAACCTTCCTGCCAAGACAAACGATAACAGAGCCTCGTTCAACCAGTCTCCGGGCGGTCAGCCCGCAACGCCGGGACGTGTGAAGCGCCCTGAACGGGGCTTTGTTGTCGTTTGTCGCAACAACGGGCCTTCACCGAATCGCGTGGGTGAAATGGTAAATCATCCTTGACAGGCGGAATGCACGCCACATACTCGGTAACCAGAAGGGGATTGGGGCCATCTGGCTGGAGACTCTGGATGGCCACCACCCGTGCGAATTGCAAGTGGCTTGGCTATCCCAAAGTGTCCCCAATCCCCTTCTGCCGACCATCTTCCGGCGTGCATTCCGCCTGTCAAGGACGAAGCCGCTCCGCGGTGATTTACCATTTCACCCACGCGATTCGATGCAGACCCGCGACAATTATAGACCATACAGCGCCAGCAGCTCCGCCGCCTTGTTGCGCTGCTGGCCGTTGCAGCTTATGTGGCGCTGTACCTGGAAGTGGGTGAGGGTGGCGGCACCATATATGCTGCGCGCAAACGGGGTATCATGGTTGGAGATGAGCACCGGGATCCCGCGCCGCGCCGCCTGCTCCGCGGCCTGCGCCAGCGCGCGCTGCTGGTCGGCGTCGAATCCTTCGCTGCTGTAGCTGGTGAAGTGCGAGGTGTCATTCAGGGGGATATAGGGCGGATCGGCGTAGATCACGCTGCCCGCCCGGGCCTGCGCAAACAGCTCGCGGAAGTCCGCGCAGACGAACTCCGCGCGCTGCGCCATGCGGTAAAAGTGGCGCATCTCCCGCTCCGGAAAGTAGGGGCGCTTGTAGCGCCCGAAGGGGACGTTGAAGCGGTGGGACTTGTTGTAGCGGCACAGGCCGTTGTAGCAGTGGCGGTTCAGATAGAGGAACAGGGAAGCCTTCTCCAGCCGGTCGCTGGAGCCGTTGAACCGCTCGCGCAGCAGGTAGTAGCGGTGTTCGCTGTTGTTCTCCGGGGTGAACAGCTGCCGCGCATGGTCGATGAAGCGCTCCCCCTCCCGCTGCAAGGTCTGGTAGAGCAGAATCAGATCCGGGTTTATATCGGCGATCAGATAGGAGGGGTAGTCGCTGTTGAGTGAGACCGCGCAGGAGCCGGCGAAGGGCTCGATGAGCCGCTCCCCGGCCGGCAGCAGGGGAAGGATATGCTCCAGGATGGCGAACTTGTTGCCTGCCCACTTGAGGAACGGCCGGTTCCGGACCCTTTTCACGGCGACTCCGGCCCGTGGAAACACCGCGCCCGGCCCCCTGCGCCGGGAGGGTTGCGCACCGGGAACATGATGCGGCCGCCGCTCCCGCGTTTCACGCCCGTTGCAGAGCGGTGGCCGGTAGAATAGAATGCAGCCCTGCCGAAGAAGAGCGCTGGCGTAGCTCAGTTGGTAGAGCAGCTGACTTGTAATCAGCCGGTCGGGGGTTCGACTCCTCTCGCCAGCTCCATTTCACCGTTGCGAGCATCTCCATAATGCGCGATTCCCGCCGCGCCGGGGCGAACCGGGCGCCGGCCATTTTCTGCAAGCCACCCCTTTTACCCATCGGTGTCGCGCGTTTCATCCCTCACCCCGCGCAGCGCGCTTTTTCCCTGTTCCGGCAAGGGTCTTTCCCAAATCGTGTGGGTAAAACGGCAAATCATCCTTGACAGGCGGAATGCATGCCGGAAGATGGTCGGCAGAATGGGATTGGGGACAGTTTGGGACAGCCGAACCACTTGCAATCTGCGCAGGTAGTGGATATCCGCCAGTCCCCGGCCAGACCGCCCCAATCCCCTTCTGGCTACCGAGTATGTGGCGTGCATTCCGCCTGTCAAGGACGGAGCCGCTACGCGGTGATTTGCCATTTTACCCACACGATTTGGGGAAGACCCTCCGGGAAAACATGGCGCGCCCGAGAGGATTCGAACCTCTGACCTCTGCCTCCGGAGGGCAGCGCTCTATCCAGCTGAGCTACGGGCGCGCGGAAGCGCATAGGATACCGCTGTTGGCGGGGTTCGTCTATTGCCTGGCGCGCCGGTACTCCGCCTCCGCCTGGGGCAGGAACTCCTGCAGCTGGCGGATGCGGGTCTCGCCCACCGGGTGGGTGCTTAGAAACTCGGGCGGACGCTTGCCCTGTTTCTCCGCCCAGGCGGCGAACCGCTTCCAGAAATCGATGGAGGCCCGGGGATCGTACCCGGCGCGCGCCATGTAGAGCTGGCCCAGGCGATCCGCCTCCAGCTCGTGGGAGCGGGAGAAGGGGAGCATGACGCCCACGGTGGTTCCCACGCCGTAGGCGGCGTTGATCAACGCCCGGGTCTGCGGAGACTTGCTGGCGGTGGCGATGTTGACGATCTGTCCGCCCAGCTGCGCCAGCAGCCCCTGGGACATGCGCTCCGCGCCGTGGCGCGCCACCGCGTGGGCCACCTCGTGCCCGATGACGGTGGCCAGCCCCAGCTCGTCCCTGGTGATGGGCAGGATGCCGGTGTAGATGCCCACCTTGCCGCCCGGGAGACAGAAGGCGTTGGGGGTGTCCGGCTGATCGAACACCACGAACTCCCACTGGGCGTCGGGCAGCGGCGCCACCGCGGAGATCCGCTTGCCCACCTGCTGCACCAGGGCGTTGATTTCCGGATCCTCGCTGATGGGGGTCTCCTGTTTGATCTTCTGGAACGCTTCCAGACCCAGCTTCATCTCCTGCGGGGGGCTTATCAGCAGCAGCTGCTTGCGGCCGGTGTCGGGGACGGTGGCGCAGGTGGTCAACAACAGCCCCAGCAGGGCGACGGCCAGAAGGTGTCTGATGGCTGGCATTGGGTTATCTCCCTGAATCACAACAATTCCTGTGGCGGATTTCTCTGCTCCAGGCTCAGCTTTCGTCTTTCGCCCATGGCGGGAAAGCTCTTCCTCAAATCGTGTGGGTGAAATGGTAAATCATCCTTGACAGGCGGAATGCGCGCCGGAAGATGGTCGGCAGAAGGGGATTGGGGAGAGTTTGGGATAGCCGGCCCGGTTGCAATTGGCGCAGCTGGTGGATATCCGCCACTCCCCGGCCAGACAGCCCCAATCCCCTTCTGGTTAC
>WFXP01000101.1 GCA_015490535.1 Gammaproteobacteria bacterium
GCCGCCCTCATCCCCGGCGACGGCTGGCGGCGCCGGGGATGAGGGCGGCTCCCCTGCTGCGGGGGAGGCTTCGCAGGCCGGCGGGGTGCAGGCCCGAAGCGGAACCGCCTCCGGCGGCGGGAGACCGGAGGCCGCCGCTGCGGCGGGCGGAGGGGAGAAAAGGGCGCCCTCCCGCAGGACTTCCGTGCCCGCCGCCCGCGGGCGGCCGGACTCCGGTGCCTCCGGCGGGGAAGAGAGGGGCGCCGGTGGCGAATCCGCGGCGGCGGATCCGCCGCCACGGCAGGCTGCGGATTCAACCCCCGGGGGAGATGCCGCCGCGCCTGTTGCGAAAAGCACCGCGCGCCGCCCGCGCCGGAGTGCGGCCAAAAGAGGGAAGGGTACTGCCGCCCCTTCCGGGAAGGGGGGTTCCGAATCTGCGCCTGCCGGGGAGGCACCGGTTGTGGTAAAACCGCCCCGACCGGAAGATGTGGCCGACGCCGCCCCACCGGCGGCGGAGAGCGGCACCGGCAAACCGGCCGCAGCGGCGCTGCCGGACAACCCCGACTGAACCCACGCTGGCCCCTTCGT
The DNA here is from genome assembly GCA_015490535.1 of Gammaproteobacteria bacterium. GTDB lineage: Bacteria > Pseudomonadota > Gammaproteobacteria > Thiohalospirales > Thiohalospiraceae > DRMK01. Next base: position 568 of record WFXP01000101.1, read on the forward strand.
GTGAGTTCGGGTGGGGGTTAGCGCCCCCGCCCGAACTCCAGATTCGCCAGCTCCGGGTTGTCGATGAACCGGTTGCGTTTGCCCTGCAGCTTCTGGATGATGTTGTTACGGCGCCGCTCCTCGTCCGAGGGGGGGTCCAGGCGGTGCCAGCGCAGCAGCAGCTCCCTCTGGCGCCGGTAGAGCTTCAGGCCGTACTCCTTGCTCATGTAGAACATCGCCCGGGCGATATCTCCGCGCACCGCGGGGCGCGGCTCCACCAGCCGCCTTTTCTCGTCAACCTCGAAGTCGCAGCCGCCCCCGGCCGGTTCTCCGGGCAGCTCGGCGTAGGCGTAGGCGCTGCGCAGCTGGTTGATCCTGCTGAGCGCCGGAAAGATGTTGTGCATGTCCGCCTCTATGGTGTTGAAGCGGCGGCTGCTTCTGCGGCACTGCTTGCGTTTGCCACACCCCAGGCTTCTGGCCACCCAGGCCATGGGAAAGACATGCTCCGCGTTTATCCCGCGGCCGCGCCTCTTGCCAAACCTCCTGCCGCAGTAGAGGGTTTGGCCGCCGTCGGCATAGAGGATCCCCCAGAACCTGGGGAGGGTTTCGAAGTATTCACCCTCCCGGCGGCTCCCGGCCGGGGAGTCGGCGCAGCCCGCCAGCAGGAGCAGCAGGATGGCACCCGCCATCACCTTCCGGGGGCGCGGGAGCACGAATCAGTCCCGGGTGTTTTCGTAGAATATGTAGCTGGTGGAGTAGTCGCTGAACTCGAAGTACACCTTCTTCTCCCCCTCATCCTTGATGTAGTTCTGGTTCTCGTCCAGCACCCCGTAGCCGAAGCGGTAGGGGCGGGGGGTGTCGCCGCCACTGGTGCTCACCGCGGTGGTGATCTTGTCAATATGTATGAAGCGCTTGACCAGCTTGTCTCCCGCGTATATGTCCAGCACTCCGTCCGTGCCGGTGTAGTTCTGGACCGCCCGGCCAAGCTGGTTCTGCATCTCCTGTGTACAACCCGCCAGAAGCAGGGCGGCGATGCCGCAGATGGTGGGGATTCTCTTGTTCATGACTGGTACCTCTTACGTTTGTGTCCGCTGCCTATCTAACATTCCCGAGGCGAGCCGTGCAACATTTTCCACTCCTCCGGCACAGCCCAGTTTGCGCCGTATCCCGGCCAGCTTCTCCCGGGTGCTGCGGGTCAGCTCCGGATCTTCCAGAAAACGGGCGGTGGCCGCGGCCACCCTGTCCGCCCGGGCCCTGCCCTGGATGAGTTCCGGCACCACCTCCTCCCCGGCGACGATGTTCACCAGCCCCACGTCGGGAATGCGTATCATGCGCCGCGCGATGAGATAGGTCAGGGAGGAGACCTTGTACACGATCACCATTGGCACCTTCAGCAGGGCCAGTTCGAGGGTTGCGGTTCCGGAGGCGGTGATGGCGGCGTCGCAGCAGGCCATGGCGTCATACCCCCGCTGTTTCACCACCAGGATCCGTAACGACCTCTGGTGGATGGCTGCGCAAGGGATGCAGGGGTGGGATGCCGCATCCCGTGTCAGCGGAGCGAGCCACGGCGCCAGATCCGCCATCTCCAGGCTGGAGGCCAGCGGCAGCAGGAGCTGCAGGCCGGGGAGCCGCTGCCGGAGCAGCGCGGCGCTCTCCAGCAGCAGCGGCATCAGGCGCCGCAGCTCGGAGCGCCGGCTGCCGGGTAGCAGTCCCACCACGGGACGGACGGGATCCAGCCCCAGCCGGCGCCGGGACTCGGTGTGCCCCATGGTGGTCCGCACCCCGTCCAGAAGCGGGTGGCCCACGAACCGGACCGGAACCCCGTGCTTTTCGTAGAAGGGGACCTCGAAGGGAAACAGCACCGCCATCATGTCCACGCAGCGCACGATGCTTTTCACCCTGCGTTCACGCCAGGCCCACACCTGGGGGCTGATGTAGTGCAGGACCCTGATCCCCCGTCTGCGCGCGCTCCTCGCCAGGCGCAGGTTGAATCCGGGGTAGTCCACGGTGATCAACAGCTCCGGGCGCTCCCGCTCCAGCATCCTCTCCGCCCGGCGCAGCACGCTGCGCAACCGCGGGTAGTGAAGCAGCACCTCCGTCAGGCCCAGCACGGACAGTTCCGCTATGTCGATGCGCACATCCACCCCGGCGGCGCGCATCTTGGCGCCCCCGATGCCGAACAGATCCGCGCCCGGATTCAGGCGCAGCAACCCCTCCGCCAGGTTCCCTCCGTGCAGATCGCCGGATGCCTCTCCGGCCGCGATCATGACGCGCGCGGGGCGGGGCTCAGGAGGTGACATGGGACTCTATCACCTCCACGATGGCGTGAATCTGCTCGCTCTCCAGCTCGGGATAGATGGGCAGCGACAGGCAGCGCTCCGCCACCGATTCGCTCACCGGCAGCGACAGGCCGCGGCACTGGCGCGCGAACACCTCCTGGCGGTGCAGCGGAACCGGGTAGTATATCGCGGAGCTGATACCGGCCCTGCCGAGCGCCGCCATTATCTCCTCCCGCCGCGGGGTCAGCAGGGTGTACTGGTGGTACACGTGAACCCCTTTGCCATCCTCGTGGGGAGGGGTGATGCCGGGCAGCCCCGCCAGCCGTTCGCGGTAGGCATGGGCGGCGGCCCGCCGTCCCCGGTTGTAACCGTCGATCCGCTTCAGCTTGGCGCGCAGCACCACGGCCTGGATCTCGTCCAGGCGGCTGTTGTAGCCGATGATGCTGTGGTGATAGCGCCGGCTGGAGCCGTGGTTGCGCAGCATCTTCAGCCTCCCGGCCAGCTCTTCCGAGTCGGTGACGACCATGCCGCCGTCCCCGAAACAGCCCAGATTCTTGCTGGGAAAGAAGCTGAAACAGCCCGCATCGCCGAAGGTACCGGTAAACCGGCCGTCGATACTGGCGCCGAACGACTGGGCGCAATCCTCTATCACCTGCAGATGGTGTCTCCGGGCCAGCTCCAGCAGCGGCTCCATGTCCACCGGCTGACCGAACAGGTGTACCGGCAGGATGGCGCGGGTGCGTTCGGTGACGGCCGCCTCCACCAGGCCCGGGTCGAGGTTGAAGGTGTCCGGGTCGATGTCCACGAACACCGGCTTCGCCCCCAGGTAGCAGATGGCCTCGGCGGTGGCGATGAAGGTGAAGGGGGTGGTGATCACCTCGTCCCCCGCGCCGACTCCGGCGGCCGCCAGCGCCAGCTGCAGGGCGTCGGTGCCCGAGGCGCAGCCGATGGCGTATCTGGCACCAAGATAGTCGGCAGCCTCCTCCTCGAAGGCGCGCACGTTGGGGCCGAGGATGAAGTGGGCGTCTTCCAGCGCGCGGCGCAGCTGTTGCTCTATTTCGGACTTGAGCTGGCGGTACTGTATGCGCAGATCGACCATGGGAATCATGAAACGGCTACCCCCTGCTTCAGTTTGTCGGAGATTGCCAGGGCGGTCTCCAGCGCCCGCAGGCCATCCTCTCCGCTCACTACCGGGAGACGGCGGTGGCGGATTGCATCAAGAAACGAACCTATCTCGCTCAGCAGCGCGTCCCCCTGATCGAAGGTCTGCCGCTCCGACTCGATGCCGGGAATGCCAGGGTGCTGCTCGGTGGTGCCCTTGCGGCAGATCTCCAGCTGTTTGTTGTGGAAATCGATGGCAATATAGCTGTCGTGCTGGAACAGGCGCATCTTGCGCTCCGTCCTGGTGCTGGCACGGCTGGCGGTCACGTTGGCGACACAGCCGTTCTCGAACTGCAGGCGCACGTTGGCGATGTCGATGTCGCTTGACAGCACCGCCACCCCGTTGGCATCCAGCCGGCGCACCGGAGAGCGCACCACCTCCAGGATGATGTCGATGTCATGGATCATCAGATCCAGTACCACATTGACATCGGCCCCCCGCGGGTTGAACGGCGCCAGCCGGTGTGATTCGATGAAGCGCGGCTCGCCGACCACGCTCTCGGCCGCCAGGATGGCCGGATTGAATCTCTCCAGATGGCCGATCTGCAGGATCCGGCCGCACCGCGCAGCGGTATCCACCAGATCCCGCGCCTCCTCGACGTTGGCCGCTATGGGCTTTTCCAGCAGCACATGGATGCCGTTCTCCAGAAGCCACCTGGCCACCGCATGGTGCTGCTGGGTAGGCACCACGACGCTGACCGCATCCACCTCCCCGGCCAGCAGGCGGTAGTCGGTAATCCCCCTGGTTCCCAGCTCCTGCGCCACGCGGCGCGCCACCGTGGCGTTGCTGTCGCATACCGCCACCAGCTGCGATCCGGGCAGGGCGGCGTATTTGCTGGCGTGGTAGCGGCCCAGGTATCCGGTGCCCACTACGGCGGTTCTGATTCTCTCCATCTGTACTGCTGGTCAGCCCGAGGGGCGGCGCTCGTTAACCCGGCAACATATGTATGTCGTGCCCGGAGCCCGGGCTCCGGACGGATAATATCCTATCTGGGTCTTCGCCGAATCGTGTGGCAAAGGCCGCCGCGCGGTGATTTGCCATTTTTCCCCCACGATTCGGCGAAGAGCCTCTTATCTTACTACGAATGCCGGACCCGGCGGCGGGAAAATCGCGTGCACGGCGATGGCGCCGGGATCGCTGTCGGGTGTGGGGTTGCGACTGAATCCGTGGCGGGGCAGCCGGGGCGGCGGGCCCTTCTCCGGACGAAAAGTGGTGGATCCCCGGTATGCTGAGCAGTTACTAATATTGTTCATTGGTTAACATAAAGTTTACAATTCACCCCTCATGCGGGCTAAAGAGGCGGGGTGGCGGGCCGTTATTTCCCGGTAACCGAAATATTTGGCTGCCGGGGCGATAAACAGCGCCAGCAGACCGTTTTTCCGGAGTATCAGAGTGGCGACTGGTCTGGTCAGTTTCATCGAAAACAGCTCACTGCGCACCAGAATTATCTCCCTGGCCGGGGTGTTGATTATCGGTATCATCGGCGTCGGGCTGCTGGGGGCGGGCTTCATTCACCGGCAGAGCGTCGCGACCGAAACCGTGGTGGCCGAAAGCCAGCAGCGGGTTACCGCGGCCACCAGGGCGCGTGTGGCCATCGTGGAGATGAACGCCGCCATCAGCGCCTTACTGGCAGCGGACCAGAGGCAGGAGATACGCAGGGCGGCCGTTGCCAGCATACGGGCCTCCTCGCATCTGGATGAGAATATACAGCGCCTGCTGGAGGCGTTGCCCGGCAACGCCGAGGTGGCCCGGCTGGCCGATCTGCTGCAGAGGCTGAAACCCCGGCAGCTGGAGATCATCCGCGCCGGAAAGAGGAACGACGACGCCGCCGGGCTGGCCAGTCTCAAGCAGGCGGATGAACTCCTCCAGGAGGTGGAGCGGCTCTCCCAGCAGCTGGTGGACAGGGAGAGGGAGAAGCTGAGCGCCAGCCTGGCCGCAAGCCGCGAGCAGGGCAGGAGGATTATCCTGATGCTGGGGGGTATCGTGCTGGCCGGCATTGTGGCGGGTGTGCTGGTGAGCCTGTTTGTGGCCTCCCGCATCACCAGGCCCCTGGTGATGATCGAGAAGGGCATGGCCTCGGTTGCGAAGGGTGATCTGACCGTCACTCTGGAGGGAGGGGGCAGGGATGAGATCGGTCGCACCGTCAACGCCATCTCCACCACCGTCAGCAAGCTGCGGGGTATCATCAGCGGGGTGACGGACAGCTCCACCATGCTGGCGCGGGAGAGCGGAGAGCTGACCGGGGCGGCCGGCCTGATCCATGACGCGACGCGCAACATCGACGCCAACGTCAAGCAGATCCGCGAGGAGTCCAGCGTCGCCCTGAGCGCCACCGAGGAGGCGATCGGACACCTGGACGGGGCCGCCGAGGAGTGCCGCTCCGCATCGGAGAGCGCTACCGTCTCGGCCCGCATGATCACCTCCGCGGTGGAGGATTTCCAGCGTTTCCAGGAGAACATGGAGCAGACCGTGGGGGTGGCCCAGGAGCTGGCCGAGGCGGCCGGCAAGATCACCCAGATTACCAATACCATCCGCGGCATCTCGGAGCAGACCAATCTGCTGGCGCTGAACGCCGCCATTGAGGCGGCGCGCGCCGGTGAACAGGGGCGCGGTTTCGCGGTGGTGGCGGACGAGGTGCGCGAGCTGGCCAAGCGCACCAGCGAGGCCACCGACCAGATCTCCGGGTTGATCGATGTGATGTCGGGCTGCGTGGAGACCACCGTGGGCTCCCTGGAGGGAACGGTGAACGATTCGCGCAGCAACATCGAGCATCTGCGGCAGGCGGCCCGTCACGTTACCGGGAACAGCGAACAGGCGCAACAGATGTACCAGGGCATGAAACGGGTGGTGTCCATCATGGCGCCCCAGCGGGATGCGATGCGGGGCATATCCGGTGCGGTCTGCACGCTCTCCGAGATGGCGGAGGAGTCTGCCCGGCAGGTGGTGAAACTGAATGAGCTGGCCTCCGATCTGAGCGGCGAGGCCGGCAAGATGCAGGGGATGATCAAGCAGTTCAAGGTGTGAGTGGAAACGGGAGGAGACTATCCATGATGCGAAACAGAACCGGAGCGGCGCGCATCCATGCTCTGGCGGGGGTGATGGTGCTGGTGGCCGCCGCGGGCGTGGCCCGGGGCGAAACCGGATTGGTGTTCGAGGCGGGCCATCCGTCGCTGCAGCACTGGCTGCTGCCGGAGAGACCGCCATACCCCGAAGACAATGAACCCACCCCGGAGCGCGTCGCCCTGGGCAAGATGCTCTTCTTCGATCCGCGGCTGAGCAGTGACGGCAACATGTCCTGCGCCAGCTGCCACAATCCCATGTTCGGCTGGTCGGACGGGCTGCCCACGGCGCGGGGTCACAAGAGCATGGTGCTGGGACGCGCCTCCCCCACCGTGATCAACACCGCCTACAACACCATCCAGATGTGGGACGGGCGCAAAAAAGATCTGGAGGATCAGGCCATCGGCCCGATGGAGGCCAGTGTGGAGATGAATACCGACTTCGATCGCCTGTTCCGGTTTCTGAACAACAACCAGGGCTACTCGGAGGCGTTTGCCAGGGCCTATCCCGGAGAGGGCATAAACAAGAGGACCCTGGCCAAGGCAATCGCCAGTTACGAGCGCACCATAATCAGCAATGACTCCCCTTTCGATCGCTGGATCAGGGGGGACGCGAGCGCCATGACCGAGCAGCAGGTGCGCGGCTTCCGGATCTTCGTGGATCCCGACAAGGGCAACTGCGCCATCTGTCACAGCGCCCCCAACTTCACCGACAACGGGTTCCATAATCTGGGGCTGGCGTCGGATGGGGGCGAGAGTGCCGATCCGGGCCGTTACGCCATCAAGCCGGTCAAGATCCTCAAGGGGGCCTTCAAGACTCCAACCCTGCGGGACGTGGCGCTGACCGCGCCATACTTCCATGACGGATCCGCCCGGACGCTCATGGAGGTGGTGGAGCACTACGTCAAGGGGGGCGTGGTCCGGGAGCGTGTCTCGCCCAACATCAGGCCGTTGAACCTGACCGCCCGGGAGAAGCAGGATCTGGTGGCCTTCATGGAGGCGCTGACCACCCGCCACGAGCCGGTAACACTGCCCGAGCTGCCGCTGCGCTAAATGTTTGAACCGGAAATCTTTCATACCGTGAGGAGAGCTGGAATGCATGCAATCGTGAAACTGTCGGGAGCGGCCGTGGCCGCCCTGCTGCTGGCCGGAACCGCCATGGCGGCCGAGTATGAGGTGGGCCAGAAAAACAAGGCCTTTACGGTCAAGGAGCTGACCGTCAAGGTGGGTGACACGGTGCACTTCACCAACCAGGACGACTTCTTCCACAACGTCTTCAGTCTGTCCGATCTCAAGACCTTCGATCTCGGTTCCTATCCCAAGGGGGAGTTCAAGAGCGTCACCTTCGACAAGGCCGGCAAGGTGGAGGTGGAGTGCGCCATCCACCCCTCTATGATGATGACCATCAATGTTGAGGAGTAGCGCCGTCCTCGGACTGGCCGGCCGGCTCCTGCTGGCCGGCGGGCTCCTGGTCTGCTGGGGGACTCCCGCCGCCCGAGGAGCGGGAGAAACCGCTCCGTCCCTGGAGTATGGCGCGCGGGTCTATCAGGAGCGGTGCGTGCTGTGCCACGGACGGGAGGGGTATGGCGATGGCGTGCTGCCGGTCTCCCTCAAGGGGTACCCCTCCGCCAATCTTCGCCGGAACCGGCATGGCAGGAGCCTGGAGGAGCTGAGGGAGGCCATCATCCACGGGGGAAGCCGGGGCGGCATGAGCCCGGAGATGCCCCCTTGGGGTGACGAGCTCACCTATCTCCAGGTGGAGTCGGTGGCCCGGTTCACCAAGCTTCTCATGGATCAACCGGAGCGGGCCCTTCCCCTGCTGGAGAGGTCGGAGGTGGATGAGCCGCCCTCTCTCCGGCGGGGAAGGAGTCTCTTCCGGAACTACTGCTCCCTGTGTCACGGGGAGAACGGCGAGGGAGATGGCAAGATGGCCCGGATCATCAAGGATCCGCCCCCCTTCAACCTGACCCTGAGCCGCGCCCCGGACGACTATCTGATGCAGATCATTACCAGGGGCGGGGCCGCGATGGGCCGTTCGCCGCGCATGCCCCCGTGGGGGGAGCAGTTCTCCGAATCGGAGCGGCGCTCCATTATCAGTTATATCAAGACGCTGCGGCGCCAATAACCTGGCGACACGATATGTCGCCAGATTGGTGCTGAGACGCCGCAGGTTCTATCACTGCCCCGGCTGCCGTTCCGATTACGCTTCCCGGCCGGCGATACCGGCACGCCCACCGCTTTCGCCTTGCGCTGGCGGATTTCAGGGGTGAGCTGAAGAGTTACAAATTGGGAAGGTCTTCCTTAAATCGTGTGGGTGAAATGGTAAATCATCCTTGACAGGCGGAATGCACGCCGGAAGATGGTCGGCAGAAGGGGATTGGGGAGAGTTTGGGATAGCCGGAGCAGTTGCAGTTGGCACAGGCGGTGGATATCC
>WFXP01000102.1 GCA_015490535.1 Gammaproteobacteria bacterium
AGTGGCACACCATGACCCGCACCGGCAAGGCAGCACGCCTGTTCAGCCACCGGGGTGAACCCTTCGTCTCCATTCACCCCGATGACGCCGGCGACCTCCAAAACGGCGAACTGGTGCGCGTGTTCAACGATCGGGGCGAGATCGTAGTGCGCGCGGAGATCACCGATACAGTTCAGCCCGGCCAGCTGTTCGTGCCCATGCATTGGACGGAGCAGTTCGCCAGCAACCCGCGGGTGGACAAGCTGGTACCGCCCTACACCGATCCCATCTCCGGCCAGCCGGAGCTGAAACACGCCGTGGCCAACTTCGAACCCTGGCGCGCGCGGCAGTATGGCTTCCTGCTCTCACGGGAAGAGGTGGATGTCTCCGCCTTCGGCTACTGGGCCAAAATGCTGGGCAAACATTTCGTGCGCTATGAAGTGGCCAACCGCGAGGAAGCGGATTTTGATACCCTGCTGGCGCAACTGGCGCCCGAAGACGGCGAGCTGATCGAGCTGCGTGATCCTGCTGCCGGCATCTGGCGTGCCGCCTGGCTGGTGGAGGGCCGCCTCAGCCGGGTGCTCTTCCTCGGTCCCACGCCCGACCTGCCCATGCGCCAGTGGCTGGGCGAGCGCTTCGCTGACCTGGAGCTGGAAACTGCCACCCGCCGCAGCCTGCTGGCCGGGCAGGCCTCCGGCGCCAAGGATGTGGGACCGATCATCTGCACCTGCTTCGGCGTGGGCCTCAACACCATCGTCGAGGCCATTCACGAACAGAAGCTCACCAGTGTCGAGGAGATCGGCAAGGCCCTGCGCGCCGGCACCAACTGCGGCTCCTGTATCCCCGAGCTGACCGAAATCCTGGCCAGGGAGATCGGGTAGAATCGAGTGCATGAGCCGGGACCAGATCATCCAGATTCTTCAGACACACGGTACGGAGTTGCGCCAGCATTTCAGGGTGCGGCACCTGTCCCTGTTCGGCTCATTCGCCAGGGATGAAGCACGTGAAAACAGCGATGTGGATCTGCTGGTTGAATTTACGGAACCTCCCCGGGCACGTCAGTTTTTCGAGCTGCAGTTTTATCTCGAAGATCTGCTGCATCGCCCGGTTGATCTGGTGACCGACAAGGCACTTCGCCCCCAGCTCCGCCCCTATGTAGAGCAGTCCCTGGAGTCCATTCTGTGAAGGAACGTAATCCGTGGTTGTATGTGGAAGACATGCGTCAGTTTTGCCTGAAAGTTCAGGCCTACACAGAAGGGAAAGATCAGGCCGGCTTTATTCAGGATGGCCTTACCTATGATGCCACCCTGCGAAATCTCGAACTGATCGGAGAAGCCGCGCGACATATTCCACCGGATATTCAGCAATCTGCTTCGGATATCCCTTGGCGTACTCTGATCGCCATCCGAAACCGAATCATTCATGGTTATCTGGGACTGGACAATGACATCCTGTGGGACATCATTACGACTGAAATCCCTCTTCTCACCGAGCAACTCGAACGACTGTTACAAGACAAACTCACAGAATGAACTACCTGCCCATCTTCATTGACCTCAAAGACCATCCCTGCTGGATTATCGGCGGCGGCGTGGTGGCCGCGCACAAGGCGAGTCTGCTCATCCAGGCGGGTGCCACCGTGCATGTTATTGCGCCGGAGCTGGGACAGGAGATGCACCGCTATCTGGATGAAGGCCACATTCACTGGCACCCAAACACATTTTCTCCAGATAGCGTCGCCCATCTGCCCCGCCCACGGCTGATCATCTCCGCCACCGATGATAAAGCGGTCAGCCATGCCGCCGCCGAGTGGGCACGGGCCAACGACATCCTCATCAACACCGCCGATGTCACCGCGCTGTGCGACTTCATCCTGCCGGCCATCATCGAACGGGATCCGGTGACGGTGGCTGTCTCCACCGGTGGGGCCAGCCCCATTCTGGCCCGCTGGATCAAGGGCGTGCTGGAGCGCTGCCTGCCACACGGTATCGGTGCGGTAGCGCGACTGCTGGGGGAAGTGCGCCAGCAGGTCAAGGCCGCCCTGCCCACACCGGACGCCCGTAAAACCTTCTGGGAACGGCTTCTGACTCCCGTTTTCATCGAAAAGGCCGCCAAAAGCCCGGAAAGCGCAGCGCGGGACATCGCGCAAAAACTGGACCTTGCAAAAATGGGGGAGACCCCGTCCTGCGGCGAGGTGTGGCTCATCGGCTGCGGACCGGGCGACCCAGAGCTGCTCACCCTCAAGTCGCAGCGGCTGCTACAGCAGGCGGACGTGCTGCTCTACGACCGACTGGTGGACGAACGCATTCTCGACATGGCCCGCCGGGAGGCGGAGCGGGTCTATGTGGGCAAGCACGCCGGCGACCATGCGCTGAGTCAGGAGGAGATCAACGCCCTGATGAT
>WFXP01000103.1 GCA_015490535.1 Gammaproteobacteria bacterium
GGACGGAACCGAGGCCGCCCGCAAGGCCCTCTCCTGCGTCTACCGCACCGGCCAGCGCTTCGGCGTCAACTATCTGATCGACATCCTGCAAGGCAGGGAGAACGAGCGCATCTGCCGCTTCGGCCATCACCGCATCAGCACCTGGGGGATCGGCGAAGAGCTGGACACCAGGCAGTGGCGCTCGGTATTCCGCCAGCTGGTGGCGCGCGGCTACATCACCGTCGACATCGGCGGCCACGGCTCCCTGCGCCTGACCGACCGCTGCCGGCCGCTGCTGCGCGGCGAGGAGCAACTCAGCCTGCGCAAGGATCGGATCCCGGAGAAACGCAAACCGGTCCGGAAAAAGGCCCTCCGCCAGCCGCTGGGCGATGCCGACAGGCTCCTCTGGGAGGCACTGCGCACCCTGCGCAAACGGCTGGCCGAGGAACAGGGAGTGCCGCCCTACGTGGTGTTCCACGACAGCACCCTGCTGGAAATGGTGGAACTGCGCCCCACCACCCTGGCCGCGCTCAGCGCCATCTCCGGCGTGGGGCAGCATAAGCTGGAACGCTACGGGGAGCGGTTCATCGCCGTCATCCGGGAGCATGGGGGTGACGAAGATGCCGGCTCTAGAAAACCCGCGGTCTGAGGAAAAGATCAGCCCTACTTCCGACACAAACCGGCGCTGATGTTCCGAAACTTCTCCCGCAACCACTCCGGCTTCAGCACCTCAACCAGGCCGCCGAACGCCAGCAGCCACCAGCGCAGCTGCTGGCTGCCGCTGACCGTGGCCGTCACCTGAACCAGGTCGTCCCCTTTCGGGGTCATCTTCTGGTCATCGCTCAGCAGCGTCTCCTGCAGGTGCAGCGCAACCTGCCGTGCAAACAGCATGCTGATGCGGATCTTCTTGCTGTCGTCACCCAGGTACTCGAACACCCTCGACTTTGACCGAGCCCCACGAAATTCAGCTCCTCAGGCATGACTGTGCGCCGATATCAACTGTTGAATCCGGCAATCCGCATCCTCGAGATGCCGTTTTCGGAGTTTCAGATAACAGCCTTTAATCCACGCGTTGATTCAGTATGGATATGACTGCAAAACGGTATATTTGACGGCCAGCATCAGTAGAGTATCCAGGAAAAAGTTATAATCCAACCAGCCAGAACGATTTGTATAAACCTGTCTTTTATCACGATTTCAGTTGGAGAGCCGCTGTTTTGATCTACGAGAGCAATTTTTAGATACCTCAAAATCCCCAGAATGACAAAAAAAGTGGTCAAATAGATATATTGGTTATGGATTCTCTCAATAACTTCAGGAGAAGTAACATATATCAAGTAGGCCACAATAACTACGGAAGCCATGATAGACATGGCCGTATCCAGAAACTGGAGATTGTACCCATCAATAACTTTGCGTGCCCTTTTGCCAGTATTCATATATATCAGCACATCATCACGCCTTTTGGCAAAAGCCATAAAGAGAGCCAAAAGAAAAGTCATCGATACAATCCATATGGAAAGCGAAATGCCTGTCGCAGTGGAGCCAATGAAAAGACGCAAGACAAACCCTATTGCTATGGTGGTGACATCAGCAATGGCAATGTGCTTGAGCCGAATGGTGTAAGCGACATTCATTGCAACATAGGTTAAAAGGACAGCAGCGGCACTGTACGAGAGGAGAACCATAAGCAAGAAAGACGATGAAGCCAAAAGCGCCATAATGATAATAGCCTGACGTTTGGAAACTGCGCCGGATGCCAGTGGACGACTCTTTTTTCTTGGATGTTTTCTGTCATCCTCTATGTCGTGATAGTCGTTGAATGTGTAGATGGCTCCGGCGGCACAGGAAAATGCGATGAATGCTGCAATCGCATTTAACAGTAGTTCCGTATTTTGAATCTGCCCAACAAAAAAGAGAGGCATGAAGATAAACAGATTCTTGATATATTGGTGAGGACGAATTAATCTTATGATATTTTCAAGGTTGAATTTCATGCATTTTGCTCCCTGAACCGTCGCAGCAGGGAATGGTGGTCACCCTACGCACCCCCCAACAGATCCCAGCGCGCGATTTTTCCGCACCTGGCTCTTCGAACATGGCTCACTCGCGCACAAACACGGATCTTCACGCGAGCCCCCGATCTTCGGTCCTCCAGCTTGACTGTAAGGTCCTTGGCGCGGAAAGGCGCTTCGGTATATATTTCAGCTTCAGCCGGATCAGACTTCGCCTCTGGCTGCGGCGATTCAGCCATTTTTGTGCAAGGATCTTCACCGAACCGTGTGGGTGAAATGGCAAATCACCGCACAGCGGCTTCCTTCTTGACAGCCGTAATGCACGCCACATACTCGATAACCAGAAGGGGATCGGGGACCTCTGGCTGGAGACTACGGATATCCACTACCAGTGTGAGTTGCAAGTGGCCTGGCTGTCCCAAAGCGTCCCCAATCCCCTCATGCCCAGCATCTTCCGGCATGCATTCCGCCTGTCAAGGATGATTTGCCATTTCACCCACACGGTTTGGTGGAGACCCTTGTATAACGCTGGTAGAACATCTCCGGATCAGGGGCGATCTGAACAGCTACCGGCCTGCTTCAGATTATGCTGAATAGTTACTCCTCCCACTCCTCAATCCAGCCCATCTGGATCGCCTCGAGAATCTTCTCGTTGGAGCGTTCAGGGAGGTCGTCAAACTCCTCCAGTTCACGCACCCAGCGGTGCAGGTCGGTAAAACGGATGTAACGCGGGTCCACGTCCGGATGCGCTTCATGCAGGGCGATGGCGATTCCCAGGGTGTCGGTCCACTTCAGACTCATGCTCAATCCCGTCGCTTTTCGGAAACCATGTTGACAGTGTATTTGGGGATCTCCACCACCAGATCCTCCTCCCCGATCTCCGCCTGGCAGCTGAGGCGGGAGTCGGGCTCCACTCCCCAGGCCTTGTCCAGGAGATCCTCCTCCGCTTCGCTGGCCTCATTCAGGGAGTCGAACCCTTCGCGTACTATGACGTGGCAGGTGGTGCAGGCGCAGCTTTTCTCGCAGGCGTGCTCGATCTCGATACCGTTTTCCAGCGCCGCGTCACAGATGGTGGTGCCCGGCTCGGCCTCGATTACGGCGCCCTCGGGGCAGATTTCGTCATGGGGAAGAAAGATGATCTGTGGCATGTCGCACCCGGTTACCGGCCCGCCGGTCCCGCCACCTCCTCCAGCGCATGCCCCTGCAGCGCCCTTTTTATCCCGGCATCCATGCGTCGCGCGGCGAAGGCCTGGCTGCGCTGCTCCAGCCGCTCTATGGCGCGCTTGATCTCCCGCGCATCGCTGCCCTCCCGGGCGTCGCGCAGCTCCCCCATCGCCTCCTCTATGGCGGCCCGCTCCCCGCTGTCCAGCAGGCTCTCCCCATCCTCAGCCAGGGCTGTTTTCAGGGCCTCCAGCACCCGATCCGCCTCCACCTGCCGTTCACGCAGGGTGCGCGCCGCCACATCCTCGCTGGCGTGGGCCAGGGAGTCCTTCAGCATCTGCTCGATCTCGCTGTCGGTCAGGCCGTAGGAGGGCTTTACCTGAATACTGGCTTCGACGCCCCTGGTCTCCTCCCGGGCCGAGACCGACAGCAGACCGTCGGCATCCACCTGGAAAGTGACCCGGATGCGCGCCGCGCCCGCCACCATGGGCGGTATGCCACGCAGCTCGAAGCGCCCCAGGGAGCGGCAGTCGCTGACCAGCTCCCGCTCCCCCTGCAGGACGTGGATGGCCATCGCCGTCTGGCCATCCCTGTAGGTAGTGAACTCCTGGGCGCGCGATACGGGGATGGGGGTGTTGCGCGGAATCACCTTCTCCACCAGTCCGCCCATGGTCTCCAGTCCAAGCGACAGCGGGGTTACATCCAGCAGCAGCATCTCCTGATCCGGCTTGTTTCCGGCCAGGATATCGGCCTGAATGGCGGCTCCGATGGCCACCACCCTGTCGGGATCCACGCCGGCCAGCGGCTCCTTCCCAAAGAACTCCCCCACCAGTCTCTGCACCAGCGGCACCCGGGTGGAGCCTCCAACCAGGATAACCTCGCGCACCTGATCCGCCGCCACCGATGCATCCCGCAGCACGCGCCGGCAGGGGGCCAGGGTCTTTTTGATCAGAGGCTCGACCAGTTGCTCGAAGCGGCTGCGGCTCAGCTCCCCCTCCCAATGACCGCCATCGTCCAGCTCCACCTTTACGGACGCCGTGTCGGCCGTGGTAAGCGCCTCCTTGGCGGTGCGGGCGGCGGCAAGCAGCCGACGCAGCTGGTGATGACCGGCGTCATCCCCGATCCCGGCCTGCCGCATGATCCAGCGCGCCACCAGCAGGTCCATGTCATCTCCCCCCAGCGCGGTATCCCCCGCAGTGGCCTGCACCTCGAACACCCCCCTGGAAAGCCGCAGCAGGGAGACGTCGAAGGTGCCTCCCCCCAGGTCATATAC
>WFXP01000104.1 GCA_015490535.1 Gammaproteobacteria bacterium
CCGGTATCCCCATCCAGCAGGATGGGGATGGTGGTGGCGTCGGACATGAACTCCAGCATCTCCAGCACCTGGGTCCAGCTCGCCTCGTTGTTGTCGCGCACCCCGAACTGGGCCGACAGGGAGAGGCCGCTGCCCCAGATTCCCTTGAACCTCGCCTCTTCGGCGATACGGGCGCTCATGCCGTTGTGGGCTTCGAGGATGAACTCGAGCTGGCTGGATTGCAGCAGTCTCCTGAACTGGGTGCTTTTTTTCAACGACTCCTCCGTAGATACAGAATTGTGCCCCGGGCAGTAACGCCATTCGCTCATATTACCGCTTGCAAGGAGATCTTGTATAATCGGTTCTGCCCCGTATGGAGCGCAAAGGGCAGATCATCCTTGGCAGGTGGGACAGCTGCATTATGTTACCAATGATCCGGAGCGGGAGAAAACTCTCCTGCCTGCTGGGGCTGCTGGTTGGTTGATATCCCTGGGATGTTCAAGAGTAAAACGAGAAACAGGCAGCGCGTTTCGCTCACCGGCCGGCACTACGCGACAGCCCGCCGTTTGCTGCTGGATGCGGTTGATATCCTGAATGCGGCGAACGTACCCTACCATATTGATTTTGGCACCCTGCTTGGTCTGGCACGGGATGGTGATCTCATACCCTGGGACGAGGATCTGGACCTTTCCATCCAGATTCAGGACCTGCACGCTTTCCGTAACCTGTTGTGGAGATTTCGCTTGCGTGGCTGGCGAGTCAGTGACAACCGCTACTTCATGAAGTACGACGACGTAGCCTGGCGGGCGGGAGATCCTCGATCCATCAAGATCCGCAACCGCAATCTGCTGTTTTTTGGGAGAGGAAAGATAGTGCTCGATATATTTGTCAAGTATCCCCATGGGGAGCACACCTGGTGGGCGGCGCTGGGGAAGGTCTGCCGGGTGGAGCGCAGCTTCTTTGATGGTCACGATATCCTGCGGTATGCCGGGCGGGAGGTGCGGGTTCCACGGGACTACAGGCGTTATCTGGAGATCCTGTATGGTGACTGGCGCACTCCGGTGAGGGAATTCAATGCCGCTACCGATGACGGATCCATACTCCGTCCCGTAGAAGACGCGGCGCGGGGCTGAAGAGGGCGGTCTTCTGTTGGCCCGTTATCTTTTTTTCGTCTCGCGCAGCTACTCGTTTGCCATTCTGCGGCCGCTGCAGCGGGTGATCCGCGAGACGGGAGGGGAGGCGGCGTGGTTCTTGAGCGACCTGGATCCCGGGTACCTCCACTCCGGGGAGAAACGGTTGGAGAGCGTAGCGGAGGTCAAGGAGTTTCAGCCGGAAGCGGTGTTTGTTCCGGGGAATGTGGTTCCCGATTTTTTCCCCGGCATAAAAGTGCAGCTTTTTCATGGTTTCGGGATCGAGAAAAAGGGGCATTTCCGTATCCGGGGCTTCTTCGATCTCTACTGTACCCATGGCCCTCTTACCACCGGGCCGTTTCGAAAGCTGGCGGCGAGGCATGGCCACTTCCATGTGGAGGAGACGGGGTGGCCCAAGGTGGATCCCCTGTTTCGGCCGGAGATGGCAAACCGCTGGCGGGAAGAGCACCGTGTGGACGGGCCGATGATCCTGTATGCGCCCACCTTCAGCCCTTCGCTGACATCCGCGCACGCCCTGCTGGAGCAGATCGGCCGAATGAGCGCATCTGGTCCCTGGCGCTGGGTAATCAAATTTCACCCCAAGATGGATCCCCGGTGGATCCGGAGTTTCGAAAGGCTGAGCGGCCCCAATCTGGTCATCTCCCATGAGCCAGACATCTTGCCCCTGCTCAAGGCCGCTGATGTGCTGCTGACCGATACATCTTCGGTTGTGGCCGAGTTCCTGCTGCTGGGCAAGCCGGTGGTTACCTTCCGGACCAGCGCTCCGGGCCCTCATGTGCTGGATATCAGGCAGGAGTCAGAACTGGAGGGAGCTTTGGCCAGAGCGCTGGAGCGCCCGGCCGATCTGCTTCGGCGGGGGAGAGAGTATGCCGATACCATGCATCCTTACAGGGATGGCCGTTCCAGTGAGCGCGTGTTGCAGGCGGTCAGGGAGTTTAAGGCCCACCACGCTCAGGGCTTGAGACGAAAACCGATGAACCTGTTGCGCAGGTTAAAGATTCGCAGGCAGATAGGATACTACCGGTTGCGGTAGCATCATGGTTCATTCCAGCCGGGGAGTCCTTGGTTAATGAGGATCTTTTTCGACACGCTCCATCTCTACTACCTAACCCAGTATCTTCCGGTCTTCCGGGAGCTGCAGCGCCGCGGCGTGGATGCCCGCTTTGTAATCTACGACGATCCCGGCATGGAGCAGGCCATTCGCCGGGTTATCGAAAAAGAGTCCCTGCCCGTTGTCCGGGCGGCCTCGTTGAAACACGCCCTGAGCCACTACCAGAAAGAGCGTCCCGCGTGGGTGGTGTTCGGAAACGGTTTCCCCATGCTGGCCGAACTGCCCGAGGGGACGCGCAGCGCGCAGCTCTATCATGGCATAGGCGTCAAAAGTGACGCCTACCGCCCGGAACTCATGGAAATGGATATCCGTTTCCTCGAGGGGCCTCATTACACCGAAGCGATAACACGGATGTTTCCCGGCCGCCCTGTCCTGGAGGTTGGATATGCCAAGCTGGATCCCCTGTTTGGTCCCGCGGCCTGCCGTCCGACGGTTGCGCTGGACGAGGTCGGGCTGTGCAGCTCCAGGAAAACCATACTCTACGCTCCCACCTTCTACCCCAGCTCCATAGAGCTCATGCCCGACGACTGGCCGCGGCAGTTTCCGGAGTACAATATCATTGTCAAACCCCACTATTTCAGCTGGAGCAAGCGGCGCTACCGTTCCCAGCGTCGCAAGCTGATGCTTTGGGGAGAGTATCCAAATGTCTATTTGCCGCCAGCAGATGAGTTCAATCTCCTGCCCTACATGGGGAGCGCCGACCTGATGATATCCGATGCCTCCTCGGCGCTGTTCGAATTTGCCGCGCTGGACAAGCCGGTGGTATGGTGCGATTTTTTGAAGCTGCGCTGGAGCTATCGGGGGCCTTTGCGATTTCGTCTGAAAAAGCGGTTGGACAGCAGTATCCGGCAGTACCATGACATAGCCGTCCATGCCCGGCGGTATGAAGAGCTCGGAACGCTGATAGGGGAGCAGCTGGAAAACCCCTCTTCAAATTCCCGCATCCGGCTGGCTCACGCCCACCTCCTGGTCGGAAAGACAGATGGCCGGGTGGCGGAGCGGATAGTCGACTACCTGCTGGGAGACTCCTTCTGAACCAGCCTCTTCGCCGCGGCGAGATCCTCATTGAAGTCCACCTCCACGCAGCCGAGGTGGCCGACATCGAACGGACGAAACAGCTGGCCCTTCTCCTGGATTAGCAGCTCCATCGCCCTTTCGAAATAGTCACTGTCAGAGACCCTCTCCAGCTGTCTTTTGAAGGCATCGAGATGGGGCGCTCTGATCAGGTTTATGCCCAGGGCCTCGCCTCTCGCATCCGCCGTCTCCTTGGATATGGCGTCAATATATCCGTCATCATCCAGTGTATATTTGACCTCCTCGTCCGCCACTTCCGCGACGTTGACCGCCACGGTCGACTCCTGCGTTGCCAGCATTCCCTTGATTACCCCCGGATCGAAAACCACATCCCCGTTCAGCCACAGTACATCGTCGTTTCGGATATGTCGCAGGGCGCAGAGCAGACTTTTGGCAGTGTTGTTGGTATCGTAGTCGGCGTTGTAGGCGTACAGGATATCGGGGGCCTCCTCCATTATCAGCTCCTTCTTGAAACCCACCACCGCGCAGACCGGCAGATGGAACTGATTCAGGATTCTGAGCTGCCGCGACAGAATGGTCTCGCCGTTCTCCAGCTGGGCCAGGCTTTTGGGATAGGGGCGCCCCAGCCGGCTGCCCATCCCCGCCAGCAGGATGACTGCTCTAGTGGTCGTCGCGCTTGGCACCGTTTTCCGTTCCCTGTGTGGCGCCGCAACGGCCCAGAGACCAAAGGGCGGCGTACTTGTTGAAGGTGTACTGGGCGTACAGCACCGCCATCAGGAGGCCGCGCTGACCATCCAGCATCCCAAGCCGGAAAAAATAGATCGTAACAAACATCCAGATGCTGTGCAGCGTGGCGGCAAGCAGGTTGGCCCGCTTGCCGCGTTCAAATCGCTGCTGCGCCCAGAGCCAGGCGTAGTTGGAAAACTTGTCCGTGGCATGTTTGAAATCACGGAGCGACTCATGCAGCAGCCTCCCCTCGAGTCTGCCTACAGGGCCATCCGGAAGAAGAACCGTCTCATGAACCCGCGAGTCGGAGAAGCGGGCACCTTCTCTCCGGAACAGCCTCAGGGGAGCGCGGGCGCTGCGGCCGAAGTCCAACCGTTTTCCGTAAACCACCACTGCCCAGGGCAGGCGGTAGGCGATACAAACGGGCTGCTCGCCTAGGGCTGCATCGATATCATGGCGCAACTCGGGCGTAACCCTCTCATCGGCGTCGATGGAGAGCACCCAGTCGCAGCCTACCTTCTCCAGGGCCCGCTGCTTCTGCGGCCCGTAACCGGGCCAGTCGGTCTGGAACACCTTGTCGGTGTAGCGCCGCGCAATCTCGACCGTACCATCGGTGGAGCCACTGTCCAGCACGATGATCTCGTCGGCCCAGCCGGCCACCGACCGCAGGCAGGGCTGGATCCGATCCGCCTCGTCCTGCGCAATGATGATCGCCGTGAGGCTCTGTTTGCGCTCGACGGGTGAGCTTCGCTCTCTCTGCTGCTGAAGCCGCAGCGCCGCGAACAGCACCGCCAGATAGAATGCGAAGAAGCTTGCCGGCCGGTTGCGCTCCAGGATCGCCTCGGAGAAACCGAAACAGGCGTAAGCGGTGATCAACAGCAGCCCCGCCAGCGCCAGACGCTGGGCATCGGCCCCCTCGTCTCTCCGGATGGCGCCGGCAAACAGCGCGGCCGGGATCAGGAACAGCAGCAGCAAGGCCCCGTATGCAACGATACCGCCGTTGGCAAGGGCGGACATGAACTGGTTGTGGGGGTGACCCCAATCCGCCGCCGAGCGGTTGCGGATCCCGGCATCCACCAGCAGCTGGGCCTGCTCCTTGTAGTGCCCCCAACCGACGCCAAACAGCGGGTTTTCCCTGAAAATCTGCCAGGCCGCCAGCCACATCTCGAAACGCGACCCCACCGAGGTCTCGCGCACCTTGTCCGTGATATCGCTGTGAAAATAACCTGATAAGTTGTTGGTGGTGCGTTCAATAGTGCTCTTGACACCCGTTGCAGGGATCAGAAAGGCGGCAACAAGCAAGGCCACCGGCAGAAGAACCGCGCTCCAGCGAAGCCGGGCATTGACGTGGGCCCGGGCAAACCACACAAATACCAGCATCAGAAAGGGAATGGCTACCCACCCACCACGCGCATGGGAGAGCAGGCTGGCCAGCAGGCCGCAGACGGCCGCCATGATGGGCAACAGCGCCATCCAGCGGGCACGGGAGCTGAACCAGCCGATACCCGCCAGCGCCATGATCCCCATGGCCAGCGCCAGATCGCCGAAGATGATGGGGTGGGTAACGCCGCTGGCGCGAAACCCGGCGGGCTGCCCCCACACTTCGTACAGCGCCGTCAGGGCCGCCACCACGGCTCCGGCGGCCAGGCCGTACCACAAGGCTCGCAGGCTTACACCGGTGTGGCGGAGAAACAGATATGCCGGGATCGCCAGCAGTAGATGGAGGAACTTGTTGAGCTTCTTCACTCCCTCCTCATCGATTCCTCCCAGGAGTGTGGTAAACAGGGCGGCCAGAAAGAAGATGCCAACGGCGAAGTAGAACAGCTTCTCTTCACGACTGGCCGGTTCCCCCTTTCCATGCCGCCAGAGGGTCCAGAATCCGCCCAGCGATAACAGCACCAGACCGGCGCTGTCCGCAGGGAACAGCAGCAGTATGAGCACCGGATAGAGGAAGATCACCAGGTATGCCAGCTGCCTGGCGCCGTCGATGCGGGGTGTCGGTGGATTGGGGATATCGGCCACTAGGAGTTGGTCCCTGACAAGGTGGATCCGTTTTGACGCTGTCTGCCTCAGATGGAGCTGAAAATCGGGATTTTATGATAAAGCTTTTTCAGAGCAGGAGTAAGCAGGGTGATACGGCGGGTAACTATTCAGCTCACCCCTGAAGTCCGCCATTGCTGCGTTGAAAAATGGTCATTTACCCTCGTAAACTCCCATTTTTCGCCTTGAACTGGCGGATTTCAGGGGAGATCTGAACAGTTACCGGGCTGTTTCAATACCATGCTGAATAGTTACTATGGCGGAATCATGAGGCAGGGCACAGAAAAGCGCCTGTGAGCTTTCAGGTGTTGCTGTAAACCCGCACCACCAGTTTCTGACCAGGCACCAGGGGGGTGCCCGTGGCGATGGCGTTCCATCTGACCAGTTGGGCCACGGTCACGCCATAGCGCCGCGCCAGGCTCCACAAGGTGTCGCCATTCGTTACCGTGTGAGTGACTCCCCGGTGGCTCGGGGAGCCATCTTCCCTGCCCACGGCCCGGCCGGTTGGCTCCCCCGCGGTCACGATTCGCAGGCGATCTCCGGGATGAATGGTGGAGCCCCGCAGCCGGTTGGAAGCCCTGAGGGCGGCTACCGTGGTGCCGTAACGCCTGGCAATCCCGATCAGGCTCTCTCCAGGGGAGACGGTATGGTAGATCCAGCCGACCCTTTCCGCAGGGGAGAGCTGGGAGAGCTGCCATTTGAAGTGCGCTCCTTTCTCCACCGGCAGCAGCAGGTCATGCGGACCATCCGGGGGGGTCAACAGCCTGGTATACCCGGGGTTTAGCTGCCGCAGCTCGTCCAGGGAGAGCCTGGCCAGTCTGGCCGCCACCGCCAGGTTGATCTGCTCGTCCACTTGGAGATGGATAAGGCGCGGTTCATCGGGAATCTCCTTGAGCCTCAGGTCGTAGTACTCCGGATCCCTTACCATGGCAGAGATGGCCAGCAGTTTGGGGACATAGTGCCGGGTCTCCCGCGGCAGAAGGTGGCGAATGGACCAGAAATCGCCACTCCCGCCGTTGCGGAGCGCTGTGCGCACCGCGCGCTGCACGGTGGAGCCTCCCGAGTTGTAGGCGGCCAGGGCCAGCAACCAGTCGTTATCGAGCCGCTTGTAGAGATCCTGGAGAAAGTCCAGGGCTGCGTGGGTAGAGGCGTAGATATCGCGCCGCCCGTCATACCAGGCGTTGTGTTTCAGACCGTAGTGCCTGGCGGTGGAGGGGATGAACTGCCAGATCCCGGCGGCCCCGCTGCGTGAGTAGGCAAACGGCTGGTAGCCGCTCTCCACAACGGGGAGCAGCGCAATCTCGGTGGGCATGCCACGCCTCTCCACCTCCTCCAGTACGAAATGCAGGTAGGGAGCGGACTGCTCCGTGATCCGATCCATGTAGTATTGACGCTGCTCGTACCAGCTGAGCTTTTTCGGCCAGCTGTAGGGCAGGTGGCCGGAGAGCCGAAACCCGGCCCGTACCCTTACCCAGATGTTATCGGGATCCCACTTCTGCTGGTGGGGATCGCCCTCCGGCTCCCTGGCGGCATGTTGCGGCTCCCCGGGAAAGGACCAATCCAGGTCGGCGCTTCTCACCGGCACCGGCAGATCCAGCTGCACCTGGCGCGCCGGCAGCCGGGCGCACCCGTAGACCAGGAGCGCGACCAATACAATGGCGGTGAATTTGGTCCAGTTCATGGTCAGCAATGGTATGTGAGCTACCCCCTTCGGTCAATTTTTGGTAACTATTCAACTCACCCCTTGAAATCCCCGATTCCTGTGCTGGATTATGATCCCTTACCCTCGTAAACTCCTGTTTTTCCCTTGAGCCGGCAGATTTTCAGGGGCGAACTGAACGGCTACCCGAATCTTGTTGTGCATTTCGGAATTTGTTCCTATATCGTCCAGTCCGGCCTGTCTCTCCAGCGGCGCAGCGCCAGAAACACCTGCTCCGGGTTATCCAGCGGCCGCCCGGCGAACTCTTCGGCAGCCCTGACAACCTCTCTGACGCAGCAGCGCAGGAAGGGGTTGGTGGCCCTCTCCAGCGCCAGCACGGATGGAACCGTGGGCGCTCCCCTGGCGCGCATCCGGCTGGCGTTTCGCTGGCGCTGACGGATGGCCTCGTTGTCCGGCTCCACCAGGCGCGCGAAACGCAGGTTCTCCTCGGTGTATTCGTGGGCGCAGAAGATTTCGGTCTCGTCCGGCAACCGGGATATCCTTTGCAGGGAGTGGAACAGCCGTTGCCCGGTGGAGCTGAATACCCTGCCGCACCCGGCGGTAAACAGTGTGTCACCGCAGAAAAGCCGGCCATGGCCGTAGTAGGCCAGATGGCCGCAGGTATGTCCGGGAATGGCCAACACCTCAAACTCCACATCCATCCCGCCCGGGCGAAGCCGCTCCCCTCCCCGCAACGGATGGGTAACAGCGGCGATCCTCTCCCCGGCCGGGCCATATACCGGCACCTGGTATCGCCTGGCCAGCTCCGGCACACCACCCACGTGATCATGGTGACCATGGGTGATCAGGATGGCGCCAGGGGCAACCGCGGCCTCCTCCACCGCTTTCACTACCGGCTCCGCCTCTCCCGGATCGATGATGGCGACCCGTCCCCGGCGATCCCGAATCAGCCAGATGTAGTTGTCCTGCAGCGCCTCGACGGCGGTTATTTCCATTGGAGGGGGTATTGCTATTAGTCCGGCAACAATATATATCGTATTCAGGGTTTCAGGTACAGGCTGGAGCAGGGGCGGTTCGCGGGTATTGGTTGCCGGGTGAACAGTACTGTCCGCCGGATCAGCGTTGGAGAGCTAGCGAGGTTGCGCCAGGATGACCGATGAACGGGAGAGTGACGATGTGCGGATCTGGCGGCGCCTGCGTGCCTGGTTTCAGCTGCCCGCCGGCCGGCTGCTGCTGGAGCAGGAGACCGCCCAGCTCGAGCAGGTGCTGGGTGACCTGTTCGGCTATCACCTGCTGCAGGTGGGTTGTCCCGGTGACGTGGAGATGCTGAAAGCGAGCCGCATCCAGCACAGCATGGTGATGTCGCTGGAGGCGCGCACCGGCCGGAGAGATGCCGCGCTGTGTGGTGAGGCGGCCGCGCTGCCGTTTGCCGGCGAGAGCCTTGACGTGATCCTGCTGCCCCATGTTCTGGAGTTTGCGTCGGATCCGCACCAGGTTCTGCGTGAGGCGGATCGGGCGCTCATACCGGAGGGGCATCTCATCATAACCGCCTTCAACCCGTGGAGCCTGTGGACCCTTTGGCGCTGGTTCGGCTGGCGCCGTCGCAATCCACCCTGGTCAGGACGCTTTCACAGCCCCTCCCGGCTGCAGGACTGGCTGGGTCTGCTTGGCTTTGACACGCTGCAGGTACGCTCTTTCCTCTACTATCCCCCGGTACGCCATGGCGCGCTGCTGCGCCGTCTGCATCTGTTTGAGTACCTGGGCAGGCGCTGCCAGCCGTTTCTGGGAGCGGCCTACCTGCTGGTGGCCAGGAAGCGGGTGGCGACACTCACACCACTGGTTCCGCGCTGGCGCCTGCGCCATCGCCTCCTGCCGGGCGGGATGCCGGAACCCAGTGCGCACCGGGATGGTGGCTGCAGTCCGCGCACGGAGCAAAGATGAGCGGCGGGAACCGGAACCTGGTCGAGATCTTCACCGACGGCGCCTGCAAGGGGAATCCGGGCCCAGGTGGCTGGGGTGCCGTTTTGCGCTACCGCGACCGGGAGCGGGAGTTGTGCGGTGCGGAGCCAGAGACCACCAACAACCGCATGGAGCTGATGGCGGCGATCGTGGCCCTGGAGACCCTGAAGCGCCCATGTAAGGTAGCGATCACTACCGACTCGCGCTATGTGCAACAGGGGATAACCAGCTGGATGAAGAACTGGAAGCGGCGCGGATGGAAAACCGCCAACCGGCAGCCGGTCAAGAACCGGGATCTCTGGCAGCGGTTGGACCGGGCTATGGAGCGCCACGACGTGGAGTGGCACTGGGTCAAGGGGCATGCGGGACATCCCGAGAACGAGCGGGCCGACGCGCTTGCCAATCGCGCAATCGAGGAGCTGAGGAGCTGAATATGCGACAGATCGTACTGGATACCGAGACCACCGGGCTGGAGCCCAAGGAGGGGCACCGTATCATCGAGATAGGGTGCGTGGAGCTGGTGCAACGCCGCCTGACCGGCAACAACTACCACCAGTACCTGCAGCCCGACCGGGAGATCGACAGCGGTGCGGTGGATGTGCACGGGATCACCAACGAGTTTCTTGCCGACAAGCCGCGCTTCGCTGACATCGCAGAGGGGTTTCTGGCTTACATCGAGGGGTCTGAGTTGATCATTCACAATGCCCCTTTCGATGTGGCGTTCCTGAACCACGAACTGCATCTGCTGGACCAGGACCTCGGATCTCTGGAGCAGCACTGCAGCATCACCGACACGCTGGCCATGGCGCGCCAGTTGCGCCCGGGGCAGCGCAACAGCCTGGATGCCTTGTGCAAGCGCTATCAGGTGGACAACTCCCAGCGCGATCTGCACGGCGCGCTGCTGGATGCAGAGATCCTGGCCGATCTCTATCTGCGCATGACCGGCGGCCAGACCTCGCTGGAGCTTGGCCGGGAGGAGCCTCAAACCGTCCGCAAGGACAGCTCCGTGGCCCCGCGCCGGGTGGCGCAAGAGCGTCCGCCGTTACGGATAATCCGCGCCAGCGGGGAGGAGCTGCAGCGCCATGCAAGGCGGCTGGAGGAGATCGCCAAGATGAGCGGCGGGATCTCCATCTGGGAGCGGCTGGAGGCTGGCTTCGAAGCGCATGAACGAGATTAGCCCAACGATCTCGGCCCGGCCCGTCTTTTTACATTAGGGCTGGCGAGAGAGGGCCGGGGCAGAAGCTATTTTTCCACCTTGGTGATGCTGGCCTTCTCCACGATCAGCGGATAGGTGTAGCCGGAGCCGAAATCGAGATCCAGGGTTACAGTTCCCACCACCCTGACCTGGTCTCCCACCTGCGCCGTATCCTGGCTGGTAACGGTAACGTCGTTGCTCCCCTTTTCCCCGGTACCATCCTGCAGATGGATGAAATTCCGGTTCAGGATACCGTTGTTCACCTTTACCACCTTGCCCTGCAGCTGGACCTGCTGCCCCTTGAGCTGCTCCCTCTCCAGGTAGAGCTCCGCGACACTTTTTTTAACCGGATCGGCGGCCGAGGCCGCCAGCGGGGCCAGGCAGAGCAGACCCGTCAGGAAAGCGATGGCAATTCGATTCATGAGATGACTCCCGGGAACATGATGCCCAAACAAGATTCCATTCTAGCAGGAGAGGCGGCCGTTGACACCTGGTTGCATCAAGCGGTCCGGAATCTGTGCCATAGCCAGAGAGTCCTCCGGCCGTTGACACCGGCAACAGTGGCGGATCAACAACGGTGCCCTCTGTCTTGCGGCTGTAACGGAGCCGTGTTCCGTCGCTCCCGGGTTGTGGGGCGATACGCCGTTTCAGACCAGCCCGGCAAAAGGCTGGACCTCCACCTCCTCTCCGGCGCGAACTCCCCCGTTTTCCGCCGGCAGCACGATGAAACAATTGGCGCGGCTCATGGAGCTGAGGATGTGGGAGCCCTGAGGGCCGCTGCCGGTCACCGTGAGCCGCCCCTGTTCATCCTGTTGCAGGATACCGCGCTGGAACTCCGTGCGCCCGGGCCGCTTCTTCAGCTCGGTGGTAGAGGTGGCGCGCAACCGCAGCGGAGTGATTCCGGTCGCTCCCATCTGCCGGAGCAGTGCCGGCTGGACGATCTGGTAGAAGGTGACCACGGCGGAGACCGGATTTCCGGGCAGGCCGAAGAAGAGGGCATCGTTCACCTTGCCGAAGGCCAGCGGCTTGCCTGGCTTGATGGCGATCTTCCAGAAATCCACCTCGCCGACCCGGGCCAGGGTTTCGCTCACGTAGTCCGCTTCGCCCACCGAGGCGCCGCCGGATGTAATCACCGTATCGGCGATTGCGGCGGCATCGTGAAATGCCTGTTCGATGGC
>WFXP01000105.1 GCA_015490535.1 Gammaproteobacteria bacterium
CCCAGACTGGGACGGTGCAGCTCTATCTTCGGGATAGGGGCCTGCTTGAACCCTTCCACCAGGATGAGATCCAGGTGCTTGTGGTCCAGATGGGGGATCAGATCCTCCAGCTCCGGAACGTCCTCGACCGCATTCTCTGTCATCAATGCCCAGCGTTGACTGGAGGCAATCATGGTCTGCAGGGCTCCCGCCTTGCGCAGCCGGTAGCTGTCCTTGCCCGGCGTGTCGATGTCGAATCGGTGATGGGCATGCTTGATCATGCCGATCCGTACGCCACCGCGGCTGAGGATGGGCAGAATCCGCTCCAACAGGGTGGTCTTGCCGGTGCCGCTGAAGGCGGCGAAACCGATGACTGGAATCTCCGTTTGCATGGGTTTGCGCTCTCGTAAATGCCGCAAAAGGGGTACCGGCCAGATTGGGTTGGAGCCGGTTCACACCGGAGGCAACCCTGCCCCGGATTATACCCTGTAATGACCCCGGCACCACCTGCCTGGAGGATCACTGCTCAAGCAACAGCAGCTCCAGAAGCGCTTTCTGGCTGTGCAGCCGGTTCTCCGCCTCTTCCCATACCACGCTCTGCGGGCCGTCGATGACCTCGGTCGTCACCTCCTCGCCGCGGTGCGCCGGCAGGCAGTGCATGAACAGGGCGTCCGGACCGGCCGCGGCCATCACAGCGGCGTTTACCTGGTAGGCAGCGAACGCCTGGCGGCGGCGGATCTGCTCCTCCTCCTGCCCCATGCTGGCCCAGACATCGGTGACCACCAGATCCGCGCCCGCCGCGGCCTGAAGCGGATCGCGCAGCAGCTCGATCCGGCCTGAGCTGCCCTGCAACAGCTCCTGGCGCGGCTCGTATCCCTCCGGGCAGGCGATACGCAGCCGGAACTCCAGCAGGTGGGCCGCGTTGATGTAGGAGTGGCACATGTTGTTGCCGTCGCCAATCCAGGCCACGGTGCGTCCCCGGATGTCGCCGCGCTGCTCCAGGTAGGTCTGCATGTCGGCCAGCAGCTGGCAGGGGTGGTACATATCGGTGAGGGCGTTGATCACCGGTACCCGCGAGCAGGCGGCGAACCGCTCCACCTTGTCGTGCTCGAAAGTGCGGATCATGATCACGTCCACCATGCGTGACAGCACCCGGGCGCTGTCCTCGATGGGCTCGCCCCGCCCCAGCTGGGTGTCGCGGGGGGAGAGAAAGATGGCATGTCCGCCGAATTGGGCCATACCGGCTTCGAAGGAGACCCGGGTGCGGGTGGATGACTTCTCGAACACCATGCCCATCACCCTGCCCTTGAGAGGTTCGTAGCGCTCTCCGGCGCGCTGCATCCTCTTCAGCTCGATGGCGCGCGCAAGGAGATTGCGCAGCTGCCGTGCGTCGAGATCGGTCAGGGTCAGGAAGTGGGCCGGCCTTGTCATGTCAGGCGGCGACCGGATCGGTGGCGGCGAAGCTGTCGATCAGCCGGACCACGGTATCCACGATCTGATCCGCTTCCTGTTCGTTCAGGATCAACGGCGGCAGCAGGCGGATGACGCTGGTGGCGGTGACGTTGATCAGCAACCCCGCCCGCAGCGCCTCCTCCACGAGTTCGCCGCAGGGGCGATTCAGCTCGATCCCCAGCATCATCCCCATGCCGCGGATCTCTCGCAGACAGGGGTTGTCCGCCAGGGAGTCGTGCAGCCGGCCCAGCATCCTTTCGCCCAGCAGCGCCGCGCGGGCGGGAAGATCTTCCCGCTGCAGGGTCTCCACCACCGCCAGCGCCGCACTGCAAACCAGGGGATTGCCGCCAAAGGTGGTGGCGTGGCTGCCCGGCCGGAATACCTCCGCCGCCTCCCCCCTGGCCAGACAGGCCCCTATGGGAACGCCGTTGCCCAGCCCCTTGGCCAGGGTGAGCACGTCCGGGATGATGCCGCTGTGCTGGAAGGCAAACATCTCCCCGGTACGTCCCATGCCGGTTTGCACCTCATCCAGCATCAGCAGCCATCCCTGCTGGTCGCACAGGGCGCGCAGGCCGGGCAGATATCCCTCCTCCGGAATGCGGATCCCGCCTTCTCCCTGGACGGGCTCCACCAGCACCGCAACCACCTCCGGGTCGTTCTTCGCCACGTTGCGCATGGCCTCCAGATCGTCATACTCCACCCGTACGAAGCCCCTCACCAGGGGCTCGAAACCGGCCTGGATCCTGCGGTTGCCGGTAGCGCTCAGGGTGGCCATGGTACGGCCATGGAAACTGCCACCGGTGACGATAATGGCTGGAGACTTGATTCCTTTCCCGTGCCCATAGAGGCGCGCCAGCTTGATAGCGGTCTCGTTCGCCTCGGCCCCGGAGTTGCAGAAAAAGGCCCGCTCCATCCCCGCAAGCCGGTTCAGCTCCCCGGCAAGCCGTTCCTGAAGCGGGATGTGATAGATGTTGGAGGTATGCAGCAGCTTCCCCGCCTGCTTACACAGTGCCCCGGTGACGGAAGGGTGGGCATGCCCCAGATTGCACACCGCGATACCGCTCAAGGCATCCAGATAGCGCCTGCCTTCGGTATCCCATAACCAAGCCCCCTCTCCCCGCTCAAAAGCCACCGGCAAGGGGGAGTAGGTGCCCATCAGTTGCTCGGACATCTGGTTAGTCCTCCCCAAAACAAAAAGGCAGTCCCAATAAGGACCGCCAGCTCAAACTCCCATTTTACCTATTGGGCCAACATATTGCAAGATGGCGAGGTCAACGCCGGGGAGCTGGTACTCTTTCAAGGCAATAAATCACAAGGGTCTTCCTCAAATCGTGTGGGTGAAACGGTAAATCATCCTTGACAGGCAGAATGCACGCCGGAAGATGGTCGGCAGAAGGGGATTGGGGAGAGTTTGGGATAGCCGAACCAGTTGCAATTGGCGCAGGTGGTGGATATCCGCCACTCCCCGGCCCAGACAGCCCCAAGCCCCTTCTGGCTACCGAGTATGTGGCATGCATTCTGCCTGTCAAGGACGGAGCCGCTCCGTGGTGATTTACCATTTCACCCACACGATTTGAGGAAGATCATCCTAATTTATTACCTTGAAAGAGCACTAGGAGCCGTAACGGGAGAGCGCGGGCAGCAGCGGCCGCAGGAAGCGTCCCGTGTGCGAGTCTGGATGGGCGGCGACCGCTTCGGGAGTGCCGGCCGCCACGAGGGTGCCGCCACCGTCCCCTCCCTCCGGGCCCAGATCCAGAATCCAGTCGGCGGTCTTGATGACATCCAGGTTGTGCTCTATGACCACCACCGTGTTGCCCCGATCGCGCAGCCGGTGCAGCACCCCCAGCAGCTGTTCGATGTCGTGGAAATGGAGCCCGGTGGTGGGTTCGTCCAGGATGTAGAGGGTGTTTCCGGTATCGCGCTTGGACAGTTCGCGGGCCAGCTTGACCCGCTGTGCCTCGCCGCCCGACAGGGTGGTGGCGCTCTGTCCCAGGTGGATGTAGCTCAGCCCCACATCCATCAGGGTCTGCAGCTTGCGCGCCAATGGCGGGATGGCGTCGAAGAAGGAGCGCGCCTCCTCCACGGTCATCTCGAGCACCTGGGCGATGTTGCGCCCCTTGTAGCGGATCTCCAGGGTTTCGCGGTTGTAGCGCTTGCCCTGGCACAGGTCGCACGGCACATAGATGTCGGGCAGGAAATGCATCTCCACCTTGATTACCCCGTCCCCCTGGCAGGCCTCGCAGCGCCCTCCCTTGACGTTGAAGCTGAAGCGCCCGGGAGTGTACCCCCTCGCGCGGGCCTCGGGGGTGCCCGCGAACAGATCCCGGATGGGGGTGAAGATGCCGGTGTAGGTGGCGGGGTTGGAGCGCGGGGTGCGGCCGATGGGGCTCTGGTCGATATCCACCACCTTGTCGAACAGCTCCAGCCCCTGCACCCCGCGGCAGGGGGCGGGGTTGGTGGCTGCGCGATGCAGCTCGCGGGCGGCGAGGCGGTAGAGGGTGTCGTTGATCAGGGTGGATTTGCCCGAGCCGGAGACGCCGGTGACCACCGTCATCAGCCCCACCGGGATCTCCACCTCCAGGTCGCGCAGGTTGTTGCCGCTGGCCCCCAGCAGCCGCAGCATGCGGTCCGGATCGGGAGGAATGCGCCGCGCCGGTACCGGGATGGTGCGCCTGCCCGACAGATACTGCCCGGTGAGTGAATCCCGGCACGCCATGATCTCCCGGTGATCCCCCTGCGCCACGATACGTCCGCCGTGCACCCCCGCACCGGGGCCGATGTCCACTATGTGGTCGGCGCGGCGCATGGCATCCTCGTCGTGCTCCACCACGATCACGGTGTTGCCCAGATCGCGCAGGTAGGTGAGGGTGCGCAGCAGGCGTTCGTTGTCCCGCTGGTGCAGGCCGATGGAGGGTTCGTCGAGGATGTACATCACCCCCACCAGGCCCGCGCCAATCTGGCTCGCCAGGCGGATGCGCTGCGCCTCGCCCCCCGACAGGGTTTCGGCGCTGCGCTCCAGGGTCAGGTAATCCAGCCCCACGTCCACGAGAAAGCGCAGCCGCAGGGTGATCTCGCGCAGTATGGGGGCGGCGATCTTGCCGAACCTGCCGGGCAGCTCGAGATCCCGGAACAGCTGGTAGGCGCCTCCCACCGGCAGTGCCGCCATCTCGGGCAGGGAGTGCCCGGCGACGAATACGTTGCGCGCCGCCAGGTTGAGGCGGCTGCCGCCACACTCCGGGCAGGGCTGCTGGTTGAGATAGCGGGCCAGATCCTCGCGCACCGCATTGGACTCGGTCTCCCGGTAGCGCCGCTCCATGTTGGGGATGATCCCCTCGAAGGGCCGGGTCTTGACCACCGAGCCGCCGTTGTCGTTGAAGTAGGTGAAGGTGACCGGTTCGCCGCCGCTTCCATACAGTATGGCGTCACGGATCTGCTGTGGCAGCTGGCCGAAGGGGGTGTCGATGTCGAAGCGGTAGTGGCTGGCTAGCGACTCCAGCATCTGGAAATAGTAGGCGTTGCGCCGGTCCCAGCCCCGGATCGCCCCCGCCGAGAGGCTCAGTTCCGCGTGAGTGACCACTCGCTCCGGGTCGAAGAACTGCCGTACCCCAAGCCCGTCGCAGCCGGGGCAGGCGCCGGCCGGGTTGTTGAACGAGAACAGGCGCGGCTCCAGCTCGCCGAGGGAGTAGCCGCATTGCGGGCAGGAAAATTTGGCGGAGAACAGGATCTCTTCCCGCTCTCCATCCATGAAGGAGATGCGGGCCAGGCCGTCGCCCAGCTGCAGGGCGGTCTCGAAGGAGTCGGCCAGGCGCTGCTCCAGGTCGGCGCGCACCCTGAAACGGTCCACCACCACCTCGATGGTGTGCTTGCGGTTCTTCTCCAGGGCGGGGGGCTGATCCAGCTCGCACACCCGCCCGTCGATGCGGGCGCGGATGAACCCCTGGGCGCGCAGCTCCTCCAGCAGCTGCAGCTGCTCCCCCTTGCGCTCCTGTACCACCGGCGCCAGCAGCATCAGCCGGGTTCCTTCCGGAAGCCCCATCACCTGATCCACCATCTGGCTCACCGCCTGGGCGGCGAGCACCGTGCCGTGCTCGGGACAGCGCGGCTCTCCGGCCCTGGCGTAGAGCAGGCGCAGGTAGTCGTAGATCTCGGTAACGGTTCCCACCGTGGAGCGCGGGTTGTGGGAGGTGGATTTCTGTTCGATGGAGATGGCCGGGGAGAGCCCCTCGATGTGCTCCACGTCCGGCTTCTCCATCATGGAGAGGAACTGGCGCGCGTAGCTGGAGAGGGACTCCACGTAGCGCCGCTGCCCCTCCGCGTAGATGGTGTCGAAGGCGAGTGACGACTTGCCGGAGCCGGACAGCCCGGTAAACACGATCAGCTTGTCCCTGGGGAGATCCAGGTCGATGTTCTGCAGGTTGTGGGTTCTGGCCCCACGGATCCTGATGAGCTTCTCCATGTCCGCTTTTTCTCTGCGTAGCGCAACCTGTTACTATAAGATGCTTTGGCCGTGAGACGCAAAGAAAAACTCCCCCATGCAGAGCATCGCCTCCGACAACATGACGCCGCTGGAGCGCCGCGCCGCCGCCTCGCTGGCCACCATATACGCGCTGCGCATGCTCGGCCTGTTCATGATTCTGCCGGTTTTCGCCCTCTACGCCGAGCACCTGGAGGGGGTGACACCCACCCTGGTGGGGGTGGCGCTGGGGATCTACGGGCTGACCCAGGCGCTGTTCCAGATCCCGTTCGGGCTGGTCTCGGACCGCATCGGACGCAAGTCCGTAATCACCGCGGGGCTGCTGCTGTTTGCCCTGGGCAGCGTGGTGGCGGCCCTCTCCGATACCATTCAGGGGGTGATCGTGGGCCGCGCGCTGCAGGGGGCCGGGGCGGTGGCCGCGGTGGTGCTGGCGCTGGCCGCAGATCTGACCCGCGAGGAGCACCGCCTCAAGGTGATGGCGGGGATCGGGATCAGTATCGGGGTCTCGTTCGCGGTAGCGATGGTATCCGGACCCCTGCTGGAGCACTGGATCGGCGTGCCGGGGATCTTCTGGCTCACCGCACTGCTGGCCCTGGGCGGAATTGCGGTGCTACAGTTCTGGGTGCCGCACCCCGGCCACCTGCAGCTGCACCGGGACACGGAGACCGTGCCCGGCCAGTTCCGCGAGGTGCTGGGCGACGGCGAACTGCTGCGCCTGGATTACGGAATATTCACCCTGCACATGGCATTGACCGCCATATTCGTGGTGGTTCCACACATACTGCGGGATGGAGCCGGGATCCCGGTGAGCCGGCACTGGCAGGTCTATCTGCCGGTGATGCTGGCCGCATTCGTGGCGATGGTGCCCTTCATTATCATCGCCGAGAAGAAGCGCCGCATGAAGCGGGTGTTCTGCGGCGCGATCCTGGCCTTGGGGGTGGCGATGATCGGGATCTGGCTCTCCAGCGGCAGCGTTGCCGGGGTGGTCCTCGCCCTGTTCCTGTTCTTCACCGCCTTCAACCTGCTGGAGGCGAGCCTCCCCTCCCTGGTGGCCAAGACTGCTCCGGCCTACAGCAAGGGAACCGCCATGGGGGTATACTCCAGTTCCCAGTTCCTGGGAGCGTTCGCGGGGGGCTTTCTCGGGGGGTGGCTCAGCGGCCTTTTCGGGATCGCCGGGGTGTTCCTGTTCGGCGCCGCCGTTACCATGACATGGTTGCTGCTGGCGCTGACCATGCGCGAGCCCCGCTATCTGACCAGCTACCTGATCAAGGTGGGGCCGGTGGACGACGCCCGGGCCCGGGAGCTGACCAGGCAACTGCTTGCCGAGGAGGGGGTGGAGGAGGCGCTGGTGCTGGCCGAGGACGGGGTGGCCTACCTGAAGATAGATCCGCGGCGGGTGGACGAGGGGGCGCTGGCCGGCTATTCGAGTGAACCGGA